>JBPCNK010000240.1:0-10638 GCA_051001345.1 Acidobacteriota bacterium | reverse complement strand
GGTGGATTGTCCCAAGTTTGCCGCTCTGAGACATTCCCGTTTTACCCCATCTTTACTGAGGTCACCAAATGGTTCATTCCTTCCGAGTTCTCAAATCGCCGAGCGGCCATGCATAATTCAGGTAATATAGAATCTGCTAGTGGCAAGAATACGAGGTCTCATTTGACATCAACCCCAAACAGCCTGCAAAAGTTTTCGGTGGTCTGCCGACAGACTTCCTGAACGGCGACGCCATGCAGTGCCGCAAGCGTTTCGGCGACGCGCACGACCCAGGCTGGTTCATTGCGTTTGCCCCGACAGGGTTCGGGCGCCAGGTAGGGAGCATCCGTCTCGATCAACAGACGATCGAGCGGAGTATCCCGCGCGATCTCGCGCAGGGCGTCTGCTTTGCGGAACGTGAGCATTCCCGAAAAGGAAAGATAAAATCCGAGTTCGAGACCGCGCCGGGCCGTGACAGCGTCGGCGGAAAAACTGTGAAAGACGCCGCGCAGCGGACCACCACGATGCTGCTCGAGAATCTCCAGAATATCGGACTCGGCCTGACGGCTATGAATAATAACCGGCAGCTCTTTCTTTTGGGCTAGTTCGACCTGCCGCTCAAACCAGAGTTTCTGCTGGTCGCGCGGTGAGTGGTCGTAGTGGTAATCGAGTCCGATTTCACCCCACCCCACCAGCCGTGGATGCTCAAACAATGCACCGATCTGCTCGAGGAAGGCCTCCGATCCGAAGCGCGCATCATGGGGATGAATTCCGACGGCGCCGAACAACCACGGTTGGGAGTCCAGCAACCGGAGGAATTGTCTCAGATCCTCGTCAGGGGTGGCCGTGCACACCGTCAGCACGGCGGCTAAGTCGGTGCCGGCACGCGCCACAACATCGGCGCGGTCGGCATCAAATTGGGGCATGTCCAGATGGCAATGGGAATCCACGGCGCGGTGAGGACAGGGGGATTTCATGAGCTACTTGAGCCGGGATCCGACCTTCACTTCTTCGACAAAGGATACCAGCACGGGCTTGCCTGCTTCGGAGGCAGCCACGACCATTCCGTCCGAGTCAACGCCCATCAATTTGGCGGGTTTGAGATTGACCACGACGGCGACCTTGCGGCCGACAAGCGCTTCGGGCTGATAGGCCTTTCCTATGCCGGCGACGACCTGGCGCACTTCCGTACCAATGTCGATCTGCAGCTTTAGGAGTTTGTCCGAACCCGGCACGCGCTCGGCATGTTTGACCAATCCGACGCGCATCTCGATGCGTGCAAACTCCTCGATGCTGACGCGCGCGCTGGTGTCGGCTGCGCGGGCTTCTTCAGCCGGCTTCTTGTTCTTTTCCGGCTGCTCCTTTTCCGAATTCGCAATGGTCGCAGGCTCCGGCTGCTGAATGGCCGCCATGAGTTTTTCGCGCTCCAGCCGTGGGTAGATAGATTGGACGGCGCCGATGCGGGTGCCGGGACGCAGTTCGCCCCAGCCCAGCTTGAGGATGTTGACGTCTGACACTTTGCCGCTGCAACCCAGCGCCGTCCACAGCCGCTGCGCGCCATCGGGCACAATCGGCGCCAGCAGGACAGACAGGACCCGCAGTGTTTCGCAAGAGTTGTATAGAACCGTTCCCAGGCGCGGTTTCTGCGCAGGATCCTTGGCCAGCTTCCAGGGTTCGTTGCTGACAATGTAGCGATTGGCCGAGCCGATCAACTCCCAGACGTTTTCCAGCGCTCGGCTGATGTTACTTTTCTCAAAATTTCCCTTGAACAGCCGGATCGTTTCACGCGAAAACTCCCGCAAGTCGCCTCCCGGCTCGACGCCTTCCTGGTCGAACCACTCCGGCAGGATTCCCTCAAAATACGTCTCGACCATTTTCAGGCTGCGGCTGGCCAGGTTGCCGAGATCGTTGGCCAGGTCGCTGTTGTTGCGCCCGATGATGCCATCCAGCGAAAAGATTCCATCGCCGCCGATGGGAGCTTCGCGCAGGAAAAAATAGCGGAGAGAGTCCGGCTCAAACAGGTCACACAACTCGTCGACTGTCGCGAAATTCTGGCGCGATTTCGAGATTTTCTCGCCGCCGCTCAGCCACCATCCGTGTGCCAACACCTGCCGGGGCGGCTCAAGTCCTGCCGCCATTAGAAAGGCGGGCCAGTAGACGGCGTGGAAACGCATGATGTCCTTGCCCACCAGTTGCGTCCTGGCCGGCCAGTATTTCTTGAACAGCTTTCCGTCCGTGCCGTAATCCAGAGCTGAAATATAGCCATTGAGCGCGTCAAACCAGACATAAATGACGTGCTTCGGATCAAACGGAACCGGAATGCCCCAGGTGAGCGTCGTACGGGTAATACTCAGGTCGCGCAGACCGCCTTTGACAAAGCTCGCGATTTCGTTCATGCGTGTCGGCGGCAGGACAAAATCCTTGTTGTCTCGATAGAATTCCGTCAACTGCTTCTGGAACGCGGAGAGTTTGAAAAAGTAGGTGTCTTCGGTCAGCTTTTCCGTCGGCCGCCCGCAGTCGGGACAGTTGCGGTTCTCCTCGGTGGCCTCCGAAGCGTAGGACTCGCAGCTGACGCAGTACCAGCCGCTGTACTTGCCGGGGTAAATGAAACCGTTCTTGTGAATCACTTCGAACATGCGCTGAACCGAGGCGGTATGGCGGTCTTCGGTGGTGCGGATGAAAGCGTCATACTGGATCCCAAGGCGCTTCCAGGCAGCCTGGAACTGAGCGACGATGCGATCGCAGAAATCCTGCGGAGTCAGGCCGGCCTCGGCAGCCGCCCGCTGGATCTTCAATCCGTGCTCGTCGGTTCCGGTCAACAGGCATACGTCCTCGCCGCACATCCGGTGGTAGCGCGCAATGGCGTCGGCCAGAATCGTCGAGTAGGCGTGTCCCTGGTGGGGAGGCCCGTTGACGTAAAAGAGCGGAGTGGTCAAAAAAAATCGCTTGCGTGTCGGCATTATGCTTTCTTTCAGTTACCAGCCTGGAATTGCTGTCCGACGTACGTATAGATCCCCGCAGGGACAAGAAGTCGCCAGTGGCCAGTGGCCAGTGGCCGGTTGAACGGTGCCACCTTGTTGCCTTCTCAGTCCGCTTCAGGACGTGATCGTGCTCGTTGAAGTGCTCGCGCCCGTGCTCGTGGCCGGCTATTCTTTTGGTTGCGCCGAATTCCGGTTCCCTGCCACCAATCCGTCACGCGCGTTCACTCCCGGGTTTCTCCGTACTTGTCCAAGTATGCGCGCAACGCCTCGGCCTGAACCATTTTCAACGGTGCACTCTTGGCTTCGGCCAGGCGGCGGCAGTCTTCGTATTCGGGCCAGAAGTGCGAAACCTTATCTCCGAGGCGAGCGCGTTTGATATGCACTTTTCCATAGGCTGTCTCTACCTCAACAGTTTCGCGCGGCAGCGCGTAGCGGCTGCGGCTCTCAAAGCGGACTCCCAGGCTGCTGGAGTGTTCCAGCATCTCGCGCGCCAGCGCCTGTCGCAACGCCGGCGGCGCCAGCACCGACAGCAAGGCAGCGGGCCGATTTTTTTTCATCGAAATCGGCGCCAGCCAGACTTCCAGCGCTCCGGCGCTGTACAGGCGCTCAAACAGGTAATCGTAATTCTGCGGGTTCATATCGTCGAGGTTGGCTTCCAGCAAGACAACTTCTTCGATAGGCGCCAGCGCGTCGGCGACCCCCGTCTGGCCCAGGACGAGACGCAGCATGTTGGGAAAGTGCTCGTATTGGCGCGAGCCGGCGCCATAGCCGGCTCCAACGATTTGCATGAGCGGCTGGTTTGAGAATTCTGAACAAATCGAAGCGATGGCCGCCGCTCCAGTCGGTGTCGTAAACTCGCCCGGCAGATCGCCGGCAAAGGTCGGCATTCCTTCGAGGAGACGAAGCGTGGCAGGAGCTGGGATCGGATACTCGCCGTGCTGGATCGACAAGGTCCCGTAACCCACCCGGATGGGTGAGCAGATGCAGCGCGCCACACCTAACTCTTCGAGCCCAAATGCGATGGCTACAATGTCGACAATCGAGTCGACGGCGCCGACTTCGTGAAAATGCACCTTCTCGATCGGGACATTGTGAACAGCCGCTTCGGCCGCGCCCATTCGAGTGAAGATGTCGATCGCGCGGCGTTTGACTCGATCGGCCAATTCACTTTGTTCGATACCGCGGCAAATCCCGCTGAGATGGCGGTGGTCCTTCTGGTCCGGGGCGCGCACCACAAACTGGATCCCGCCAAGACCGGATCGCTCGACCGGACGTGGCTCGATCTCAAAGCCCGACCAGGGCAGCTTCCCGAGAGCGTCGCGCAGCCGGTCGGCTGAGACTCCCAGATGCAGCAACGCGCCAGCCAGCATGTCGCCGCTGACGCCGGAGCCTGCGTCAATAAAGAGGGTGCGTGCCATACGATGAAGAGGCCGAGTCTACGAGGCTGCGCCGGGCAAGTCAAGAAGAGCAGGGGTCAGGCTCCAGGGTTCAGGGTTCAGGGGTCAGGGATCAGGGATCGTGGATTGAAATAATTGCGACGTATGGATCTCGCTTAGACCAACTCTTGTTTATTCCAAAATCCGCAATTCCCTGACCCCTGACCCCTGAAGCCTGACCCCTGCCTATGATAAAGTATCGCTCTTTTCGGGAGAGATCTTGATCCTTGCGGGCATTCAGCAAAAAGTCGAAAAAGCGCTGCGGCACTTTATCAGCGATCAGTTCAGCGTCGAGGTGGGCCGCCTGGTGCTGGAGTTACCGCCCCGCATCGAGTTCGGCGAAATGGCCTGCCCGGTTGCCTTCGAACTAGCCAAAAAGTTGCGAAAACCGCCCCGCGCAATTGCCCAGGAAATAGCCTCAGGTCTGAAACTGCCCGATGGAGTAGCTCGAGCCGAAGCGGCAGGCGCCGGTTACGTCAATTTCTTCCTGGATCGGCCCGCCCTGTTGATGGAAGCCTATCGGCAGCGCGACCAAAAGGCCGCCTTTCGCACCGATTCGGGCAAGATCATCGTCGAACACACCAACATCAACCCTAACAAGTCGGCCCACATCGGCCACTTGCGCAACGCGGCCATCGGCGATTCCTTCGTTCGGATTCTCAAGTTTCTCGGACATATCGTAGAAATCCACAATTACCTGGACAACACCGGGGTCCAGGTCGCCGATGTGGTCATCGGATTCACGCATCTACGAAAAATGGACCTGGCGGCTGTGCGGGACGTCGCCGACCCATTTGATTACTATTGCTGGGACCTCTATGCGGAAGTGACCGAATGGTTTGGCCAGGATCAGCAACATCTTGCTTTGCGGTCCGATACGCTCAAGCAAATCGAAGAAGGCGACAACCCGACGGCCGAACTGGCCGAATATATTTCGACCCGCATCGTGGGCTGTCACCTCAAGACGATGCGCCGCATCGGTGTGCGCTACGACCTGCTGCCCCGGGAAAGCGAGATTCTGCACCTGAAGTTCTGGACAGAGGCCTTCGAGCGCCTCAAGTCCAGCGGCGCCGTTCATCTGTCTGAAAGCGGCCCTACGGCCGGTTGCTGGGTCATGCGGCTGGAGGAAACCGAAGGCGCCAACGCAGACGAAAAAATCATCGTGCGCTCCAACGGAACGGTGACGTACGTCGGCAAAGACATCGCCTACCAGTTGTGGAAATTCGGACTGCTCGGACTCGATTTCCATTATCGCCCTTTTCACACCTACCCGGAGGACGGCCACGTGCTGTGGGCGAGCAGCCTGAGCGGCGAGGGGCATCCGCCGCGCTTTGGAGGCGCCAGTCGGGTCTATAACGTCATCGATGCCCGGCAGTCTTACTTGCAGCGTGTCGTTACCGAAGGAGTTCGTTTAATCGGCTACACCGAACAGGCCGCCAACTCGATCCATTTTTCCTATGAAATGGTTGCGCTGTCGCCGGCCTGCTGCGAAGAACTGGGTTACACATTATCCGAAGAGGATCGAAAACGGCCGTATGTTGAAGTCTCAGGGCGTAAAGGATTGGGAGTCAAGGCCGACGATTTTATCGACAAACTGACCGAAAAGGCGCTTGAAGAAGTGCAGACTCGTCAAATCGGGCTGGATGAAACCGCCCAGCGCTCGATCGCGCAGAAGATTGCCGTCGGCGCGCTGCGTTATTTCCTGACCAAGTACGCGCTCAGCTCGGTGATCGCCTTCGATTTCAAAGAGGCGCTCAGCTTCGATGGCGAAACCGGCCCGTATCTCCAGTACTCGGTGGTCCGGGCCGACAACATCTACCGGAAACTGTCCGACTCGGATCCGAACTGGCGCCAGACGCTGGAGCAGTTTGCCACCCGCCGCCGGCCTTCGTCCGAAGTTCTTGATGAGAATGAGGTCTGGGAACTCGTTTACGGCTCCCTGCGCCTGGAGTTGATGGCCGAGCAGGTCGTCGAAACGCTGGAAGTGGGCAATCTGGCCAAGTATGCTTTCGCGCTGGCGCAGCAATTCAACTTTTTTTACCATAAACATCATATTCTTTCCGAAACAAACATTGAAAAGCGGAATCTGTTATTAGTAGTTGCTGATTATGCTCGATCCCGGCTGTTGCGGGCCTTGGAACTGCTCGGAATCGAAGTGCCGGAGCGAATGTAAATGCACGAGTTGATTTTTGCTGCAGTACTGGCGTGTCAGATGGCGCCGGGCGCCGACACCATCGCGCTGGGCTCCCTGGAAGCTCACGAGCAACATCGATACCAGACGCAAACAGGTTTCAAAGACCGCATCAACCTCTTCGAGGACGTCGTCGAACGATACGCCAAGGAGATTTCAAAAACCCGCAAGGAGGGACGCCTGACGTCGCTTGATGGCCTGGGCGGCCACTACGAGCAAGTGCTCGGATTGCTGGAAAAGGAACTGGCCCGGCCGGTCAACAAGAAGGACCGCTCGCGCGAGTTAAAACGACTGGAGATTCGCCTGCGCAAGTCCAGCGACGATTTTCGTGGAGAGCTGTCGACGGTCCCAACCGAACATTCCGGTCACTTTCAAAAACTGATTGAGGCGACCGACAAACTGCGGTCAAAGATCATTCAGATTCTTTTCAGCGGCGTGTATAAATGAAGACCCTTTGGGCGCTGATTTTTATGAGTTTGGCCGGCGCGGTTGCGTTGGGGCAAGGTTCGGATTTTTTCTCGCCCGAGGAAGTTCAGAAGCTTCGGGACTTCCAGGAAATCGACAAGCGCGCCGAGAACTTCCTGAAGATCGCCGCTGCGCGCCTCGACGAACTGGACCGCAGGCTGGAGCTTTCCAAGGGCGCGGCTCCCGACCCAAACCCGCTGGAATTCTTTCGTCTATCGGAACTGATGATGTCCTACAACGCCGCCTTTGATTCGTTGATGAACAACCTGGACGACCGGTTCAAGGTCAAGGAGGAACCCAAGCGGCTGAAAAAGGCCTTCAAGCTGACGCTCGACAAGGCCCGTGAGTTCGCTCCGCGCGTGGAAAAGATCCGCGAGCTTTCCATTGAGAAGCAAGATAAGGCGCTGTACGACCAGAGCCTGTTGGCACTGGAGAATTCTGGCGCCGCGCTAAAGGGATCAGAGAACTTTCTAGCAGTGTTTGATTCTGGAGAGGAAAAGCCCAAGGGTAAGCTCAAGGAGAAGAAGAAACCGTAGCGATGGCTAGTGGCCTGTAACATCTGAGTTGGTACCGACGTACTGATCCGCCTCCGCGGGCGGCCTAGGAAACACTGGGGCCTATTTTTGACCGGCTTCACCACAGAGGACACAGAGGAACACAGAGAAAAGCGGGCTTACGAGTTTTATGAACTTCGATCGCAGCGCCGATGACTGCCTCAATAAGTTCGTTGAGACGCATACTTTGATTTACGGACAACCGGTCGTTTGTACGAAGTGTTTTCTCTGTGTTATCTCTGTGTCCTCTGTGTCTCTGTGGTGAAGCCGTTTTTGACTGCACCGCACAGCGTCACTAGGTTTGTTAATATCAATTCAGATGTTACAGTCCACTAGAATTGGGATCAGGGATTGGGGAATGGGGATTCATTGCGGATTGCGGACTGCGGATTTGATTTCGGATTGTACGATTGGAGATTAGCCAGTAAACTACGCCTCTGACCCCTAACCCCTGCCCCCTAGAATGACCGACCTCGCAACCGAAAAACCCAATATCGACTTGTGGCTCGAACATTGGCGCGACGAGGCCGATGCAGCCTTTCTGTATCGCGTGTTGGCGGGCAGCGAACCGTCCGACCACAAAAAACAGATCTACCTCCACTTGGCCGAGGTCGAAGACCACCATGTTCAGTTGTGGGCCGAGCTCCTTACCAACAACGGCCACCCGGTCCAAGGCTCCTGTCGACCCAGCCTGCGAGCCCGGATCCTGGCGTGGCTGGGAAAACGGATGGGCCCAAGGTACCTTCTGCCCTTTCTGCTGCGCGAAGAGGGGCGCGAGGTTGTCGGCTATCTGGCTTTGCACAGAGAGTCTCCGCAGGCCGATGCCCGTGATACGGCACTGACACTGGCACAGGAATCGGCGGCCCACGCCCAGACGCTCGGGACGCTGACGGGCGCCGTCGGCGAACCGTGGCATCGGCTCGGCTCGGGCGGGCATTTGCGCAATATTGTGTACGGTTTCAATGACGGCCTGACAGCCAACTTCGGACTGGTCGCAGGAGTCGTCGGCGCCGACGCCGGAGCGCACATCGTCCTGGTCTCTGGAATCGCTGGCCTGATCTCCGACGCCCTTTCGATGGGCTCCTCCGGCTACCTGGCCGCCAAGAGCCACGAAGAGTTCATCCACCATGAGATCGAGCTGGAGCGCGAAGAGATGCGGCTGATGCCGGAAGTCGAGCAGGAAGAGCTGGCCGTAATCTACGAAGCCAAAGGCGTCCAGGCCGACCGCGCTCGCCGCATGGCGGCTGAAGTTATGCTCGATCGCGAGAAGGCTTTGCAGGAAAAAATAGGAACTGAACTGGGAATCACCGAGGCATTCTCCACACCTCTGAACGAAGGTCTCGTCACAGGAGCTGCGACTGCCGTTGGAGCCTTCATTCCGATCTTGCCGTTTCTGGTTCTGGAAGGCGCTCCCGCGATGGTTGTGTCCTTTTCCATTTCGATGGTATCCCATTTCGCCGTGGGAGCGGCCCGTAGCTTTTTTACCGGCCGCGGCATTTTCCGCAGCGGTATCGACATGCTTGTGGTCGGGCTGGGAGTCGCCATGGTGGCCTATTTTATCGGCGATCTTGTGGCCAAGTGGTTGACCTAGATTAGGGGTCAGGCTTCAGGATTCAGAGGTCAGGGCGTGATCGTGCTCGTTGACGTGCACGTGCTCGTGGTCGAATTGCTCCCCGGATTGTCATTAGGCGCATTGCACTTGGTTGCACTTCTCAATCCCAACGCATTGCAATTAATCCGTGTTAATCCGATTAATCCGATTAATCCGCGCTAAGGCGCAAGTACAATATCGCCCTCAAAATTAACGAAACGGCGTTCCCCACCGATAATGCCGCTACAATTGAGATATGGCTGAAGCGACGCTTGCCAATGTCTTGGACCAGCGCGTCGTCGAAGGCGACCTGTACGAGAAGCTCGACGACAATCGACTGCGTTGCTTTGCCTGCGGCCATCGCTGTCTGATCCTGGAAGGCCGGCGCGGCGTCTGCAAAGTGCGCTTCAACCAGGGCGGCCGGTTGCTCGTCCCGCATGGCTACGTCGGCGCTCTGCAGTGCGATCCCACTGAAAAGAAGCCCTTCTTTCATCTGCTGCCCGGATCCAAAACGCTCACCTTTGGAATGCTGGGTTGCGATTATCACTGCGCGTACTGCCAGAATTGGGTCACGTCGCAGACGCTGCGCGACGCCACGGCAGGCGTAGAGCCCACCGACATATCGGCCGCCGAGCTGACGAGAATGGCCGTGCGCCACGGGGCGCGCGTTGCGGGCAGCTCGTACAATGAGCCGCTGATTACAGCCGAGTGGGCGGTGGAAGTTTTCCGGGAAGCACGCCGAGCCAATCTAAAAACCGCTTTTATCTCCAACGGCAATGGCACGCCTGAAGTGCTCGACTACATCCGGCCTTGGGTCGATGCCTACAAGGTCGATCTGAAATCGATGCAGGACAAGAACTATCGGCAGTTGGGCGGCCTGCTCGAGACGGTGCTGTGGACAATCCGCCGGTTGCATGAAATGCGATTCTGGGTCGAGATCGTGACGCTTCTGATTCCGGGCTTCAACGACTCCGATGCGGAGATCCGCCGGGCGGCCGACTTCCTTGTGTCGGTTTCCCCCGACATTCCCTGGCATGTCACGGCCTTTCACAAGGATTACAAAATGACCGGGCCGGACAACACTCCGGCTGCCACGCTGCTGCGCGCAGCTGCGATCGGAAAGACTGCCGGTTTGCACTATGTTTATGCCGGCAATCTCCCCGGACGTGTCGGGACCTTCGAGAACACCTACTGCCATCACTGCGGCCAGCTTCTGGTGGAGCGCCATGGGTACCAGATTCTGAAGAATGTAATGAGTTCGGATCGATGTCCGGGCTGCCGGGGCGTAGTGCCTGGGATGTGGGTCTGAATCAGTCGCCAGTCGCCAGTCGCCAGTCGCCAGAAAAAAGCTGAACCGATCCAAGTCCCCGCACTTGCCAGAGGGCCAGCCATCAACGGCGCCGCGAGCGACGCGAGCCGGGTCCGTGCCACCGGCCACGAC
>JBPCNK010000239.1:0-9263 GCA_051001345.1 Acidobacteriota bacterium | reverse complement strand
CTGCACATCGTGATCGACCGGAGCGGGACGTTGGACGCGGCCGACGGACTGCCCGTCGCGCAGCTGGCGGCGATTGGCGGCAAACGTGGCGCGTGTTTGTCCGAAGCCGAGCCGAGCGGGCTGCAATCCTCGCAAGGCGGACCCGACCACTGCAACAATCTTATCTTCCAACTCGATTGTGTAGGCTTCCACGGCGGCCTGTGCGGCCGCGTCCAGGTCGTAGGCCACCGCAAGCGAATGGCGAACCACCGGTCCGCCGTGCGTGTGCGAAGCGCTGAAAATGATGCGATCTCGTTGCAGCCCGAGACTCTCCTGCAGCCGGACTGCAACGCGGCGGCTGACATCAGCGGGAAATCCGAGCAGGTCGGCGGCGACAAGCACCGCCGGTTTGTCCTGGCCGTACTTCAACGCGAGCGCTTTGGCCCGCAACGGCGCCAGTGTTCCTTCCGAGGGGCGGGTTCGCGCCGCGTAACCGGCCATCCAGACCGGAGCAACCGGAGTGATGTCGATGCTCGCCACGCCGGCTTTCCAGCGACTGGCCGCCTCAACGGGCTGAAGCGAGAAGATGGCGCACAAGCACAGGGCCGCGAGCGTAAGCGAGCGGGCAGTCAGTACCGCGGACGTCAGTGCCACGAACGAAGAGAGCGGTGACCCTCGAGTTCTTGCCACGCGTGTCAATGTCACCACGACTGTATCCTCTGAATTATTATGGGACTGTAACATCTGAATTGATACCAACAACATTGATCCTAGCCCGGATTATTCACACAATAAAAAACCTAGTCACGAATTTCACGAATTTCACGAATGATCACGAATCTATGAACAGCTTTTGAGCACCTTTGGCCGGGCCTGCAGTTCCAACAAGCTGTCGCAGCCACCGCTTTGAGAACCAGTTGTCGAAACCGATATTTTTTCGTATCATTCGGGATAATTCGTGAAATTCGTGACTAAGCTTTTTGCTTTTTTGTGAATAAACCGGGCTAGAGCGTTTCTTAATCCGGGATTCATCGCCCCGGATGAAAATTTTGAGCGTGGGCCTGGAAGTGAGCGCGTCTGGCGCGCATCTAGCGGTGCCGCGCGCGTAAGCGAGCGGCCCTTCTCCGACCCTTTCAATCTCAATGGCCAGAATGGCAGCAACCATGGCATCGCAGAGGACACCGCGCGGCAAAGCCACAATTAATAAGTCGGCAGTGGGCGGCGTAATGCAGACGACGCAGCGCCTATTGCAGGAGAAAAGCAAAAGCAGTCACGAATTACACGAATGAACCCGAATGACCCGAACGCTCGCAGGTCAATCGTACCCGGTTGGCGACGCCCCTTTTGAACCAGAGAGCAAATCCTATCAGCGGATTTCGGGTTAATTCGTTTAATTCGTGTAATTCGTGACTGCTTTTGCTTTTCCTTTCAATCATCCAGCCGCGACTGGCGACTGGCGACTGACCGGCGACTGGCGCCCGGCGACTGGCGACTGGCACGGCCCCTACCAGAGCAACTTCAATCCGAGCTGGATCTGCCGCGGTGAATTGGCCTGCGACGTAATCACGCCAAACGATGACGATGTCACGCTGGTGTTGGGAGACCCAAAGCGCGGCGTATTGAAGGCGTTGAGCGCTTCGGCCCGAAACTGAACCTTCATCCGCTCAGTGGCCGCAAATTCTTTGAACAGCGACAGGTCGAAGTTGCGCACGCCGTCGTTGCGGATGTCGGACAGGCGCGTGGACATGTTGCCGAATGTAAAGTTCAGCGGCTGTGAGAACACGCTCTTATCAAAGTACGCGTTCAGGCGCGTGTGCACCGGGGTGGTCAGTCTGCCGCTTGTGCCGTTGTTGTTGGCGCGAATCGCCTGGCTGAAAATGCCGGCCGAGTTGGTAGCGGAGATCGCCAGCGGTGTACCCGACTGAAACGTCGTAATCCCGTTGATTTGCCAGCCGCCCAGCAGCGCTTCGACCAGCTCCGAGCCGTTCCCTCCGAAGCGGCGTCCCTGGCCAAACGGCAGCTCATAGATGTAGCTCATGACGAGGCGGTGCGAAAGATCGATGTCGGACAGCGAGCGACTGGCGCGCACGTTGTAACTGTCCTGATGGCTTTCCCCGTCGTCGAGGCTCTTGGCCCAGGTGTAGGAGCCGTCAAATTGCAGTCCGGCGCTCAGGCGCTTGCTGAAGGTTGCCTGCAGCGCGTGGTAGATCGACGAAGATCCGCTCGAAAACAGCGGGATGATGTCGGTGAACTGCGGATAGGGACGCAGCAACTGCGCCCGGCTGATTCGCTGGTTGATCAGGACGCCACTGTTGACGATCCCGAAGAAAGGGTTGTCGACTAGCTGGTTGAGTTGCGAGCCGAGCGCCATGTGTTTGGGATCGAGTTGGTTGAGTGTCAGGCCGCCTTCGCCGTTGCGGGACAACTGCAAGCCGCGCGTGCCCACGTAGGCGACCTCCATCAGAATCTGCGACGGAAGCTCGCGCTGAACAGTCAGGTTCCACTGCTGCGACCAGGGAGTCACCGTATCACGCAAGACTCCTTCCAACCTTCCGCCTACCCCCGTGAGCAGTCCGCGGGACGCTCCCGGCGGCGGCTGAAAGCCCTGCGGATAGGGGTTGCTGAGACGGTTGAACGGCGTGATGTTGTCCAGCGAGGTTACCCACGGGTTCTCGACGCGGAAGCCGAACGGTCCGATGGTTCCCTGGGCGGCTTGCGGAGACAGGCCGTAGATGTGGCCATAGCCGGCGCGGATAACCGTGCGCGTGTCCAGTTGGTAAGCCAATCCGACGCGGGGCGCGAAATTATTCTTGTCGGTGATAAACTGCGTGCGATCCTGGTCGCCGACGCCCACAAATACGACTCCCCCCTTCAGATTTGAAAAGCCCGGAACCGTGCTTGCCAGTGGCGACGGGGCATACGGATCGAAATAATTCATCCGGTTGTAGCGCTCCGTGCGCGGCATTTCGACGTCGTAACGCAGGCCCAGATTCAGAGTCAAGCGGCGCGTCACCCTCCAGTCGTCCTGAAGGTAGCCGGCGTAGTAGAAGCTCTGCGACGCGACATTCTTCCAGGCCTGGATCAGGTTGCCCGAGCTACCTGTGCCCAGCAGCAGCGAGGCGATGCTGTTGCCCGCCGTCGAACTGGCCTGCGTGGGATTGGGTCCCTGGGTCATGCCGGCCGAGAAGCTGAAAGCCCCCGCGTCGCGCGCCTCCCAGACGTTGACCCGGATCATCCGCCCCTCAAATCCCATCTTCCATGTGTGCGAGCCCAGCACCTTCGAAATGCTGGCTGAGGCTGTGTAATTCATGAAGGCGTTGTAACGATGGTCGTTTCCTCCCAGCGAGACGTAATTGGAAGCATTGAAACGCGGGAACATCTGGCGATCGACGGCCTGATCGATCGCCGCGGGAAGGCCGAGCGACGACGGCTTAAAGCCGAGCCCCTGGTTATTGAAGATAAAAAGGGTCCGTGAAAAACCGAGCCGTCCGGACAATACGGTGTTGGGTGAAAGAGTCTGCGTGTAGTCGGCCATGCCGCTGTGCACGTGATCTTCCTGATTGACGCGCCCTTCGGCGTTGGCGAGGCCTTCGGGAAACAGCACCGGCGGAACGTCTTCGATCAGCCGGCGCGAGTAGCGCGTGAAAAACTTCTTGTCCGCGGAAATGTTGTGGTCGATGCGCACATCGAATTGGCCCAGATTGATCGAACTGGACCCGCTGTTGGTGTAGTTGTTCTGGTTGGTGACCGGGTTGCCGGGGGTATTGGGCGCCGGGTAAAACTTCAGCACCTGCAGCGCGACGGGATCGAAGCGGTTAGCCATAATGACATTTCCGGTGAACTGGTCGCGAATGAAGCCGCTGCCGCTCGGATTGGCCCGCGTCGTGAACGGATCGAAGATGCGGATCAGCTGTCCGTTGGACGCCAGCGTTTTGGAAAAGTCTCCCTGGCGCTCCAGCAGGGTTGGAACCGTGAACGTCGTGGTGCGGAACCCGCGTTCGCGCAGGCCCTCGTAGGATCCCAGAAAAAACGTCCGGTCTTTGACGATCGGCCCGAGAATCGTACCGCCAAACTGGCTGCGTTTGAAACTCCCGAGAGGAATGTTGCGGCTGTTGTTGAAGAAATTGTTGGCGTCCATGGCGGAGTTGCGCAGAAACCCGTAGGCGCTGCCGTGCAACTGGTTTCCGCCCGACTTGAACACGACGTTGAGGACGGAACCCTGGCTGCGCCCGAATTCGGCCGGGAAATTGGCGCCCATGACCTTGAATTCTTCAATGGCGTCGACTGAAGGAAACACCGAGATGCCGCCTCCGCCGTTGACGGTCGGGTGCGACGCCGACACGCCATCGACCAAGGTGTCGTGCATGCGCTGCCGCGCTCCGTTGACCGAATAGCGCATGTCGCCGTAATTGTTGCCGATACTTCCGGTCACGCCCGGAGTCAGAAAAATCAGCGTATAGACGTTGCGCGTGTTCAGCGGCAGATCGACGATCCTGCGGTTGTCGACCACCTTACCCACCGACGAAGTTGTCGGCTCCAGCACCGACGCGTCAGCCTTGACCAGGACCTGCTCGGCTACTTCGCCGATTTCAAGAACGAAATCGACGACGGCGGCCTGCTGCACCTGCAGGGTAATGCCAGTGCGCACGGCGCGCTTGAACCCGGGGATCTCCGCCTCCAGACGGTACTCTCCTACCGCGAGCGGCACCGAATTGAAGATTCCCTGGTCATTGGTTACGGCCTCCGCCCGCCGGTTTGTCTCCACGTGGATGATGACGACCTCCACGCCGGGGATCACCGCGCCACTGGCGTCCTTGACCGTGCCAGTGACAGTCGCGGTGGACGACTGGGCTGTCACAACGGCAGCACACAGGCCGGTGACAACGACAAAAAGCAAGCAAGTCAAGCGAAGGTTTTTCATGGGGTACACTCCTCGATTTACAAAAACGGAAAGACTTTAGTTGTTGCGTATTGTAGGCCTCAGAAGAGCCCGAGGCAAGGCAGTAATCCGGCTCCGGCTTCCGGGCATTTGAATCGTGAATATTGTGAACAGTGAAGCGAATCCACAGTGAAACCGGAACGTAGCAATTGCTTTGCCCCCTGACCCCTGACCCCTGACCCCTGACCCCTGCTTTTGTGCTACGATGGCAGTTCTTTTTTGTGGTGAGCGTAGCTCAGTTAGGTAGAGCACCGGGTTGTGGCCCCGGTGGTCGCGGGTTCGAGCCCCGTCGCTCACCCATTCAAGTGGCAAGTGATAAGGGGCAGGAATACAAGTAGAGTGGGCAGGCTTCCAGCCTGTCAGCTTTGGGGTGGTCGGTCCTAGCCCGGTTTATTCACAAAAAAGCAAGAAGCTTAGTCACGAATTTCACGAATCATCCCGAATGACACGAAAACATATAGGTTTCGACAACTGGTTGCTCAAATCGGTGACCGAGGCGGCTTATTGAAACTGCAAGCCCCGCCAAAGGTGCTCAATGCCGTTCATCGATTCGGGATCATTCGTGAAATTCGTGACTAGGTTTTTCATTATGTGAATAATCCGGCCTAGGACACAGCGAGCACGTCCATGAGCACGATCACATCCTGACCCCCGGAAACCTGACCCCTGAATCCTCACCCCTGAAGCCTGTTTCACTTCGAGTCGACCCACCGTCCGTTCAACATGACGCGACGGATTTGCCGCATGGCTGCGATGTCTTTGACCGGATCGGCGCCGAGCAAAACCAGGTCGGCCAGCTTTCCTGCTTCGATCGTTCCAAGACGTTCTTCGATCCGGAAAAATCGGGCATTCTGAAGTGTCGCGGCCGTGATCGCCTCCAGCGGCGACAGGCCGCTGTCAACCAGCAGTTCCATCTCCCGCTGGTAGGCCCAGCCCCGCTCGGCATGCGGCACTCCGGAGTGCGACCCGACGACGACGCGCCCGCCGGCGCTGGCGGCGCGCCCGACAAAGGCCTTCATGTTGTGGAACCCCTCGACATGTACGGCCGTCGTATTGCGGTCCCCGGTGCGTCGTTCAAAGACGGCCAGCGTGGCCGACACGAACGTCTGCCGGCGGCCGATCAGTTTGAAGAGTTCGGCCGCGCGCGGCGTGTCAAATTTCAGGCGGCTCCACATCTCGTAACGGCCCTCGCGGCGCGCGTTGTTGTCGGCCAGGACCGCCTGGCGATATTTCTCGGCTTCGCGCGGCGGCAGCAGCGCCGTTCCAAAGGACGTGACATGCTCGATGCCGTCGACTCCGGCGCGCAGGGCATCGGCAGCGTCAACGATTTCCAGATGCGCCGTGACTGGAATCCCGCGCGCGTGCGCGGCCGCAACGGCGGCCTGAATCGAAGCCAGCGGCAATCGAAAGTACACTTTGATCGACGAGGCGCCTGAAGCTACGGCCCGCTGGACGGCCTGCCGTGTCTCTTCCGGATCGCGTGCGATGTAGGAATCGTCCGGGTAGGCCGGCGGCGCCGTGTCCAGGTGCGGGCCGGCCAGAAACAGCCGCGGAATCTCGGCGCCGCTTTTCCTCACGCCGTCGTAGGCCTCAATCCACTGCCCGGGATCGCGCACCGAAGTAACACCGTGCGTCAGGAATAGTTGGGGCAATGTCGCGTCGCCGTCCAGGTGAAAATGCGAATCGATCAAACCGGGCACAAGCCACTGTCCGGATGCATCGACGGCTTCCGCGCCGAGCGGAACTGCGACCGCCGCGCGCGTTCCGGCGGCGACAATCCGCGAGCCGCGCACGACCACGACCGCATCGGCCACGGGAGTCCCGCCACGCCCGTCAACGAGTGTGGCTCCAATAATGGCAATGACTTTGTTGGCTGCGGGAGCGGCGACTTCATTGACCTCGCGCAAGGACCGGCGCGCCGGCGGCGGGGCCGCTGCAATTGCGATCCCCAGTCCGACCGCGACAAATGCCGCGGAGGAAACGAGGAAACGATGGCGTCCCTTCATAGCCCGGCCTTCGATTTTCCAGCCAGCGGCAGGTTATCGCGGACCATGGCTGCGTCGACCATTTCCGAAATGACGGCGCCCAGGTGTGGATTGCGCAAGGCCCACAGGTAGGCTTTCTGGGGCGGCTTCCACGGCCCCGCAACGGCGTCTTCAATCAGCCTGGCGCGCGCTGGTTCGGCCGGACGAGTGGGGCTGGGAAAGACGGGCCGGGCTACCTTCATGGCGATGACTCCCAATCCGCGCCCTGAGGCTTTCTCGAGCGCGGCGGCGACGTAGTTCTGATTGACGATGTTGTAGGCGATCATCGCAATCGAGTACGACTTGTTTTGCGAAGCCGCTTCCAGAATTCCGGCCGGGTCGGTGTGGGCGGTGACTCCCAGGTAGCGGACCTTGCCGGCCTTCCGCAGCGACTCATAGGCTTCAAAGATCTCCGGGTAATTCTGGAGTTCATGCGGAGTACTGGCGCCGTGCGGGCACATCATGAAATCGACGTGATCGGTCCCCAGGCGCGCGAGACTTTGTTCGACGGAATCGACAATGACTTTTCGGTAATTGGCCTTGCGATCGACGCGCCGGCCGTATTCTTTTTCCATCACGTTGGCCAGCGCCGCGGCGTCCAGCTCGCCGCGCTGCGAGTTGAAGTAATTGCAAAAGTAGTCGGGAGCATCGGCCTGCCGGCGGGCGATTTCGTCGGCGGCCTTGCCCTTTAGACGGGTCTGGTCGGAAGCGGGCAAGCTTTTAAAAATGTCCTGGTACAGCTTGTTTCGGTTGACGTCCCAAAGACTGACCTTGGTAGTCAGGAAAAACTTGTCGCGGCCGCGCGCGCCGATCACCCGGGCGTAGCCTGCTTCGCTCTTTCCACCGCCGTAGGCGGGCGCGGTGTCCAGATAATTGAGGCCGCCGTCAAGAGCCAGGAGAACGTGTTCATAGCTGTCCGGAGAGATCGTGTTGCCTCCCATGACGACTTCGGAGACCATCACCCCGGTCCTGCCCAGCCGGCGATACGCCATGCCGCTTTGGCGATTGCGCCACTCGGCCGGCGGCGCGGCCAGCGCCGGCAACCCGGGCAGCATCGATGCGCCCAGGGCCGCGCGTGCGGAACTAATCAGAAATTCGCGTCGGTTATGCATGGTGGCTCCCGAAATGAAAGACGTGCAGCCATTGTCCGCCTGCTGCCCTAATTTTCGACAGGATTTTTTGCAGTTTTTTGAATTTGGATTATCGGCAATCCCCAATCCGCAATCACCAAATCACCTCGGCAATCCCCAATCCACAATCCGAAATTCAATCCCCAATCCCCAGTCCCCGATTTTCGAACGAACCGCAATTTCTAATTTCAACACCGCACCGCTCCCCGAGCGTAACCTTGACAGCAGCTTGGTTTCAGGCCACAATTTCTGCATCACTATGATGCATCCTTGATGCATCCAGGAGCGCGACGTGAAAGCGATAACACTCCGGGATATTCCCGAGCATTTGGCTGCGTTGATCCGCCGGCGGGCCAAGCAGCAGGCTATCAGCCTGAACAAGGCCGTCGCCAGTCTGCTCGAAGACCGCGCCGGCGCCGGTACAGGCAATGCAAAAACACTCCCGCGCCGCCACCACGATCTTGACCAGCTGGCAGGCTCCTGGTCCAAACAGGAGGCGGCGGCGTTTGAACGGTCGCTGGCCGCCCAGCGCGTCGTCGACGAGGAGATGTGGCGCTGATTCGGGTCCTGCTGGATACTTCGGCGTATTCGTCCTTCATGCGGGGGCATCCCGAGCTGAAGGTGGCTCTCCAGCGGGCCGAAGAAATCTTCATCACACCCATCGTTTTGGGAGAACTGCACGCCGGCTTTCTCCATGGGAGCCGCCTGAAAAAAAACCGAAGAGAGCTCGAGATGTTTCTCTCATCTCCGCGCGTCGGCGTTCTCTCCATCGATGACGAGACAGCTACCAGGTACGCGCTGATTGTTGAGTCTCTGCGCGAGGCGGGAACTCCGATCCCCACCAATGACATTTGGATTGCGGCCTCCGCTATGCAATATGGACTACCGATCCTTTCGACGGATGCTCACTACCGGCACGTCCGGCAAGTACTGGTGGAAGATTACGGAACCCGTTGACGAACTGCTTCGGCGCAAATGCTACCAATTGCCAAAATCGTTGAATTGTGATCATCGTTCTTCGGGCAATTAGAAAACGGCTCGCAACAATGTAGCGCGGATTGACACGGATTAAACGGATTAGACGCATTGCACTTGAGTTGGTCTTATCAATCCCGACGCATTGCAATTAATCCGCTTAATCCGTGTTAATCCGATTAATCCGCGCTACGGCGCAAGTACAATATCACCGCA
>JBPCNK010000238.1:0-10477 GCA_051001345.1 Acidobacteriota bacterium | reverse complement strand
ATCACCTGCACTTTGGATTGATAGCCCATGGCATACTCCTCACTTGAAGAGGATTATATCACTAGCGCCATAGCTAGTCAAGAGGTTTTTCTTAATTTTTTCACACGACCTTACGCCCTGGGCTTTAATCTTTCGCCCCTGCGGGGCGACTTTCGTTTCGACTCCTGCGACGGCCCAACGGTTCTCACCCCGATGCGGGGGGCCAATGTCGTGCCCCCGAAGGGGGCAAATAATAGAACCCAGGGCGGGGGAGCCCTGGGTTTAGGGTTCGGCGCCTCCATGAGCCCCGGAGGGGCGAGAGAAACGGGGTGGGTTTCGATTTTTTCACACGTTCTTACGCTCGGGGCTCGGACCGGTGGATTCCCACAATCTCGATCTTCCCATCCCGGTTTCGAATGTAAACAAACACGGGCGTCTTCATGTACGCCGCGGCGTCATCGGAGGCGACAATCTCGACGCGATGGTATCCAACAGTAGAGCGGACACTGGAAGGGACGGGTAGAGACGGGGACTGCGTCGTCTCCCAATCAGTCGACTGCCGGGCTGTTCGGGTGTCGTTGTCATAGGGCGCCCAGCGCGCGCGATATCCAGCCGGGGCGCGGCCGAACCCGTATTGGACAGCCAGGTTCTTAAATACCAGCTGGTGTTCAGCGGAAATCTCGAACTCCGACAGGGGGCTCAGCCGCGTCAGATAGGCGTGTCCGATTTTGTCGCGGCGTTCAATCAGACACCGTGTCACATAGTTGGCGGCGGCCGGATCGGAATAGCGGGCTGACCTGACGATGCTGGCAATCTGTTCGTCGCTGAAGCGCATGATGATACGCGCCGCCCAAAACGCGTCGTCATCATCCATTCGGACAAAGGGCGGACAGGGATACAGCGGCTTCCACTTTTCTGCCTGGAACACTTTGGACTCGAGGCGCCCGACTGACGGGTAGCGCGGATAGCGGATTGCCTGCCAGTCGGCTTCGCACAGGCCCAGGGAAAAGGCACGTTTGAGGACCGGTTTCCATTCAAGCTTGTATTCGTTGCCGTCACGCCGGCTTTGTGGCCACAAGCTGCCGCTGCCGAGAATCGAACCGAAGTCGATGAGGTGGTGGCGCACATATCGCTCCGGCAGGAACATGTCCAGCGTGTTGATCGCGCGCGAATCATCGTGGTTGAGCCAGGCGCAAAAAAGCCTCAGCCCGCGCAGCTCGCGGCGGTCTTCGTGAGGAAAGATGTCATTGGGATCGTCGGCGCGGGTGGCGTGGTAACGGAACGGGCCGATGTCGGCGCCTGGCAGGCCGCGGCTTGCGATGGCCCGGTAACGCCCATCGGGCAACCGCGGAACCTTTTCAAGCAGGTCGTCGATGTCGGAGCTGCGCATCTTCCGTTCTCTTCCGTCGGTGTCTTCGAGAACGGCCTTTTCGCCGACCTTCAGGTTCGCCCGATCAAATACGGTGATGTAATTCTCAGGGACGTTGTAACCGAAGGCATGAAAGAAGCGGATCCCGATGGCCTCGGCTCCGGTCAACATTTCGGGATTGCTCCTGGGATCGAACTTGATGAAGTAAATGACGTCCTGGCTGTCGCGGATGGTGAAGCCCGGAGAAATCCCTTCGGTCTTTGCCGCGACGATCGTCCAGGGACGGATCGTATCCGGTCCATCGCCCCGTAGCGGACCGCGGCCGAGCTCCTCGGTCGTCATTTGTCTGACGCCGTGCCGGTTGGTGAACCAGCTGGAATCAGGCGTTCCGCCCAGCGTGTTGGCATTGACGGCGGGCAAGCCGTGGCTGTCGCCTCGGTCGTCAAACGTGTTTGTCAGCAAATCGTGAACCTGGCTCAGCTTTCTGCGCTTAGGCGCCGGTGAAAACGGCACGCGATCATTGTCGTCCCAAACCGGATCGTCTGTCATGAAGCGCGGTTCGGGAACGTTGCGCGGTCCCTGCCCAAATGCCGCCAAAGTAACCGCGAGCGCCACCAGCGTCAGTACGTGTCTACGTTTAACTATCACTCTCGAATCCCTCAATCCCTCAATCCCCAATCCCCAATCCCCAATTGCTCATTCGGAGGAGAGTCCCTAATCCCCCTCCACTCAAAACGAAGGCTCGAATTTCAAATAGACTCTGGCTCCTTCCCGGCTGCGCCCGACGTCCACCCGGATGATGACACCCTGGCGCGTCTTAAATCGTGTCCCGATGCCCCAGCTCTTCTCCAAATGCTCGAAATTGAAGTCCCGGCGGTCGGCAAAGACCTTTCCGCGATCGAGAAACAGCACCAGTTCCCAGAAAGCGCCCGGCTCCCAGCGGTATTCGGCCGACAGATACAGCAGGTTATTGTCCTGAAAACGGAATTCACGGAATCCGCGGAGCGTGTGGCTGCCTCCGAGAGTCTGCTGCAGATAGAAAGGAACGCGGCGCCCCGCAGGTACGCTATCCATCGACGTGTAGAACTGGAGCGCCAACACGCGTTCGCGGTTTCCCAGCGGGATGTAGTGGCGCGCGTCGGCCACAAAGCGATTGAACTCGAAGAGCCGGCGGTTGCGATCATCGTAGCGTTCCAGCCCAAGTTTTGTCACGCCGCCCGAATGCGGATTGCCCGGGCTGTCGCTGTAGTCCAGCTCGAGTAAGGTTTGGGCGTGAAAAAAGTCGGGTTGGAGATTCAGCCCGGGCGCCGTGCTGTCATCGAACTTGCGGCGGGTCGTCGGAAACCGCTCGTCGCTACCGTCTCCAAGATCGATCTGCACGAGTCCAGCCCGGCCTCCCAGTGTCGCCCAGCGATTGAAGCGGTAACCCCCTACGCCTTCGTAGGTGACTTTCTCGATCCGGTAATTGGTGCGGTCCTCATTTTTCGTAGCCGGTCCGACCCCAAAAAAATCTTCCTGTGAAAAGTAGCGGTAGCTGAAGTCCGCGTGGGCAAAAAGACCGCGTTCCTTGACGTGGACCTCGCCCAACTGCAGATCGTAAAACTGGTAGCCGCGCAGTGACCACACGCCCGACGACTGCACATCGAAGAAGGATCTTTCGACGTTGGGTTGCCAGTACCGGACGCCGGCGGCAAAACCGGATCCCGTGCTGAGCGATCCAAATCGGGGATAGAGGTTCTTATAGTGGAAGTTCAGAAGCTGCAGGCCGCGCGTCTCAACCCAGCGGAGCCGTCGCTCCAGCGCGCTGAGCGTATCCGGCTGGACCCGTCCCGCCTTTTCCAGGCGCTTCTTGCGCCACTGTTCGGCGCGCGAATCCTGGGCCCATAGAGAAGGCGAGGCCAGCAGGAAAATCAGAACGGCCAGCAGAAGGCGCATGGGCAAGAGGAGTCTCATGTCAGCTGGCCGGTCTATTCATGACGAACTCGTTCCAATGGCTTTTGTGAGCGATATTGCGCTTGCCGCGTAATAACATAATCAGTCTGACGCGGATTAATCGGATTAACACGGATTAACAGGGATTGATTGCTGCTGAGTTCAACTCATACCCAAGTCGCCTATTGAACTTTACATAACGCAGTGACAGCAGCCCTGCACTGGAGGCGCTCGGAAAGGGCTTGCCGCCGGGACGGAGTGTCACTTGGTTATGTAGCACTCATTAATCCGCTTAATCCGTGTCAATCCGCGCTGCTTTGTTGTGGGCGATTTTCAAATTGCCCGAAGAACGATTCACGAATAATCCGGGCTAGAACGTAAACAACAGCCCGCCGCTGACTTCGGCAAACGTGAAGTCGATCTTTCTCGGATTGGTAATCAGGAATTCAACGCCGTCGGGAACATTGTAGTAACGGACATCCACTCGAAAGCCGACCGGTCCGGCGATCTTGCGGACCTTAAGACCGCCGCCTACGTTCCAGGCGAAGGTCCGCCGCAGACGCAAAATGCTGTCGGTCTTTCCAATGATGCTGCCAATTCCGACGGTGGCGAAGGGAACGATCTTGCTGACCGGGATCTGTACCAGAAAGTTCGTGTCCAACACGTGAGCATTTCCATCGAAAGCACGCTGTTTATCTTCGAGGTCCTTAATAAACGTGTAAGAAAACTCCGTTCCGAAGAACTTCAGGAACGAGCCCCCGTAGCGAAATCCAAGGAGCGCACCGTTGTCAAAATTCGTGCCGGTAATTTCCGAACCGGGATCGTAGGCGCCCAGGAAAAGTTGAAATTCCTGCTGTGCCATGACGGGCGCGGAGAGGCAGGCCAGCACGACAACCAGAATTAGCGGGCGGTAGAATGCGGGACAGTGGGAAAAACTCATACACACTCCTTTGTATTGCCAGGGGGTGAAGCCTTGCCATTTCAGCAAGATTTTCGCGCACGCTTGCTATTTACCGGCCCGCGGCCTTCCGGCCGCGGCACTGTTGGCGCTCCGTGTCTGCTGGCCGGAGACCTTACGGCGGCACTGCTGGCGCCACACATCTGACCTGGCCACTGGCCACTGCGCTCACTGGAGCCTGGAGCCTGGACCCTGAAGCCTGCTCTCAAGCCCCCGCCGGGCCACCTCGCTTCCGGGATTTGCCGCAAGCGCCTGCTGAAATGCGCGTCGGGCCTCCTCGGTCAGGCCCGCCGTCTGCGCGATCCGACCGAGAGCCTCCAGCACCGGGCGCGGATAAATGGGCGGTTCGCTGTACTCAAGCGCCGCCTCCATGCGTGCTGCCTGCCACATTTTCTTGATTCCCTTGGCTGGCGTATTTCCGTGAGCCTGAATCTGTCCCTCCAACTCGACTCGGGCGGCCTCCAGTTGGGCGGGCACTCGATCGCCGGCTTTGCGATACTGCTTCAAAGACTTCTTCATCGCTTTCAGTTCATTCTTGGCTGGTTTCGGTTCGCGCTTGGCTGCATAGGACAGACCTCGGGCCCAATGCCGCCAGGCCGCTTCGGAAAAACGAGAGTCGTCGGGCAACATCTGTCCGGCCAGAATGTCATCCCATTTTTCAGAGCGCACCAGCGTTCGCATCATGCCGAACCAACCCTGCCGGTATGCGCTCGAGCCGTTCTTGTTGCCGGCTTCGCGCGGGGTTTCGGGGATGCCCATCAATTCGCGCGAAGTTCGGACCGCGTCGTCATAACGCTGTTGAAAGCCGTAGGTCGAAATCAAAAACAGGACGTTGTGGCCGTGATGGCCATACCCGTAGAGCGCATCGCCGGCAAGATATTTCTCTTCGTTGCGCTTGGCGGCTTCAAACGAACTGGCCGCGCTGTCCCAACGCCCGCTTTGGACGTAGATGTGGCCCGGCATGTGCAGCGCGTGGGGGATGTTTGTCACCAATTCTGGATAGCGTTTGCAGCTCTCCCAGGCATCCTCGGGATGGGACGATCCTTCCAGGCCGTGAATGATGTAGTGGTGGGCGCCGAAGTGATCGGGATTGGCCTTAAGCACCTCGCGCACCAAGGCCACACTCTCGACCGTTCCGGGCCGCGGCGATTTGTCGTGGTTGTAACCGTTCATTGTGGCCAGAGCCAGAAACGTCTTCGCCTCGAGCTCGCCGGGATAGGCCGCTACCAGCTTTCGCAGGGCGGCAATGTAATCGGCGATTGGATTGGCCGATTGGGTATTGCGGCGCGCAACGACGGCTTCGATGTACAGGCGCTCGCGCGTGGAGACTCCGCCGGCCAGCTCCAAGGCCCGGGCGGCTGCGTCCCGGGCGCGCTGGCTGCCGGAACGTCCCGTAGCGCCCGAAGTTTGCCGGCTGCTGCGTTCCGAAGAGGCTTTTCGCGGCGATTCGCGGCCGGGTGGATCGTTTCTCCGTCCCAGTTGAAAGGCCGGACGATAATCTCCGGAGGCAGCCATCGCAACACCCCAGTAGGCCATGGCGCACTGTGGGTCCAGTTGGGCCGCCTGAAGAAAGGAACGCTCGGCTTCGTTGGACCAGAATGAATGCATCTGCGCCAGGCCCTGATTGAAAAACTCCTGGGCCTGCGGATTGGATGTCGTGATTGTCAGATGCAGACGGCCCTGGCCTTCGAGCAGTTTTGCCGGCAGCGCCGGGGCCACCATGCCGGGCGGAGGCGCGCACATGTCACGGGGCTTTGGTTCAACAGCGGAGTTCTGGGCACCGGCGCCAGCGGGCCATGCCACAAACGCCGCCAGCGCCACCAAACACAAGCACCGTTTTGAGGGTTTCATTCGCTTCTCCCTAGAATTGAAGAGATCAGGTCGAGCAGACGGCCTGAGTCAAAGTCGGAACCATCGATGCTTGCCGCAAGGCGCCCGTCGGGCGCAATGACGGCCGTCGTCATTGTGTGAGCGAGCAGCCCTTCATCCGGCCAGTACTCCACGCCCAGGCTTGAGCAGACCTGAAAAACAGTTTGCCGATCACCGGTCAAAAAACGCCAGCCCGGGCCCGCCTTCCATGCCAGAGCGTATTGCGTGAGTACTTCCGGCGTGTCATAGCCGGGATCAAAGCTGACGGTCAACAGGGCCATCCGCTCGGGCAGCTCGGCCGCGAATCGCTCCTGCAGAGCTCGGAAATGCGTGGTCAGGCGGGGGCAATAGTCGGGAAGCGGACAGCGCGTGTAGATAAAGTTGACGACAACGACTTTGCCCTGCAGTTGGCTCAGGCGCACCGGGCTGCCATGGTGGTCGATCAGTTCAAAATCTGGAACAGACTGTCCCGGCCGGATTGCCTGGCCGGTGCGATCGGCGGCGGCGACACGGGTTGAAGCGACGCGACGAATGCGGTCGATGCGGCTGCTGCTCTGATCGACACTCAATCGAAATGCGATCCGGTCGCCGGGCTGCAGCGGCGGGAAGGAAGCTGACGGGGCAACTGCGAACGGCATAACCATCGCGTCCATCAGGCCCTCGATGGGATCGTGCGAAACCACCAGCCGGCGGCCTTTGCCGTCGACTTCAAGGACCATGCCGCTGGCATCAAAGCGCCGCGCCGAGCAGCCGGACAGCGCAATCAGCAAAGCCAGTGTAAAAGCCAGTTTAATCGTCATTTTCACTTCAGGCTCCAGGCTTCAGGCTTCAGGGTGCAAATTCGAAAGTTCAGTTGTGAACGAACAATGGTTGCTTCATCGCAGTCAGGATTATAACTCAGGCTTCAGGTTCCATAGGGCAACCGTCGGGTGCGGCTATGGAAAAGCTGGGGCCGGTTTTTCACCGGCTTCACCACAGAGACACAGAGGACACAGAGGGACACAGAAAAAAAGCGGGCTTGGCAGTCTTATGAACTGCAATTGCAGCACCGATGACTGCCTTAGTAAGTAGGTTGAGATGCATGCTTAGAATTACGGACAGCGGTCGTTTGCACGAAGTTTTCTCTGTGTTCCTCTGTGTCCTCTGTGTCTCTGTGGTGAAGTCGTTTTTCACGGCACCGCAGAGCGTCACTAGCTGCAGTCTGAAGCCGTCTGAAGCCTAAGCCTGCTACCAGTAAACCATCGCGTCTTCAAACATCCGCGCTAACTCCGCCTCTCCGGCCGGACGCGGAGACAACTTCGTAACACGGTGCTGCGGCAGCGTGCCTTCGACCAGGGCCGGGATGTCCTGACGCGAATAACCCACGGCGCCAAGCCCATTGGGAACTTTCAGACGCTGCATCAAAGCGATGATCTGGTCGGCGAGAATTCTACCGGCATCGGCTGGTTGCGCCTTGGAGACGTCGGCTCCCAGAATTTCGGCGGCTTTCAGATGCCGCTCGGGACAAGCTGCCGCTGTAAACCGAAAAACCGCCGGAGCATTGAGGATCACCGAAAAGCCGTGCGGCAAAAGAGGCTTTCCGGCCGGATATCCTTCCGGCCGAAAATCCCGGATGCGGCTGGACACCGGATAGGACATGCCGTGCGGCAGGTGAACTCCGGCGTTGCCAAATCCCATTCCGGCGTACGAGGCCGCCAACAGCATGTTCGAGCGTGCCTGGTCATCGCCGGGATCGGTGACAGCGCGAACCAGGTAGCGCGAAACGATCCGCAGCGATTCCAGCGCCCAAATATCGCTGATCGGATTGGAGCCCTGATAAGCCGGACGCAACAAGGGCCGTTCCGGGCGCGGCCGCCCGGTGTAGGGCGCCGCCGTGTAGGACTCGATGGCATGACTGAGAACGTCCAGGCCTGAGGCTGCGGCGACCGTGGCGGGCATCGTACGCGTGTTCTCCGGGTCTACCAAACCCAAAGTGGGTCGCAATCGCCGGTGCGCGATCCCAGTTTTCGCACGCATGCTGACCAGGTCGAAGATGGACACACCGGTCGTCTCGCTGCCGGTTCCGTCTGTCGTCGGTATCGCGATTAGCGGCTTGAGTGGGCCCGGAACCGGCAGACCTTTTCCGATCGGAGGATTGACGTAATCCAGTAAGTCGGCGGGGTAGGTAGAATAGAGGTTTACGGCCTTGGCCGTGTCCAGAGTCGAGCCGCCGCCGACGGCGACGAAGCCTTCAAAGGAATCGGCTTTCGCAAAATCAATTGCTTCCCGGAAGGACTCATCGGTGGGCTCGATGCGCACGCGGTCAAACAGGGCAAAACGGATTTTTTGATCCGACAGCGATTCAAGCACGCTGGCCACTGGAGGCAACGCGGCGAGAACCGGGTCGGTCAGCACCATCACGTGTCTGACACCCAGGTCCGCCAGATCCATTCCGACCTCGCGCGTCACGCCCGGCCCGAAGCGGATGTTTGACGTCGCCATCTCAAACGCAGTGTCGTTTTGCATAAACGCTCCCGTACGATTGTCCGGATCATAACCCGACGGCAGACAAGGCTGGAAGTACGAAGGACGAAGTACGAAGGACAAAGGAAGAAGGAAGAAGGACAAAGGACAAAGGACAAAAGACGAATTTCAAGGCGCGTGTCCTCCGTACTTCGTCCTTCGTACTTCGTCCTTCGTCCTTCGTCCCTCGTCCCTCGTCCTTCGTCCCTCGTCCCTCGTCCCTCGTCCTTTGTCCTTCGTCCTTTGTCCTTCCCCCCATTGCAGAATTCCCTTTTGAAGGCTATTCTTCCCAACAGCCACCGATGATCGGCAAAACGGTCTCGCACTATCGCATCCTTGAAAACCTCGGCGGAGGCGGCATGGGCGTCGTCTATCGCGCCGAAGACGTGCGCCTGGACCGCACCGTCGCGGTGAAGTTTCTCTCGGAGCGATATTTCCGGGAAGAGCAGGCGATCGACCGGTTCAAGCGCGAATCGCGCGCTGCCTCGGCGCTCAACCACCCCAATATCTGCACAATCTACGATGTCGGCGAGTTCGAAGGCCAGCCGTTCCTTGTCATGGAGTTGATGGAAGGACGGACGCTCAAGGAGCTTCTCGGCGATAAGCCGATGGAACTCGAGCGGCTTCTGGAACTTGGAACACAGATTGCCGAGGGGCTGGAGGCGGCGCATTCGAAGGGAATCATCCATCGCGACATCAAGCCGGCCAACCTTTTTGTCACCAACCGTGGCATCGCTAAGATACTTGACTTCGGACTGGCCAAGCGGCACGAAGACACCCATGTCCATCAGTCGAGATCGCCCACTGCCGCCGAAGCCGCCGATCCGCTGACCACGCCGGGCAGCGCCATGGGGACTGTGTCGTACATGGCGCCCGAGCAAGCGCTCGGAAAGACCGTCGATACGCGCGTTGATCTCTTTTCTTTCGGCGTCGTCTTGTACGAGATGGCGACCGGCAGATTGCCGTTTCGCGGCGACACACAGGGCGCGCTCATCGACGCCATCCTGCACCAGGAGCCGACTTCTCCGCTGCGCCTCAACCCGGAACTGTCCGACGATTTCGAAAAGATTCTGCGCAAGTCGCTCGAGAAGGACCGCGACTTGCGCTATCAGTCGGCCTCCGAGCTGCGCGCCGATCTGAAAAGGGTCAGAAGGGACTTGGATTCAAAGCAGATTGTCGTTCCTTCTGCTCCGCCTCGTTCGGCTTTGCGACGAGGCCTCGCATACGCCGGTGGCCTGGCGCTGCTGATAGGTCTCGCCCTGGGTTCGATGGTTCTGGTGCGACGATTCGATCGACCGGCCGCCGCTCCCGAGTCGGAATGGATTCAACTGACCAATTTCCCCGACTCGGTGACGCAACCGGCGCTGTCGCCGGATGGCCGCATGCTGACATTCATCCGCGGGCCAGGCACCTTCATTACGTCTGGTCAGATCTACGTCAAACTGCTGCCCGACGGCGAGCCGGCGCAGTTGACCAATGACTCGTCGAGGAAAATGGCTCCTCGCTTTGCCCCCGATGGCTCGCGCATCGCTTACACGGTCGTCCAACCGACATTTAGCTGGGATACCTGGGTCGTCCCGGTACTGGGTGGCCCGTCGCGACAGCTGCTGGCCAATGCATCGGGACTTATCTGGATTGGAAACAATCGCATCCTCTTTTCTGAGATGAAGGGGAGAGGCATTAACATGGCTGTCGCGACGGCGGCGGAGAGCCGTGCAGAGTCGCGCGATCTGTATGTGCCTCCGCACGAGCGCGGCATGGCACATCATTCGTACCTGTCTCCGGATGGCCGATGGGTGCTGATGACTGAGATGGACAACACGGGCTGGCTTCCCTGCCGCCTTGTTCCGTTTGACGGCAGTTCGGCC
>JBPCNK010000237.1:0-6655 GCA_051001345.1 Acidobacteriota bacterium | reverse complement strand
GTGGATGGCGAATCGAGAATTTGCCGCGATGGCCGTGAGAGCATACAATACGGTAACACTATGACTGAACCAGTTCACGACGTCGAAGTTCTCGAAAAACTGCGCACGATTTTCGATCCCGAAATCCCCAACGTCAACATTGTTGAACTGGGCCTGGTCTACGACGTTCGAGTCGAAGCCGGAAATGACGTCAAAGTCACCATGACTCTGACGGCCAGAGGATGCCCGATGAGCCAGCAGATCGGCGATTCGGTGCGCCGTGTTGTCGGCGAATTGCAAGGCGTCAGCAACGTAGACGTTCAGATCGTCTGGGATCCGGCCTGGAATCCCTCCATGATGGATGACGAAGCCAAGCGCAAGCTGGGCATTGCTTGAAACTCTCATTCGGAGTTGCCCTGTAGTGTCTGTCACGCCCGAAGAAGTTCAGAAAGCCTTAGAACGAGTCCTGTACCCGGGATTCAGCCGCAATATTGTTTCTTTCGGAATCGTCAAGGACGTTCAAATCGAAAGCGGCACGGTCATTCTTTCGATCACTCCGACAACCGACCGCGCCGACATCATCGCGCAAATTGAAGAGGGCATCCGCAGGGAAGTCGCCACGCTGCCGGGCGTCTCGAAGGTTCAGGTTAAGCTGAAGAAACCTGAACCCGTCCTCCAGCAGCAACCGAAAGGAATCCCCGACAAGAAACCGATTCCGGGAGTCAAGAAACTGATCGCCGTGGCCAGCGGCAAAGGCGGCGTGGGCAAATCGACGGTGGCCGTCAATCTGGCGCTGGCGCTGGCGCGGCTAAACGTTGCCGTTGGCCTGATGGACTCTGACATCTACGGCCCCAGTATTCCCCTGATGATGGGCGTCACAGGCAAGCCTCTATCCTCGGGCGGAAAGATTCTTCCGATGGAGAACTATGGTGTTCGCATGACCTCGCTCGGCTTCTTCATGGCGCCCGGCGAAGCGGCCATCTGGCGCGGTCCGATGGTGATGAAGGCCGTGCAGCAGCTTTTGTATGATGTGGAGTGGGGCGAGTTGGACTACTTGATCGTGGACCTGCCGCCTGGAACTGGAGACGCCCAGCTGACGTTGGCGCAGATTGTTCCCGTCGATGGCGCCATTATCGTCTCCACGCCTCAGGAAGTCGCCCTGATCGATGCAGTCAAAGGCGTCAACATGTTCAAAACGATGAATGTTCCAATTTTAGGGATCATCGAGAACATGAGCTACTTTGTATGTCCGCACTGCGGCGAGCGAACCGAAATATTTTCACACGGCGGCGCCAGGCGAAAGGCCGCTGAGCTGGGAGTTCCGTACCTCGGGGAAATTCCGATCGATCCGGCCATCCGCGCCGGGGGAGACGAAGGCAACCCTGCCGTCAATCAATCCGAGAGCAGTCCCCAGTCTCAGGCATTCTTTGCGGTGGCTCGGATGGTCCTCGAACAGGTCAAGCTCACTACGCAATAGAGCATGAGAGCATGCCGATGCGGCGAGTTGTCATCCTGCTTTTTGACGAAGTCGAGGTCCTCGATTTCGCCGGACCCTTCGAAGTATTTTCCGTCACGGGCCGGCGCGATGGTTCCAATCCCTTTGAAGTTTCAACGGTAGCCGAGAAGACTCCGATTTCTGCGCGTAATGGCCTGAGCATCAATCCGAGCCACGCGCTGGCAGATTGCCCGCGACGGACGTTCTGGTCGTGCCCGGCGGATTTGGCACACGGCGGGAAATGCTCAACACGGGGCTGCTGGAGTGGATCGGCAAGTGTGCCGCCCAAGCGGAGGTGACCCTGTCAGTTTGTACAGGAGCGGTCCTTTTGGCCAAGGCGGGAGTGCTTGACGGCCTGAGAGCCACGACGCACCACATGGCTGTCGACCTACTGCGCCAAGCGGCCCCCAAGAGCGTGATAGAGCCGGAGCGCCGCGTCATCGACAACGGCCGGATCGTGGTAGCCGCCGGCGTGTCGGCGGGAATCGACGCATCCTTCCACGTCGTGGCCCGCCTTCTGGGCAAAGAGGTAGCGCTGGAAACCGCCCGCTACATCGAATACGACTGGACCGATGAGGGAGAGTGAGCAGCCCGTGCTTGTTTTGCAGGATTGCTGCCGGCGAAGAGCCGTCCCACACGGTTTTCACCGATGAGGTCTCAATGGCCTTTCTGGACCATCGGCCGCTGTTTGAAGGACATTGCCTGCTGATCCCCAAGGCTCACTTCGAGACATTCGCCGATCTGGCGGTGGAACTGGTCGGGCCCTTGTTTGAAAAAGCGCGATTGCTGTCGATGGCAATCGAGCAGGGCCTGGGCGTTGACGGGACCTTCGTAGGGATGAACAACCGTGTCAGCCAGAGCGTGCCGCACGTCCACATCCACATCGTGCCGCGCCGGCGCAAGGACGGCTTGCGCGGGTTTTTCTGGCCACGACAGAAGTACCCGGACATCGAGACAATGCAGCGGACTCAAGAAATCGTGAGCCGAGCCATGGCGAGGATGCTGTGAGGGTTTGGTTGACCCTAAGAAATAATCTGTGTCCAGCCGCTTAATCCGTGTCAAACCGGTCCAAACTCTGAAGCGCGGATAGATCGGATTAAACGGACTGACACGAATTGAGGTGAGATTATTTCAGCTCCTTGATCGAAATATTCCGGAACTGAACCAGGCTCGGGGGGCTGTTCCACTCGCCGTCACGTTTCCCTCCGTGGTGCTGCAAGCCAATCGGGCCGCGTTTCGGAATCTCCGGCAGCAGCGCGTTGTCGATCACGGTTTTGCCATTCAGCACAACGTTCAGACGCTCGCCACGGACCGTAATTTCGAACGTATTCCACTCGCCGATATTTTTGTCCGCATTGGTACGCGGCGTCGCACCGGCGCGCACTTCAGCCGGCATCTTCTTATCCATTCGATATCCGTAGACTTCACCGGAACCGATCGGCCAGCACCAGATGTTGACTTGTGACTTGCCCTGTCCGCGCAAAATGATGCCGGAATCCGAATCGGGAACGACCAACTGGATTTCCTTGCCGTTTTCGTCGAGCTTGTGGCTGCCGTCGGGCATGATGAGCGGAACGCGAGGATTCTTCCAGGGGGTTGCCTTGATCCGCCAATCGACGCGCAAGGTAAAGTCGCCGTACTCCTTCTCCGTCCAAAGATTCTTGTCGGTGGCGGCTTCGCTCTGGGCATCGTAGTCGATCACGCCATCGACGATTTTCCAGTGCCCGTTGTCCCCGGCGGGAACTTTCCAACCGGTGAAATCCTGCCCGTTATAGATGGTCACAAAGCCATCCGCCTTTTGCCCGAACACACACAGCATGCTGACCAAGACAAGCAACGCGACCGCACCGACCGAGACCGACGATTTCATGGGACCTCCAGATTTGAAAACTGTGGGACTGATCTTACTGAAGGCTGAGACGGAAGGAAACTACAACGTTGCGGTATCCAAATCGAGAGTTGGTAGCCCCACGGGGAATCGAACCCCGGTTTGATGACTGAGAAATAGAATCAGGGGAAGCTGGCAAGCCCTTGAAAACACGCTGAAATCCATAACTGGAGCGGGTTTCAAGGAATCAGCGGCTTCCCCGTGTTTCCCCAAGATTCCCCACGATTCACCATGGGAATGGATACGGTATTGGCTACAGTTCTCGGCATCCCCGGATTATCTTCTCGACCGCGCTCGTTTCACTGGAGCTACCATCTTCTTCTTTTTTCGCGGCCGACGATGCGCGTATCTCAATTGGGCGGCCCGTGCTTCCATTAGTCTGTTTCGTCTTTGGCTGCGCCAGCGTCTCTTGTTTGCGCGATCAGCGCATTTAGCAGTGCAGAATTCCTGACGGCGCACACGTAGAAAAATTCGCCCGCATTCGAGGCACCGCATAATCCTGTCGGTCGATTCTTCGTTCGAGAGCAGGAACAGTAGCGTCACGAGGAAGGCATCGCTCAGGCGGCCGCTGACCCAAACGCTAGACCCTGAGCCTACTGGCCGGCCGGATGGGTGCGCCAGCAACCGACGTGTGCTCGGGACGAGAATGTAAGAGAGCTCGCCGATGACGATTTGTGGTGTCTGAACTGTGCTGCCTTCTTCAACGCGGTTTTTCGGAACCTGCCTGAGCAATAGTCTGGTTTTACCCTGTAGGATTTGAATCTCCAACAGATCCAAATCGGTGGTTTTATCGGCCCAGAATTGAATCGCGCTCAACCCGTCGCCGGCCAGGAATTGCCATAAGTCATCCTTCAGCTCGGCCCACTCCTTATTGGTCGTCGCAAGAAATTTTCGTTCGGCGAAATCAATGACAAAAGAAAGCCGCCACGCCATACTGCCTGGCCTTTTTGGCGCCGCCTGCTTAATCACCCCTGTCCTGTCCGATCTGTTCATGCTTTTCGCCTCGAATGTAAGGACAATAAAGTGCTGTCCGACTATTGTACATGTTTAATCGGACAGATACAATCAGCTACATGAGAACAACGACGCGCTTACTCAGCGCCGCAGAGGTCGCACGGATACTGGGCCGTTCCGAAGGTGCTGTCCGAATTATGGTCCAGCGAAAACAGCTGCCCTTTCGAAGGATCGGACATCGGGTTCACTTCCTTGAGTCTGAGATCATCGATCTGGTCAACAATGCGCCCGGCTATCGGCTTGCAGAGCTTCGTACCTGGGCCGTGCCGAAGAGATGAGAGATAAGCAATTGGACGGGGAGCTCCTCGACGTCGGCGCAGCGGCCGCCCTGCTCGGCTGCAGCGAGAAGTCGGTGCGCGCGCGAGTTGCCCGCCACCAGCTCCCCTTTCGCCGGCTCGGGTCCCGGGTTTTCTTCATTCGGGCGGAACTGGTCCGTTTCTTCGAGTCGCTGCCAGGTGTCCGAATCGACGAAATTTTGAAAGGGCGCGGGGAGCAATGACGCAGCTTAAAGCCGTAGCCGATTATCCGTTCGACGCGCGGGTGCTTCCGCACAACGGCGACTTGGAGCGCCTAATCCTGGGCGCCCTTATGCTTGATCCGCGTCTCTTTGCAGTGGTGTGCGCGCTGCTGGACGAAAAGTACTTTTTTTTGGAAGTTCATCGACTGATTTTCGTTTGTATGAAAAAGCTTCACGCCGAAGGGTTGGGCTTTGAATATTCCCTTTTTCCAGAGGAGATTTCGGCTGTTGCGTTCTCGCTGTGTGACGGATCATTTCGCACTACGGAACTGCCGCAGCTCTGCGAAAAACTTCGCGCTCATTGGCAGCACCGAGAAGCGATCAAAAGCGCGATGGCGCTTGAGGCCGCTCTTTTTAGCGAGGGTGATCCCGGGGCTTTAGTTTTGGAGCACCAAGCGCGGATGGAGAAGTTGTTTGAGCCTGGGCCGGGAGCGCCGGCCGGCTTTCAGCTTTACGATCTTGGCAACGTCCAGGAATGGCCGGCCCCGGAGCTGCGTTGGAAAATTCAGCCACTAATCCCAGAGAACGGCATCGGCTTCCTCAGCGCGCCACCGAAGGATGGCAAATCCCTCCTGGCGACTGACCTGGTAATCCATCTCGCTCAGTCTCTGGTATCGGACAGCCTGAAGTGGCTCGGCCATTTCAAATGCGAAAAGTCGAAGGTTTTATACATCGCTCGCGAAGATCCCGCGCGCCGAATCAAGGAGCGCGCCGTTGAGCTCAACGGCGGTTATGGCTTCGGGCCGATCCCGCTGGGAGCTGTCTCGTTCCTTATTCGAGATCGATTCAACCTACTGGAAGCCTCACATGTGGACTGGTTGTACCGCCAGGTCAAAGAGCAGGGTTTCGATTTTTTGATTTTCGATGTTTTGAACCGGATGATCCCAGGGCTTGACGAGCTTTCAGCGAAGGACATGGCCGTAATGGTAACCGTGCTTGAGCAGATCAACCGAGACCTGGGCGTAACCATGCTGTTGATTGACCACACCCGGAAGCCACAAGGGCCACGTGCCGGCAGAAATAAGCAAGAGCCGAACCCGTTTGATCTCAAGGGCAGCGTCGCAAAATACGGTTGCGCCGATTATATGATTTGCCTCGCGAGGACCGAGCAGGACGGCCGGCTGCAGGTCTATTGCGAAAGCAAAGACTCTGATGAGCGGCCGCATTTCTTTCTCGACGTGTCGCCCAAGGGATCCGGCAAACCTAAATTCCGGTGGGCCGGCGACGTTGGAAGGATGGCCGGCGAAATGCGGGCCATTGGCGATGGTAACCGCTCGATTGTCCTTTCAGCCCTGGGGGACACCGGCGCGTCCACTTCCGAGATCGTGGCTGGAACCGGTTTGAATAAATCGACCGTCAAAAGGCACCTGGCCGCACTGCTCGATTCGGGCCAGGTGGACAGCGTTGGGCAGGCGCGGAACTGCCGCTGGTTCACGAAACCCAATAGAAATGGACCTGAGCCGATTATCATACAAAGTCGACCGTCCGAAGCCACCCTTAACGAATCGGCTCAGGCAGACGAAAACAACACCTGAGCCGATTCGGAGGAACTACTTGAATACTCAATCACTTAATCAGCTCAGGGGCCTTGTAAGCCGATACTGCGGATTGCCTTCAGAACAGGGGGGGGAGTCGGTTAAAACTCCCCCTTCCTGTGTGTCTGTTCGAGAATCGGCTCATAGGCTCGCCCCTATATATAGAGAGCCGATTCACCTGAGCCGATTCTCGGGGCAGTCACAGGGCCGGCTATTCCCCGAAGAAA
>JBPCNK010000236.1:0-4383 GCA_051001345.1 Acidobacteriota bacterium | reverse complement strand
CTGGGGCAAAAAACCCCGCACCCTGCCACTTTTTTCTTGGGCCCCGGCCCACTGGCCACTTTTCGTCTGCGGTGATTACTATTTGGAAGTCGAGGAAAGCAACTTTTTGAGAACTAGTTGCATAGATCCTAGAAGAGCACTCCCATGTTGATTCGCATTGCTCTGAGCCAGATCAGTCCGCGCACCGGCGACATCGAAGGCAACACATCGCGCATTCTGGGATGGATCGAGCAGGCGCGCAAGCAAGAGGCCGACGTGGTGGTCTTTCCCGAGATGTCGGTATGCGGCTACTGCCTGGATGAGAAGCTGATGATCAGCCGCAGATTTCTCGCCCAGAACAAAGAGGCCGTCGCTCGACAGATCGCTCCGGCCAGCCGCGGACTGGCCGTCATCGTTGGCTTTCTCGACTACGACGAAACACAAACGGGAGCGGACGGATTCTGGGCACGCTACAACGGCGCCGCGCTGTGCGTCGATGGACACTGGGTCCAGACCATTCACAAATGTCTGCTCCCCAATTATCGCTATTTCGACGACCGGCGTTATTTTCAGCCTGGGACGCCGGGCCAGGTCCTGGCGCTGCCGTTGCGCGGACGGGAAGTCAAAGTCGGGCTGCAGATCTGTGAGGATCTGTTTGACGAATATTATTCCATCAAGCCAACCGAAGCGCTGGCACGGGCCGGCAGTGAAGTCATCATCACGATTAGCGCGTCCCCCTACGTCTGTTCTTTGCCGGGTCAGATGGATGGCAAACGTTTCCAACGGGACGCGTTGCTGCGCCGCCACGTCACAGAACAGAGGCTGCCCATGGTCTTCGTCAATACGGTGGGGCTGGGAGACAACGGCAAGAACTTGATCCCGTTTGATGGCGGCAGCGTCGCCTATGACGGGACCGGGCGACTGGTTGCAAGCGCGGGACAGTTTCACGAACGCCAGGTAGTGGCCGAGTTGGATCTCGACAGCGGGACCGGAACGCCAATCGAAGACGATCCATTTGATCGAGAAGCCGAGATGTTCGAGGCCCTGGCGATGTCGGTGCGGGAGTACTTCCAGCAACAGGGCCATTTTTCAGGAATTCTGGAGAGTCTTTCTGGAGGCGTCGATTCGGCGCTGGGAACGGCCATCGCCGTGGCAGCAGTGGGGCCCGAGGGGGTAGCAGCGCTGAGTTTGCCCAGCCGACACAATTCGGAGGTGACGCAGAGCGCCGCGCGCAAGGTTGCCGAGAACCTTGGAATCGAATACCACGTCGTGCCGATTCAGCCGATCGTCGATTGTATGACGCAGTCCTTCGAGACGGGACTAGGGCCTGTGAAGCGCGCCGCTACGCTGGAAAATCTACAGGCGCGAATCCGCGGTATGATCCTGATGGCGCGCTCCAATGATCGCAACGAGTTATTGCTCAGCAACGGCAACGAGACGGAAATCGCCACTGGATACAGCACGCTGTATGGAGACATGTGCGGCGGGATTGCCGTCATTGGTGACGTGTCCAAAATGGATGTGTATCGGCTGGCGCGGTATGTGAATCGCCGCTGGGGTCGCCCGATCATTCCGGCGGAGGTTTTTGAGGTACAACCCAGCGCGGAGCTTGCACCGGGGCAGGTCGATCCATTCGATTATCCGGTGGTGAGCCCCATGATCGCCGAGTTCATCGAGTAGCGCAGAACACCGCGGGAAGTGTGCGAACGCTTCGAACAGCGTCAACTGGACGCCGCCCAGTTCGGCGCCGACGTGTACCAGCGGTATGATGTGAAGTCTTTCACTGCGCTGGTCGACAAGACGTACCGACAACTGCAGGCCTCCGTGTATAAGCGGCTGCAGGGTCCTCCGATCATTGCGCTAAGCGACCGTGCCTTCGGATTTGATTTGCGCGAAACGCTGTTGAATCTCTGGAATCCGCAAGAGAACAGATCATGAAACACATCCAGTTCAAGCGTGTGCCCGAAAGCATACTGCCGACGCGCTTTGGCGAATTCAGGATCCTGGGCTTCCAGGAGGAAGCAGGCGGCGAAGAGGCCATAGCGCTTTGCTGCGGCGACGTCGCCGCGTCAGAGTCCCCGCTGGTCCGAATCCATTCGCAGTGTCTGACCGGCGATGTGTTCGGGTCCTTGCGCTGCGATTGCGGCGAACAGTTGCGGCGTGCTTTGGAGCAGATCCAGGCAGCCGGCTGCGGCGCTCTGATCTACCAGATGCAGGAAGGCCGCGGAATCGGGCTGATCAACAAGCTCTACGCCTACGAGCTGCAGGACGGCGGGATGGATACGGTTGAAGCCAACGAGAAACTTGGCTTCAGCGCCGACCAGCGCGACTATCTCTTTTGCGCGGAGATTCTGCGCCAATTGGGTATTCGCCAGGTCGAGCTGATGTCGAACAATCCCGAGAAGATCGCCGGCCTGGAGCGCGCCGGCATCCGTGTCACCCTGCGCGTTCCACGGGAAGTGGCTCCCTCGGAGTCGACCGCACGGTATCTGAAAACGAAGAAGGAACGACTCGGGCACTTGCTTGAATAGAGTGGCCAGTGGCCAGTGGTCAGCGGCCAGACATGTAGGTCAACTCCCTTTTGTGACAACTGCGCACAGGGCGGGAGCCCTGATGTGCCCACACGTATAGTCACCGCTTCCTTGTATTCTTGCCACTGCTCACTGACCCCTGACCCCTGGCCCCTGACCCCTGATCTCAATATCATCTCCCGTGCCCTTCCTGCGGTCGGGTCCGGCCGAAGATAGGTGGAACGAGTTTCGAACCGAGCTGTAGACAAGCTCGTTTTGCCACGAGTCGATACGGATTACACGCTCCAGAAAGCGTGGCGCCAGCAGGTCGTTGAGTTCGACAATGTCGGCGGCAGCCGGTACGTTGCCGTGATCGACACGGTAGCGCTCGATTGCAGCCGACAGTACTTCAAGATCCTTGCGCGTTTCGGCGGCTTTGAGTTGATCAAGCGCCTTCTGCAACAGATCGAGCCGTTGCCATTGCCCATCGGGCGTTCGAATCTCACGGAGTTGCCAGCCGCTGGGAGTCCGGGCATAACGGAAAGCCAGCGTCACCTTGACTTCGGCCACGGCGTGCTCTCCCAACTCGTTGACCTTGAGAACTTCGACTTCGTCCTTGCTGAGCCGAAAGTCATCCTGATATTTCCGCAGCGTTTCGGCAGCCACGGCCGGAGAGATTTGCTTTTTCGAACATCCGGTCAGGGCCAAAGCCAGCGCCACTGCAAACAGGACTGGGTTCTTCACGAGGTCCATCCTTTCGATGCCCGGTTGCGAAATATAACATATGGTATAACGTGTGCAGCGCCGGCGGTTTTTTGTATTACAAGCTCGTGAAATCCCGTTGTTCCCCGACGACCAGAGTTGTCGCAGCCGGCGGCTCGGACCCGCTCGCTATCGCTCGCGGCATGGTTGATTGCAGCCTGGTCGGGCACGCACGGAAACATTGATCAGCTCCCGTTCCTCTATGCTCGAATTATCCACCGCCATCCAGTTTGTCAAAGGTGTTGGCCCCATCCGAGCCGGCCAGCTGCAGGAGTCCGGAATTCAGACCGTCGAGGACCTGCTGCTGTACAGGCCGTTCCGCTACGAGGATCGCACCAACTTCAGGCTCGTTCGCGACGCTCGCGAGGGAAGCGAGGTCGTCTTGCGGGGCAAGATTGTCGTCTCGGGTGGCTACCGCACGCGCCGCCGGGGACTCTCAATTTTCGAAGCGGTGCTGCGGGATGAAAGCGGGAAGGTCCATCTGACTTTCTTCAATCAGCCCTATCTGGCTGATCTGCTGACGCCCGAACTGCCGCTGATCGTCTTCGGAGTGGTGAAAAGGGATCGCCAGTCCGGGACCCCGGTTCTGATTAATCCTGAATTTGAGATCGTCGATGAGGACGAGGAGTCGATCCACGCAGGACGGATCGTTCCGGTCTATCGCCGCATGGGCAAGCTGCAGGCGCGTTGGCTGCGCCGGACCATTCATCAAATCCTCGAGCAACTGAGCCCGGAAATTCCTGAGCCTTTGCCGCGCAGCGTCCGCGAGAAATTTCAACTGGTCGACCGCCGCCGCGCTCTTGCGGGCATCCACTTTCCCGATAAGAAGGAAGTCTCTTTGGAGGAATGCAATCAGGGGCAGACCGAATTTCACCGGCGCCTGTGCTTCGAAGAGTTTTTTCTGTTTCAACTTGGCGTCCAGTTGATGAAGCAGAGACGTCTGAAGGTTGCCAAGGTCCGATCCTTGCGCCTCGATCAGGCCGTACGAGACCGGATCAAGGAAGCGCTGCCCTTTCGCCCGACCTCCGCGCAGAAGCGCGCGCTCAAGGAGATCGTCGACGACATGGCCTCGACTCTTCCGATGCATCGAATATTGCAGGGCGATGTCGGATGCGGCAAGACGCTGGTGGCC
>JBPCNK010000235.1:0-10471 GCA_051001345.1 Acidobacteriota bacterium | reverse complement strand
GTTTTATGGTCTGGTGCGGCAGGGCCTGCCAAACATCTTGGTCTCGCTAGTCGCTCAATCTCCTGACATATTGCGGAGAGCGCTGGAATCCTCCGCGCGAGATAACATCGTCGACGCCGGTATTCAGGCGGCCATTCCTGAAATCCTTCGCCGGCTGCAGGAGCAGATCGTTCGACTTGCGCTACGGCCTGCCGAGCCCGAGCGTCCCACCCTTGGCATGTTGCTGGACATTGCCGACGTGCAAGCCGACCGCAAGCAACGCATCGTCGCCGCCTATCTGGAACGCACGGGCTCGATCGAGGAGTTTTGGCTTCGGCTACGCCGTGACCGGGACATCGGCGACAAGACCGTGGATGAAATCCAGCACGTGCTGCGGCTTGCGACAGTCACCCTCAACCACGAACCACTGCTGCGCCAACTGATGCGCATGCGCAGTCGCGGCGAGGTTGGACCCACGTTGCGCGACCTGGCCCAGTTCAGCCGAAGCGACTGGCAAGCACTCTTAAAGCGGCAGATGCAAGGCCAACCCATCGGTGCCCCCGCAGTGCTGGGCGGGGACGAGGAGCAGCGCGCGGAGCGATTCGCCGTATTCCTGGAACGTATGGTGGAGGCTATCTTCCCCACTGCCGTGCTGGCCCATCGGCTGGCCGAGCTCGACGGGCGGACGTTCGCGCCGACCATCGCGTTTCTGCGCCGCAATCCCGAGTTCGACTTCACCACAATGCGACTGCACGAATACCTGCGCGAACGGCCGGACGCCATAGAGGGCGATGTTGCGAGCACCACAACGCAGCTGCGCGGCGTACAGCGGATGATGAATATTGCACCTGCCTTCAACAAGACCGCAGCAGTCAGACTCATCGCCGACGGCATCGACTCGGCATTCACCGTGCGTCGCATGGGTGCCCCACAATTTCTCCGAACCCGTGCCGAGCGGTTCGATAGCGTCGCCGAGGCGGAGCAGTTCTACACCAATGCGGCGCGCCAAGCCGACACGGCCCTCATGTTGCTCAGTCAGTCGGCGCTATTCAACCCCACCCAGATCACGATCACAGCGCCGCACCTGTTCGGTGAAGGCGTGCCCGACCTCGAAGACCTGTTCGGATCGCTCGATTTGTGCCGGTGCGAGTGGTGCGGATCGGTGTATAGCCCCGCCGCCTACCTGGTCGACATTCTTCACTTCCTGATGAATCGTCCGACCGAGAGCGGGAACCGGACGGCGCTCGATGTCTTGTTTGGTGATCCGTCGGATCCGACGCAGCGACGCCGGGGGGACATCGGCCACATTGAGCTCACCTGCCACAACACCGATACGCTATTGCCTTACGTGGATCTGGTCAACGAGATCCTGGAAAGGGTTGTCGAGCCGGGCGGCGAATCGTCGTTTCAAACACGGGGCGAGGCCGACCTGTTGGCCGCGAACCCTGAACACCTGAACGTGGCGGCCTACAACACGCTCGCTCAGGCGGAATACCCTTGGACGCTGCCCTTTGATCTTTGGGCTGCCGAAGCGCGAAGTTACCTGGCCCAGCTCGGGGTACTGAGGTACAGATTGATGGAGGCGTTCCTTCGGCCAGATACTTCGGACTTCTCCGTTGACATTGCCACTGAATACCTCGGATTGACGCCGCGTGAGCGTGCAATCATCACCGGCAGCGCAACGGAAGCGACTCGTGAGTTTTGGGGCATGGAAGCAGCCGAGTTCAATCGTCTCCTGACACAGCGGCGCGCGGCCGTCGTCCTGGAGCGGTCTGGGCTTTCCTATGAGGAGCTGACCCTGGTGTTGGACGTACGACTAGTCGATCAGGCCGGCACCCTGCGTATCCAGTTCGAGGGGGCCGACTGCAATCTCGATACGGCGACGATCACCGGCCTGACGGCAGCCGGGCTAGGCCGGTTGCATCGGTTCGTGCGCTTGCAGCGCAAGCTCGGCTGGCCCACGTGGGAGCTGGGCACTTTGCTACAGGTATTGGGTGCCAATGATCTCGACGACGGCGTGCTGATGCAGCTTGCGCAGGTTAAACGCGTGCGCGAAGCGCTGAGCCCCTCTTGGGAAACCTTGTTCACCTGGTGGTCGGCTCGGATCGAGACGCAAGGTCGCGATGGCCAGCCATCGCTCTACGAACGGGTATTCAGCGATCCGACCATCAATCCGCCCACCATCGATATCTTTGCGCTCAACAACGCGGGCACCGAGCTGAGTCAGTCAAACGTGCCGATTGGGGAACACCCGAGCGCGGTCAGCAGTGCCATCGGCCTAAGTGTCGACGAACTGAATCTGTTGGTCACCGATGAGTTGCCAGATGACCGACTGAACCTGGCCAACCTTACCCGTTTGTACCGCATCGCGACCTTTAACCGGGCGTTGAAGATCACCATCCGTGAGTACCTCGCGATGCGCGGCCTCACCGGCGTCAATCCGCTGGGGCCCGGACAGGTCGCGCAGACTGAACGTTTTGTCCGGTGGGTCCAGGACGTGCGAGAGGTGGGGATCGGCCTCGCGGTGCTGGATTATTTGTTCCGACACCGGACCGAATCGTCTCCTGCCATCTGGAGCGAAGTGCAGGTCAGAGACTTTCTTGCCAAGCTGCGGTTGGCGCTACGGCAAATCGCCGCCGACCATGCATTTGCTTCTGATCCAGCCGGTGAGCGGACGGCGGAAACGCTGTCGTTGGTCCTGTCGGTCGATGCGGTTAATCGCACGATGGCGCTGCTGGCTGGCAACAGCACGGAAGATCAAGCGGCGCAGACGGCGCTCATCGAAGACCATCTTTCGGTATTCCTCGATCCTGCAGATGCCATCGAACGGCTGGTCAGCCCAGGCACGCTGGTCACGCCCGAAGAGCGCTTCGACTACGTTCTGGAAAATCTTCTTGCCCACCTGATTCGCCGCGCGAGCGAAGCCCTGGTGGTGGAGAACTTGGCCATGACGCTATCACTCCCATCCGAGGTTGCCGATGATCTGTTGCGACGGCTGGTCCCCGCGCCGACCGACCCGGCGATCAGCAGCCTCGCCGTGTTTCTCGACTCTGATTTCCTGGCCGACACAGAGAACGAGGACGAGACCATCGCTACATTTCCCGACCAGGCGATGACGTTCCACCGCCTGGCGAAAATTGCGATCGTACTCAACGCGCTGTCGGTGCCGCCGGAGCAGGTCGAGTTCATGCTGACCCGCGGCCCGGCGCTCGGTTGGATCGATCTCATCGCGCTTCCGTTGGAGGTGCAGGAATCCGCCGCGCCATTGTTCGAGCGCTGGTTGAGACAGGCCGCACTCTTCCGTGTCGCGGCGGCGGGTCTGAGCAGCCGGGTCGCGGGACTGTTCGAACTGCTCAGGCTTCTTGATGAGCCAGAGCTGACTCGCCCCGAGTTCCTCGACCGGCTTGCCGAGCATACGGGCTGGAACCGCGCGGATACTGAATTCCTAGCAGGACCGGACGGATTCGATTTCGACTTCCCATCCGGTTTTATCGACGGTCAATTCTTGGTCCGCCTGAAACCTTGTTTTGCCTTGCTCTTCCCACTCGGGGTATCGGCACAAGAGGCACGGCGTTGGGCGACGCCAACGGTAACTTTGCCAACAGAACGTGCAGACATTGCCCGCGCCATCAAACAGGCAGTTCGCGCCAGATTCCCCGACCAGCAGCAATGGTTAGCCGTCGCACAACCCATCCGCGATGCATTGCGCGAGCAGCAGCGTGCGGCCCTCGTTGCGTATCTGCTTCATGCGATTCGGCTCATCATACCCGGCGTAGAGCTACAGCCGGTGCTCGTCTTCAACCCCAATCAGCCACCCGTGATCCATCCAGCGGTTGAGGAGTTGCAGCTGAAGCTCAATGCGTCCGGTGTGTTGAGTCGTCCGCTCACCGTCAACAGTGTATACGACAACGATACGTTTGGCGCTGTGGGCGTGTTTCAGGCGGCCAATAATCTGCCAGCGAGCGGAGTCACCACACCGGCAACTTGGGACGCACTCGATCAGGTGCGGCAACGCTTGCGGGGCCCCAATGATCTCTACGCCCATTTCCTCATCGATGTGGAGATGGACCCGTGCATGTTGACGTCGCGCCTCGTGCTGGCCACGAATTCGGTGCAATTGTTTGTGCAGCGCTGCCTACTCAATCTGGAGCCGGAGGTCCGGTTAACGCCCGAGGACGCTAAGGAATGGGACTGGATGAAGAATTTCCGCGTGTGGGAGGCCAATCGCAAAGTCTTCCTATATCCCGAAAACTGGATCGAGCCAGAACTACGGGATGACAAGACGCCCTTCTTCAAGCAGCTAGAAAGCGGGCTCCTGCAGGACGAAGTGAACGATGCAACGGTCGAGCGTGAATACCTGAAGTACCTACAAGAACTTGACCGCGTGGCGCAACTCGAGATCAGTGGGTTGTACCGCGAGGGGGAATTAGACCGCGATATTCTTCACGTCATCGGCCGCACCCGTAACACCCCGCATATTTATTTCTACCGCCAGTGGATAGATCAACGCTACTGGACCTCTTGGGAGAAGGTCGACGTGGACATCGAAGGAGACCACCTCGTCCCGGTGGTCTGGAACCGGCGACTGTATCTGTTCTGGCCGATGTTTATGGAAAGGGCTGTCGAGGAACTCGTAGATAATGAGCAGCCGCGAAAGTACTTCGAGATTCGGCTTGCGTGGAGCGAATATCGCGAGGGAAAGTGGTCGCCGAAGCGGGTGTCCGATGGATTCGCCGAGACAGCCAGGACCACCAAACTTCCGCCGCGCGAAGACTTCGCCTTCTGGGCTCAAATGGATAACGAGGGAAGGCTGTACATTCTCTTCGGAGTCCACAGAGACGACTCACCACAACTCGCCCCGGAATCTCCACTGGTACTGTTCCGATTCGCGGAGTGCAATGGCACCCTGGAGGTGGAGGTGGGCTTAGTTACGGCCTACAAGATCCAGACGCGATTCCCCCGGACGCGTGGCCATTTCAACGGCATGATGGAACGGGCTAATTCAAACGTCCTGACTGCAATCACAGGTGGCGAGATATTTACAAATCCAGTCTGGCAGTTCCTGATTGAAGGGGCCGAAAAGACAGCGGACGTGCTGCTTAAAACACCAGGTGCGTTTCGTTTGCAGCTACCGCACGCCGAACGACCCTTTGTCTCGCAATCGCCATTCTTTTATCAAGACGACACCCGCACTTTCTTCCTTGTGCCTAGCGGCGGGTACTCGGGCGGATTCGGGATTGGGGATCTGAAGGTCAACCTCCGACCGACCCATAATACAGTGCCCCTGGAACTACCGGACAGCGTTGTCTCGAGGGTGGCTACGCTGGCTGGCCGCATCGCCGGCAATGGTGCGAGGGGCCCAGGTCGAACCGTGTCAATTACCAACGATCGCATCCCACTCGGAACGGGGCTGGTAACCGCGGCCGCTGCTGAGAGACCTGCAACTGTGACCAGCCGAGTTACCGCGATTCTAGGGGCGCCTGTTACCGTTCATGTTGCTCTCCCAAAACAATGGGAGGCCAAGTCCTTTCAATTCCACAATTTTTATCATCCCTTCGTCTGTTTGCTAATCGAGCAACTGAACCGCCACGACATCGAAGGAATTCTGCGGCCCGACCCGGAAAAGGAGCCCACCGAGCAAAAGAGGACTCAGGTGAAAGGTCTACGGCGCCAGCAACTCAGCGAAGCTTTTTTTAACTCTGCCTATGAACCGAACGACGAGACGGTCGTCAATGTTTTGGAACTCACTGAGCAGGAGAAGGAAAGCGCCGGGCCGCTCGACGAGTTCGACTTCTCTTATGGCGGAGCCTATTCAATCTACAACTGGGAGCTAGTCTTCCAAGGGCCATTCATGATCGCCAAACGCCTAAGCGCCAATCGCCGCTTTGCCGAGGCGCAGGGCTGGCTCCACTATCTCTTCGATCCTACCTACACACCCTCGTCTTCGGGCGCCGAGGTGTGGCCGGAGCGGGTGTGGCAAATCAAACCCTTCTTCGAGCACGGCGTCGGTAAGTCGATTGAAAAGGCGATGCTGCTATTGAAATCGTCGGGTTTGAGCAAGAAGGAACTTGCCGAGCGCGGTCAATTGCGGGATCAAATCGACGAGTGGCGCAAGCACCCCTTCAATCCTCACTTGATCGCGCGTCTCCGCCCTGAGGCCTACATGAAGGCGGTAGTGATGGCTTACCTAGACAATCTGATTGCCTGGGGCGACCACCTCTTTCGGCAGGACACCCGGGAGTCCATCAACGAAGCCACGCAACTGTACGTTCTGGCGAGCGAGATCCTCGGCGAACGGCCAAGAGAAATCCCTGCCCATGAGGGTACGCGTAAGACCATTGACGGGCAAGTGGTGAATACGTTCGAGCAACTGCGCGGACACCTCGACGCTTTCTCCAATGCGCTGGTCGACCTGGAGACCGTAATCTACCCGATGGACAGCGATACGGGCGGGGGTGGCAGTATTGGCAGTTTGCTCGGTGCCACCGACTTTAGCCTCAACACTGGAAGCGATGACAACCCAGCGGCCGACCTGCCGTTTGCCGCCCCGGGCATTGAGCCACCGGACGACGGGACGCTTGTGCTCGATCTTCCGCTGGCGGCGCCGGTACCCGCTATCCTCGGTCCGACGCTTTTCTTCTGCATCCCGAAGAACGACAAACTGATGGGATACTGGGACATGGTTGCGGATCGGCTGTTCAAAATCCGCCACTGTATGAATATTGAAGGTGTGGAGCGGCAGTTGGCTCTGTTCGCGCCGCCGATCGATCCCGGGCTGTTGGTCAAGGCAGCCGCGGCGGGATTGGATATTGGTAGCGTGCTGAGCGATCTCAACTCCCCCAGCCCAGTTTACCGGTTCCAGGTCTTGGTGCAGAAAGCCAGTGAGTTGGCCAACGATGTGAAGAATCTCGGAACGGCGCTGCTATCCGTGTTGGAAAAGCGAGATGCCGAAGAACTGGCTATCCTTCGGTCCACTCAGGAAATCCAGGTGCTCAATGCAGTACGGGATATCAAACTGCGGCAGATCGACGAAGCCAATCGGTCTAAGGAGGCTCTGCAGGCCTCGGAAGGTGTGTTGATAGGTAGACACCTATATTACGTGACTCGGCCGAAAATAAGTGCAAAGGAACAGGAACACATGGACAAACTTGAGGATGCATTGGGCTTTCAGCAGGACAGCCAAGCGATTGAGATTGCAAGAGCCGAATTTGGATTTCTGCCGGACTTTGATATCGGAATCGAAGGGTGGACGAGCAGTCCGACCGTAAAGGGGCGCTGGGGAAGCTCGAACATCCTGTCGTACATGGGCGCTGAAAGTCAGGCGGCAGCGCTAGACGCCCATATAGCCACACACGAGGCCAATAAGGCATTGACGGAAGCCGGTTATGACAGACGCAAAGAGGAATGGGATTTCCAGGCTGCCCAAGCGTTAGGGGAAATGGCACAGATCGAAAAGCAGATCGCGGCGTCTGTATTGCGAACAGAGATCGCACAGCAGGATTTGAAGAACCACGACGTGCAGATCGAAAACGCCAAGGCGATCGACGAGTACATGCACAGTAAGTACACGAACGCCGAACTGTACAATTGGATGATCGCCCAAATATCTACGGTCTACTTCCAGAGCTACCAAATGACCTATGATCTCGCAAAGCGGGCCGAACGCGCGCTCCGTAATGAGCTGGGCTTACAAGATTCGAACTATGTCCAATTCGGCTACTGGGATGGCCTAAAGAATGGGCTGCTTGCGGGCGAGAAGCTGCAATACGATCTCAGGCGTATGGAGGTTGCCTATCTGGATCAAAACAGGCGCGAGCTTGAGATCATTAAACAAATATCCCTGCTGCAACTCAACCCCCTGGCGCTTATCGAACTGCGCCAAACCGGTGCCTGTGAGGTGGCCATTCCCGAAGCACTGTTCGACCTTGAATATCCGGGGCATTACCTCCGCCGCATCAAGAACGTCAGGATCACCATTCCGTGCGTGACGGGACCCTACACCAGCGTGCCCTGTACCGTGAGTCTGCTGAGAAGCTCAGTCCGGCATCTAAACACATTACTGAACGACCGCTACGCGCGCGATCTGGAAAACGAGGACCCACGATTCACAGATAATTTTGGGATCATCCAGTCCGTAGTGACAAGCAGCGGGCAAAACGACAGCGGTCTTTTCGAAACCAACTTACGCGACGAACGCTATCTGCCTTTCGAGGGAGCGGGAGTTATGGGCACTTGGCGCCTCGAAATGCCCAATGAGTTTCGGCAGTTTAACTATGACAGCATCTCTGACGTAGTGCTGCAGTTCCTCTATACGGCGCGTCAGTCGGGTGGCTTACTCAAGGAGCGCGCGACCAGCGAATTGCTGGAGACTATCAATACGCTGTCAGAACTTGGGCTGGCGAGGTCGTTTAGCCTTCGCCACGAGTTCAACAGTGCATGGCACCGGTTCCTCAATCCAGCCACGACGGGTGCCGATCAGACCCTTACGCTCCCACTTGGCAAGGAACGGTTTCCGTTTCTATTCCAGGGCAGAACCGTCACGATCAACAGCATTACACTGCTCGCAAAAGTGAGGACAGATGTTCAGGATACGCACAATGCGGGAACCTTGAGGTTTACATTGAACGAGGGGGATATTGCCCCGACATCGACGAATCATCAACCAGCTGACCTGCTCAGCCTTAGTACGTGGAACGGCTTGTTACGGGCAGACAAAGAGTTCAATACCCAGCCTGGGGACTGGACAATCAACGCGTGGCTTGATGACGATGGAACGGCAACCGCACTCGCTCCCAATGCCCTCGAAGAACTATTGCTAGTATGCCATTACACAGTCGCATGATCCTGTACTAGGCGCATTCCGAGTGCGCCGCTTCCCAAGGACGTAGAAAGGTCCGATTCGGTAATCGGTCGTCCGCTTTGCGGAATGGAGCAGACATTGCGTTATGCGGTGCCATGGACGGCTCGTGGCCGACTTAGGACGATGGGATGTTGAAACTCGCAGATTTTGATTCCGGACATTCACCCGGCGTGGTGTCCGTTCCTTCGTTGCAAGGAGAAATGTACAGCTCACTAACCCGACTTAGCCGACTCGCCCTCGTTTTCCGGCTTCGGCGCGGCGTTACTAGGCGTAACCATTTGTATGGTAAGTCCGGCGGTGCAACGAAACAGCGAAAATCGGCTGTAGTGAAGACCTTGGTTGTTTTCAGGGGGGAGATTCTATGGATAATAAGTGGCCGTCATGTTTCTACGCGCCACGGCTCGCAAGAAGGACGGCAAAGCGCACCGCTATTGTAGCATTGTCGAGAACAGGCGCCGGTCGGATGGGCGAATAATGCAACGCCACGTGCTGTACTTGGGGGAGATCAATGCCTCGCAGGAGTTGGCGTGGCGTAAATCGATCGAGGTATTCTAAGACGGCGCCGAGGCACCACGGACGCTCGCGCTATTCCCCGAGGATCGCGCTGTGAAGGGCTCGTGACGGATGCGGCGGTGGTGCACCTTAGGCTCAGTGAGCTGCGGTTGTGCAGGCCCCGGCAATGGGGCGGGTGTTGGTTGGCGCTTCGGCTGTGGCAGGCGTTGCGGCTGGATGAGTTCTAGGCCAAGCGGCTCTTGCCGAGCCGCAAGGGCACGCGCTGGGACCAGGTGCTGTTTGTGCTGGTGGCTTACCGACCGCTCGCGCCGGGCAGCGAGTGGTGGCCCCATCGGGAGTGGTGTGACCGCAGTGCCTTGGCGGATCTGCTCGGTGCGGATGCGGGGCTGTGCGATATTCACACGCTCTATCGGTGTCACGACCGGTTGCTCGAGCACCAGCGCGCGGTGTTCGATCACCGGGTGGATCGGTGGCGGGACCGCTTTAACGCCTCGTTGCATCCTCGGCGCGCCCAGCAGGGCCGTTCCCTGGCCCTGGCTTTCGACGCGCTGCTCTATGATCTGGGTGTTCTCGTTTCTGGGCAAGGAGACCGAGCATCCCGAGCAGGTCGTCTGCCACCTCACCCGCACCACCGAGCTCAGCCATGAGATCATCCGTGGCGCGCTGCACCGCTCGCCAATGTACAACGGCTGCATTGAGGGCGTGGGGCCGCGCTATTGCCCCTCGGTCGAGGACAAGGTGGTGCGTTTCGCCGATAAGGCCTCCCACCAGGTCTTCATCGAGCCGGAAGGGCTCACCACCGCTGAGGTCTATCCGAACGGGATCTCGACGAGCCCGCCCTTCGATGTCCAGCTCGCCTTCGTGCGCACGATCCCGGGGCTCGAGCAGGCCCACATCACGAGACCCGGCTATGCCATCGAGTACGTTATTTCGATCCGCGCGACCTCAAGCAGAGCCTCGAGACCGGGTACATCGCGGGGCTCTACTTCGCCGGGCAGATCAACGGCACCACCGGTTACGAGGCGGCGGCCCAGGGCCTCCTCGCCGGCATCAACGCGGCGCGCGCCGTTCAGTCCCGGGAGCCCTGGAGCCCGCGCCGCCACGAGGCCTACATCGGGG
>JBPCNK010000234.1:0-6369 GCA_051001345.1 Acidobacteriota bacterium | reverse complement strand
CGAATCGCCGAGCAATTCTCGCGGCGTCGCGGCCCGACTCCGATAATAATCGCTCTACCGGCTCGGACTTGGTCGGAGTCACCCGCAATCAGTTCAGTTCGCCAGGAGGCTGGCTCGGAGGGAGTCTCGGTTGGTGTGGTCAATTGTGCCTTGGCTTGAATTACGAAGTACGGTTGTAGTTTGTAAAGCAGGAGTGGCACCGGCCACCAGGCCGGTGGTCTTTTTTCACAGGGTACTGGCGCCGGTGCCACTGCTTCTGCGATCGCTAGGGTCGACTTCCTAACCCCTGACCCCTGAAGCCTGACCCCTCTGATACCGCACCTTCCCCCCGACGATCGTGTACAGCACTTGGGTCGCTGGAATCTCTTCTTCTGGTACCGTGAGAATGTCGCGTGATAAGACGACGACGTCCGCCAGCTTGCCGACAGACAATGAGCCTTTTGTCTTTTCTTCAAAGGCCGCATAGGCGCAATCCAGCGTGTAGGACTTCAGCGCCTGCTGACGACTCATGCGTTGCGACGGATAGAAACGCGATCTGTCCTTGAGCCTCCGGCTTACCGTCGCGTAATAGCTGGCGATCGGATCGACGTCTTCGACCGGTGCATCCGTTCCATTGGTGACGACGGCGCCCGACTTGATCAGCTTCTGCCAGACGTAGGCGCCCTCTTCAGCGCGTCGCTCGCCCAGGCGACGGATGACAAAGGGCGCGTCCGATGTGCAATGGATCCCCTGCATGGAAGCTATGACTCCCAGCTGCGCGAAGCGAGGAATATCGGAAAGGTGAAGGTGCTGAGCGTGCTCGACGCGCCAGCGCAGGTTTTTCGCGTCGGGCAAATTCTTGAAAGCTGCTTCGAAAATATTGAGCGTCTCGCGGTTGGCCCGGTCGCCGATGGCGTGAACGCAAAGCTGGTAGCCGTGCTTGACGGCCAGTTGCGCCGTCGTTTCGATTGTTTTGACGGGCGTCGTGTTCAGGCCGGTGTTTTTGTCTAGGTCGGCATAAGGTTCGAGCAGCCATGCGCCGCGCGGCCCGAGCGCTCCGTCAATGGAGTGCTTGATGGCACGGACGGTCAGGTGCTTGTCTCCGAAATCGATCATTCGATACCGGGCCAGATTGGCGGCAAGCTCCGCGTTTCCGGCACGCAGCATGATCCACAGGCGCAGTCCAAGCTTGCCCTGGCCGGCCAGATGCTTGAGCAGATTCACCGTTTCAAACGAGGAGCCGGCATCCTGAAAACTGGTGATGCCTTTGGCGAGACATTCCTGTACGGCCAGCTCTACGGCCCGGCGCACCTCAGCGTCGCGCTCTTGGCTCGATCGCCGGCTGCGGTCGCGTTCCAATGCTCTGCGTACCAAGCCTTGCGCGGTTTCACGCAACGCCCCGGTCGCTTCTCCCTTGGGGTCACGCAGGATCTCTCCGCCGGCGGGATTGACCGTGTCGCGCGTGACGCCTGCCAGTTGCAGTGCCCGTGCGTTGGCAAAGCCTGCGTGCCCGCTGGCGTGGGTGAGCAGAACCGGATTATTCGGGGACGCTGCGCTGAGCGACGCGTGTGTGGGAAAACCTTCCACATTGGGTTGCGGCGTCTTGTCCCACTTCTCCTGGTGCCAGCCGCGGCCGAGGATCCATTCGCCGGGCGCGGCCTTCCGCGCCGCCTCGGAAACCTTGGCGACAACTTCATCCCAATTGCGCACCGCCATCAGCTCGAGGTTCATTTTGGCCTGGCCGATTCCGAGAAAGTGCCCGTGGCCTTCGATGAATCCGGGGACAGCCAGCTTGCCCTCTAGGTCAATGACGCGGGTAGAAGCGCCGATGTAGGGCGCAACCTCCTTGTCGGTTCCAATCGCCACGATCGTGTCGCCGCGAGCGGCCAGCGCCGCTGCCTCCGGGCGGGCAGAATCGACGGTGACGATCTTGCCGTTGCGCAGTACAAGATCGGCTGGGGCTGGAGTCGACTGCCGGGCTGTCAAACCAGCCAGCCCCAGCAAGAGGGCAATGCAAAACACAGGAACGGCGCGGCGCAGCGGCATCGGTTACCTCCGAGAATGGATGGAGTGTGGACGTTGGGTTGAGCCTAATGGGTTCTTGCCGGCTTTGCAACCGGAATGCCCCTGGGAGCGCGCTCATGCTGTGTTCATGTGCCGGGCTCCACGTTCGCTAAAGTGACAGCTGGTGGCTCGCCATCCACGGCTCGCGACTGTCGGCGCGATGCCTCGCGTGAAAAAAATCGGAGCGCTTCGAAAGGGCGAGGCAACGGTGCCGCGGGCGACCGCGAGCGGGTCGGTGTTAACCGGCCACGCCTGGCGGGGCCCTTTTGAAATGTGTGGATCAGAATAAGCGCAGCGTGCCCGCTCGCGGCACTGTTGATCGCGGCGTGGCCGGCAGGCGCGGGCGATTTCAAAAAAGCCGCGATCTAGGCTAAGCTTTCTCCGGGTCATTCCTACAAGGAGAAACTCATGCTGAAAAAACTGTTGCAAACACCCAACGACGGCGTGGCAACCGTGCTGCGGATTACACTCGGCCTGTGATGTTTCCGCACGCGGCTCAGAAGGTGCTGGGCTGGTTTGGGGGAAGCGGCATTCAAGGAACGATTGGATTTTTTGATCAACAGTTGGGAATTCCGGCCGTTTTCACAATTCTGGCGATCGTGGCCGAATTCGCAGGTTCGCTGGGCTTGCTCCTGGGGTTGGTGACTCGAGTCGCGGCCTTCGGAATTTTCAGCGTAATGGTTGTAGCTGTCGCGATGGTTCATAAATCCAATGGATTCTTCATGAACTGGATGGGGACCCAAAAGGGGGAAGGCTACGAATACCATATCCTGGCTATCGGCATTGCGGTTGCTTTGATGATTCGAGGCGGTGGTGCTGCATCGATCGACCGTCAGATTGCGCCCGAGCCGTGAATTGTCAGTGCCACGAACGAAGAAGAGTGGTGATATTGACACTCGTGGCAGCAACTTGACGGTCACCGATGAGGAAAACACAATGAAACACGATCACTTTGTTGTTCAGCCCGGCAAAAAGATTCGGCTCAAGGATCACGATCCCGCATTCACGGGTAGCTATAAGAACAAGGCCCAGGCCACCGCGACATTACGAAAAAACATTGAGCGGCTTTCGAAGTACCAGGACAAGCTGTACGCACAGGATACGTATGCACTGCTGGTCATTCTGCAAGCGATGGACGCCGCAGGCAAGGACGGGGCCATCCGCCATGTGATGTCGGGCGTCAACCCGCAAGGCACGCAAGTGTTTTCCTTCAAAACTCCTTCGACGGAAGAGCTCGATCACGATTTTCTCTGGCGGACTACGAAGGCCTTGCCGGAGCGCGGCAGAATCGGTATTTTCAACCGCTCATACTACGAAGAGGTCCTGATCGTGCGGGTCCATCCGGAGATTCTGAGCTCGCAGCGTCTGCCGCCCGAGGTGTCGGGAAAGAGCATCTGGAAGCGTCGATTCGAAGACATCAATCAGTTTGAGAAGCATCTCGTCAACAGTGGGACCGTCGTCTTGAAGTTCTTCCTCCATCTCTCGAAGGAAGAACAGAAGCGCCGCTTCCTGGCGCGCATCAACACGCCTGAGAAGAACTGGAAATTCTCTCTTTCCGACGCTAAAGAGCGTGCCCATTGGGACGAGTATATGGACGCGTTCGAGGACGTGTTCAATCACACCAGCACGGAATGGGCGCCCTGGCACATCATTCCCGCCGACCACAAATGGTTCACTCGCACTGTTGTGGCCGACCTGATCATCGAAAAGCTCAAATCGCTCAAATTGAGGTACCCGGTTATCAGCGCAGAACACCGGCAAGGACTGCTAGAGGCCAAGCAGCTGCTGGAAAGTGAGTCCTCCTAGGGAGTAACACAGACCCAACAATAAGTGTTCATGAATCCGGGGATTCAAGCGGAAAGGGAATGCTCCCGTTTTCTCAAGTCAGAAGCTACCAAGCCTTCAGAACAGCCACCTCCGGCATTGGGTAGTGTCTGATGTTACGCGTGATAATGGTGCCGCCAGTCGTAGCTGCGGTCGCCGCAAGAATTGCATCATTGGCGTCAATCCCATGCGAAGAATGCCATTGCCGAAAGAACTTGCCGGCGGTGTCGACTATTTCCTGATCTACGGCAGCCGTTTTGAAGCGCGAAAGGAAGGCCATCGTCGCCACGACTTCGTCAGGGCGCATGAAAAACACGATCTCGGCTCGTTGCAACGCTCCAATCCATAGATCGGTTACGCGATCATTTCCCAGGCGTCGCAGCAATGCTGCGGCCCGCACTTCGCCGCGCAAATGCCAGATCAGGACATCGCTATCGACGTAGGCGCGCATGCCGCTTCCGCTGATGGCGCTCTATAGATTGCTGAAACGTGCGTCGAGCTGTTCGAATCGTTGTCTGGGGTTTTTCTCGACGGCGCCACGAGCCAAGCGTTTCCGACCAAATGTCCGAACCGTCTTCGCCGCTTAGATGGCGCGCGTGAGAGTAGATTGCGTCTTCCAGAAATTTTCGCTTCGAAATCCCTCGTTTGCGCGCCATTCGCTCGACTTCGTTGATAGCGGCCTCCTCTAAGCGTGTCGAAAAGATTTTTTGCATACGTAAGCAGTATAACGTAAGAACCTGTTTTTTTTGCATCATCGGCGCTAACGTTCAGGGCAGCAGCAACCACGCAAAGCAACCGGTCGGGCGGTGCTCCCATCCATACTTGCGCGGAGGCTGAACGCGATAGGCCGTATCTCCGTAAGCCGGCGCGTCGGGACGAGTCCAGTAGTTCACACCGATGTCAAACGTGAAGTACAGATCATTGGCCAGTTGCGCCAGCGTCGGATCGGGGACATTCAGCAATCTGGCAAAGTAATCGGCCCATGCCGCAATCACCCCCACGTCGATGGCGTGCTGCACGTCGGTGCTGGAGCGCATGTCGGTTACCCCGTTGGCGCGGATCAGATAGTCCGGGTACTTCAGCGGGCCGGAGTGAGTGTCGTACTGATGCAGAGAATCGGTGCGGCATGCCGACTTGATCATGGTCGCCATACGGCGGATAAAATGGGCAACGGCCGGGTCTTCCGAAATCCCGTAAACGCGTGCCGTCGCATCGACCACCAGCGTGGACATCCAGGGCGAAGCCAGGAATTCTCTTCGGCTCCCTTCGGTATGCTGCTTGCCGGTATGGTAGAGTCCTCCATCAATCCTGGGGGAGGGCATCTGCCCGCCGGCGCCATTCTGATGCCAGATGAAATCGGCGATGATCTCGTTCACCTTGCTTTTGTACGCCGCATCCCCGAAGACCTCGTAGGCTACGGAATACGCCAGTAGCTTCAGCCCTACATTTCGCTCGGTGAACATAGCCAGGGCCGGTGTCCAGCGAGTCTGGTAATTTTGCGCGTTGTAGGCCAGCAAAATGCGTTGGATCACTGGCAGCGGCGCATTGTCACCGGTCAGCCAGTACGAATACGCCATGCACTCGTTATAGCTGTACTTCGGGTCAAACGAATTCAAGTCGAACGAGCCGTCAGCGCGGATGTGAGCCGTGTAAAAATCGGTGGCTCGCACGGCCTCCCGCAGAGATTTGAAAGAACCGCTGCGGAAATAGAGCGCGTACATGGCCGATGAGCGGTCATAAAGCCATGGCTCAAAATCGGTCTTGTACGGGTTCAAGTTCTTCGCCGCGATCCCCGGACTATCTTCATTGATGATGGTGAAGAAGAAATTCTTCGCGGCAAGATCGTATTCGGTGTAACCCAGGTACTGTTCCGTTGCATCCGTCACAAACGGATCATCGCGCGTCTCAGTGATTCCGTTATCAAACGGCGTTGTTCGGGTGCGAAGGATCCCTTTGGACAGGTGCTCTTTGGGCAGCACGGCGAAAACATCCGGCTCGTACACGTTGTTGGCGGCTAGGAACGATCCGGAAGTTACCAGGTGCCACGCGGTGTCCGGGCTTACAAACGCCGTCACGTTCTGGGTGCGATTGGTAACACCCCACTGGACCGTAATGGTCTCGAAATTGGGATAGCTCACCGCAAACGTGTTATGGATCTGGATGCGCGCTATACGGATTGACTGTCCATCGACGGCCGTATTGCTCAGGTGTCTCCAGGGCGTTTGCCCCTCTACATAGGCGGGGACTTCAACGCCGCCCTTCAGTACTCGGACTTTTGCGAGATCAGCAGCAGTGACTGAGCCGCGGGTGAATGGAATTCCAAAAGTAACAAGAATGGAGACGCCCGAGCTGACGTTTTCAGTGGGGTACAACTTTACGTCGATGCTGCCGTTTGGCTCGGCGGGAGCGTGAAACGGCTGGGCGGCAAAAAGCACCGGTGGGACGACGAATGCAAACAGCAGAATCGCTAGTGTAGTGTCCAACAAATAACTGGACTATCCA
>JBPCNK010000233.1:0-5352 GCA_051001345.1 Acidobacteriota bacterium | reverse complement strand
CGGCCCATCTTCATCGCGATGTTCGCGATGTGGTCCCGTCTTGCGTTCGAGGCTGAACGGTGGCATCGTGTTTGTCTGCGCCAGGCTGGGTAATTCCGTGGCTCGAGCGCTCACAAGCTATGGATCTCGACGAAGTGATGCAAGTGCTGGCAAGCTTCCGGCAAGAACGAGTCGACTACATCCTTGTCGGCGGCGCCGCCCTGAACTTCCACGGTTTGGTGCGGGCCACTGAAGATGTCGATATCTTTATTCGCGCCACCCCGGACAATGTCGAGCGACTGCGCCGGGCCTTGCATTCAATCTACGAGGATCCGTGCATTGACGAGATCGTGATCGACGACCTGGCAGGAGAATACCCGGCGATCCGCTACTATCCTCCCAGTGGCGCTTTATTCCTGGACATTCTTGCCCGCCTCGGGACGTTTGCGCGCTATGAGGACCTTGAAGTTCAGGAGATGGAAGTCCGAGGCGTCAAGGTCCGCGTGGCAACGCCGCGCGCGCTATACTCACTGAAGAAAGGGACGCTGCGAGCAATTGATCGCGCCGACGCGGAGGCGCTGCGGCAACGATTCGATCTGGGCGAGGATGATCCGGAGGAGTAAAAACCATGCCGATTGAAAAGTTCCGGTCACTTGACGAAATGCGCCGCGCCTTGTGGCGCCATGATTCCGATCAGACGCTCTTTAAAAGGATACGCGCACTCTGGCTGCGATCCTGGGACATCAGCCCCAAGGTTTATCCGCACGGAGTCTTCAAGTACCGAACCATCGAAGAAGCGCAACAGGCGCGGCGGGCGCGCGAGAAGCGCAACGGCTAAATTACAATGATTGCTGACCGCGACCCAGATGAACTCGAGCGCGGCAACACACTGCGTCGCGCAGAACCAAGCGTCCATGTCGGACGAAACGATCCGTGCCCGTGCGGCAGCAAACGCAAATACAAAGACGCAGCGTGCGAGGCCGTCCGCCTGGCCGATGCAATCGTCGTTTTCGTTCGGTCCCGCCTGTCGTAAAGAATCACTAACTCATTCTGCGATCAGGTGCGCCTGCGCAAGCCGGCGATGCGCGCCAAAAGTGCGCGTCCCGAACTGACAAGGCGAAAGAGCCAGGAGGGCCGCTGGCCCGTCCAGTCTATAACGTCGGATAAGATATATTATGTTAACTTTTATGGATCGCGTCTGTGGTTGGGGTCTCAAAGTCAGCGGCTTTCAGGATCCGCAGCCCGCCGCAAAGCAGTTTCAATGATTTCACGCAACGACGCTCCTTCCTTGGCGGCCCGGCGTTTGGCCTCCCGAAATAACTCGTCGTTGATCTCAATAGTCGTTTTCATGCACGATGACGGATCACGGAAATCATAAATATGTGTAGCCAGCGACGAGCCCTGTTCTGGCCGTGCGCCGCCTCGGGCCTTGCGCTTTTTGTGGGCGCCGGATCCGCGCTCGCCAACCGATATTATTTTTTCGATTTCGAGTGTCTACCGGCTGGCTGCCCAGACACTGGCTCGAGAGTTGGCACGCTACCTACCAGAGCAAACTTTGTCACCCCACAGAGAAGAGGCCGCGGCGCCAAAACGCTGAGTTGGCGCTGTGTTGAGTTCTTATCGTTGGAAAGTTTTTGAGCGGCGCGAAAGCGATTTCTGCGGTCAGCGCCTTTGCCTGCTCTCGAACGATTTCAGGCAGAATGCTGATGTTGGAGGCCACCACCGGTCTTTTCATCGATTGAGCTTCAAGAGCACTGAAGCTGCAAAGTGATAACACCGCCTCAGACCAGTGGTTTCACGGCAGTACCTCGAGCGCACGCGAAAGGCGTGGGCCGATGCGAATAGCCCCGAAGTCTCGCCGGTCTATGGTCAGAACTCTGAAGACGCGTCGCCTCTCGGCCACAGCCGCAACCGTTCCATCAACCAGACCCAGATTCAGCTCCTTGAATCGAGCATCGAGTTCGAGCGCGCGAACGATGTCGGCAGGAATTGGAGGCTCGTAGTCGTAGCGGGTACGGGGATCGAAAATTTCTGCGATAAGCTTTCGCATGACCGGACGTTGATCGCGAAGGAAGTAGTCCACTTCGGCGAGCACGAGCCCCGGCACGATCACGAGGCTGGCTAAAGTCAAAAGGCTCTCATACTCGGGAAAGCTTGGCTTGCCATCCGCCGTATAGGCGAGCGCTCGGAGAAGTCCACCGGTATCTGCGATGATGGCCGGAGTCAAGTTTCAAGGTCTCGGAACAGCTCAGACTCTTCGCCAAGCTTGCTGTCGGTCGACTCGAACAGGCGGGTCGACGGCGGACGGCGGCCGGCGTAATACCTAGATGCCACGACCCGCAGTCCCTTGCGAATCAACTCGGAAGCAGAGTGGCCCGCCGCTCGAGCTTTCTTGAGCGCCCGAACATCCTCTTCCCCAAGACGAACAGTCGTAGAAATCAGCCGCGCCATACAGTCACTATACACCAAGCTACGCGAGAAAGTAACTGCGCAGGCCCACCCGTCAAGACGCGCGGGCTTAGGTCAGTGGATTTCGGGTCCGTAGGCCGCTGAAACGAGAAAAGTCCCGGTCGACCGTCCAGAGTTCAGAGACACCGTGCTCAATCGCAAGTGCTGCAATGTGGGCATCGTGAACGAGGTTGCCTCGAGCCTGTGCCGAATCCATGGCGCGTCTGAGGTGACCGGCGTGGGCCGGTCCTTCTCCAAGCAGAATCAAAGACGGCGATGCCAGGAGCGATTCGATGTCTTCAAGAGCTTCTTCCAATTCGGTGGGTGGATCGAATACGCGCGGATGTGTTACCACTCTCAAGAATTCGTACACGCAAGGCCACGGAATGGCCCAAGGGTCAAGGCCCACAGCCAAACGGCTCAGTAAATCGAACGCTTTCTTGTGCTGTGCCAACTCCTGTCGTCTGGCGTAAACCAGGATGTTGGTGTCCAGCGCGATCAGCGCCGTCCCTCCATCAGGTCAAACAACGCATCGCGGTCGTCCAGACGGACTCCCGGTTGCAGGCGCCCGCTCTCTGTCCGCCAGCGCAGACGGTAGCGCGGCTGGACAGCCGGTCTGTTTCCCAAGTGAGCGCGCAGAGCGTTTTCAATTATTTCACGCAGCGGAGTTCCGTCTTTGGCGGCGCGGCGCTTGGCCTCACGGAATAGCTCGTCGTTGATGTCAATGGTGGTCCTCATGCACAATACCATACCACGAATATCATAAATATGTCAACTTAGGGACAGTCAGCTTCGCCTACTGAGACTGTAATAAAAAACAGAGGTTTGCCAAGGGGTTACGCCCTTTCGTTTGGAAAGTCCTTGAGCGCCAAACCAAGGATTTTGGGTACCTCACCGCCGGGGGTTTTTCAGGCCTGTAGTAAGTTTGTTGCGAACCTCGCGGAGAACGCGTGGCGCCAGTCGATCACGATGGGTCGCCAGGAACCGTCGAGCCTCTTCCGGCCGATGTTTGGTCAGTTCTCGCAAAGCCCAGGACAGCGCCTTGACGACCATGTCGTCGCGGTCGTCCACCAATCGGGCGCACAGTGCCAATATTCGAGCAGGACCATTCCCATTTGCCTGGCCCCTTCCAGTTTCACGACTCAGCGCGACGGTGCTGACCAGCGCGGCGCGACGCCACCAGCGGTCCGGCCGGCGCGCCCACCGCGCAACGGAGGCGTCAGAGATCTGCCCTTGTCGCCAAGCCGGGCCGGCCAGGTAAAGAGCGAATGTGTCGACTGCTTCCCAGCAGTCAATTCCCTCTCCGAGCTCCTCCAGTTCCCTGACCCGGAGGGCTTCGCGAGCGGCGCGATGGTGGCTGATCAATTCGTACGCGACAAACCGGCGTAGAAATCCAGGGCGGCGCAAGAGCGCCCGAGCCACGCCGAGAATCTCGCGCGCTGACGCAGCCGCCAACTGGCGCGAGTATCGGCGCCGAACCCCGCGAATTGCTTCCGTCTTGGGAGATTTCAGTGCTCCCAAGCGCGATGCGATCTCTGCAGCCAGCACATCTGCCGGGCCGCTCATGGTCGACTAGGCGGTTCGCCGGGCTTCAAAAACCCGATTGAAGGGGGTTTCTGTCGCCCTGCGAAAATGCGGAAAACCTCCCGCCCGGACAACATCCCCGAGCGCTTTTTCGGTAGCCACGGCCCCCAGCCCGGGGCCTCCCATCGCCAGCGAATTGGGTGTGCAGCACAGCGTCGAAGCAGCCGAAAACGTCCGCCCGATCGGATTGATGTTCTCCTCGACGTTGTTGCCGGCCATCGGTTCTACGATCAGGACGTTGCCGTCCTCGGCCAATGTCTCGAAGGCTCGCGTTGCGGCGCCCACCGGATTGCCCATGTCATGGAGGCAGTCAAAGAATGCAATCAAGTCGTAACCTTCGCCTGGAAAACTGGTGGCGTCGGCAACCTGAAAGACGATGCGGTCTGAGAGGCCGGCAACGGCGGCCGCCTGGCGAGCGTGTTCGATCGAGGGAGCGTGGTTGTCAAACCCGTAAAACTTCGAATTGGGATAAGCCTTGGCCATGATGATGGTCGAAGCGCCGTGCCCGCATCCGATGTCGGCTACCTTTGCGCCCTCTTTCAGCTTGGCTTCGGCGCCTTTGAGCGCCGGAATCCATTCCGCGATCAGGTGGGCCGTATAGCCGGGTCGAAAAAAACGTTCGGTCCCGACAAACAGATCGGGATCGTGCTCGCCCCAGAGCATTCCGCCGCCATCCTGGAAGGCCTTTTCGATGCGGTTCTGGGCCTGTGTCATGGCCTTAACGACGTAAAACCCGCCGCCGACAAAAAAGGGACTCGCTTCATCGGTCAGCGCAACGGCCTGTTCCGGCGGCAGGACGTATTTTCCCGTCGTGGGTTCATATTCGACATAGCCGCCGGCGGCCTGATTGATCAACCATTCCCGGACGTAACGTTCGACCGTTCCAGTCCGTTCCGCCAGCTCGGCCGCCGTGACCGGCCCGGCGCCGGCCATGGCCTTATAGAGACCGAGTTTTTGTCCGATGTAGGCGAGCGAAGAGCTCAGCGCAGCCCCAAAATCGCCGACGACTTTGCCCATAAAGGCGTTGAGTTTTTCTTCGTTGATGCTCTGTGAAGCGGTGGGTTGACTCATGGGGTCCTCCTTCAAGCAATTGCCGTCCCCTTTGTTTCGGATCCGTTAAGTTGGGATGGGGCCTTCTATATCAGAACGGAGCCGGGGCAGACAACGGTCATTGCAACCGCGACGGCGGATGTGCGTCCTCGCTCGCTTTTGAGGACAATCAATGTTCCTAGTGTAGTGTCCAATAAATAACTGGACTATCCAATCGGCTGCGGCTAACCAGAACCCGCGGCCCTACGTCTGGACCGCGACCTTGGATTCCATCGTCGAGAAGCCTTACGC
>JBPCNK010000232.1:0-7200 GCA_051001345.1 Acidobacteriota bacterium | reverse complement strand
AGACGCGCGCGCTCCCAGGTCCATAAGCGCACAGGGCAGGAGCCCTGTGCCCACACCTGCCAAATCGAGGGAGTGCCCTCTACCGGCTCTGTTGGTTTGTGGGTAGAGCCCGGTAGAAGTCCACCATTGCTTGGACTTTTTCCGGCTGTTTCGAGAGCGATCCCCATGCGAAGAACATCACTCCGGTGGCGGGCCGTCGTGTTCCGTGGTCCAGCACCTCGGCTACCTGCGCGGCCGGGACCGCTTCGCCCCAGTCCGAAAGCTGGACGATGGGCCAGATTCGCGGTCTCTCTCCGCTGCGGCCCTGCAGCCCCAGCGCGCTCCCCAGCCAGCTGACCTGCCGGGAGATCCATTGCGGGTCATTGCTGTGACCAAACCTGGCGTGATAAGGCATCGGACTGAGCACGTCCAGGTAAACGGCCTGTGCCTTGAGGTCGATGGCAAGTTTTTTGATCCGGGCGCCGTCGTAGTCCTCGTCGCTCCAGGGGTTGTGATAGGAACCCAGCAGTGCCCGGGGTCGAACTTCGTCGCGAATGTCTCGAAACTGGCGGACCCAGTCGGTGAACACTCCGCAGCGCCAGCTGACCCATTTCTGGTGGTAATCATCCAGAATGTGCCGCCCCTGCTGATCGGTCGGGAGCTCGGGCAATCTGATCTTCGTCTCTTTCTGAAAAAGGTCCAGACAGCGGGGACAAAAGCAGGTATCCGGCAACAAGGGATCGGCTCTCTCCCAGGCTGCATGCGCGTGGTGGTAGTCAAGCCAGATGCCGTCCAGGTTGAAATCGCCCAGCAGCCTCCGGAACTCGGCCATCCGCTGCCGGCGGTACTCTGGATGGGTCGGGCAGATCCCCTGCCACCCGTCCGGCGCGGGCGCCCTTTTGCCATCGGCGCCAACAGGCGCCGCATCGGGATGAGTCTCCAGAAACTTCGCCATGTGCATCGTGTTGAACTCGGCAAAGATGCGGGCTCCCTGTGATTTCACGAGTTCGACAAGCTGCACGGTGATACTTCCGCTGTGCAGGAAGATTGCGTTGATCCCGTAGTCGGACAGTTTTTTTTCGCCCCGTTCCACCTCCGCGGGTATGCCTCCATACACGCCGCGAACCTCGATGTTATTGCGCGCCTCGATGGGAAAATTTTGTTCGGAACGAGCTTGAGCCAGCAGGAGGATGCATGCAGCCGGGATGAAAAGGAACAACTGTGGGATCTTCATGGGTCTCTCCCGAGGCAGGCTCCAGGCTCCAGGCTTCAAGCTCCAGGGGATTGCGGATTTCGGATTGCGGATTTCCCACACCCAACCCCTGAAGCCTGGAGCCTGAAGCCTGAAGCCTGGAGCCTGCTCTACGATCTTCGCTCGACGATGAATTCCGCGATGGCGGCAAGCGCCTCGCCTTTTTCCTTCAAAAACTCGATGGTCGCCTGCGCCTCGGCCGCACATTCGCGCGCCAATTGGCGGGAGCGTTCGACTCCGAACGCAGCCGGGTAGGTCATTTTGCTTTTGGCCGCGTCTTTGCCAGTGGTTTTCCCTAGCGCCGCCGTGGATTCCTCCACATCGAGAATGTCATCGACGATCTGAAAGGCCAGTCCGATCCGGGCGCCATACAATCGCAAACGCGTCTCGGTGTCGACAGGCACACCGGCCAGGACCGCCGGACCGGCCACGCAGGCCGTAATCAGAGAGGCGGTTTTGGCCTGATGAATGGCGCAGACCTGATCGGGTTGCGGCTCTTTGCCCTCTGACTCCAGGTCCATCATCTGCCCGGCGATCATCCCCTCGACGCTGCCCACAGCTCGGGCAATCTCGGCGATGGCCGCCAGACGGTGGAACGGGTCGACGTGCATGGCGGGAAGCGTGGCCAGAATCTGAAAGGCCCGCGTCAGCAGTGCGTCGCCGGCCAGCAGCGCGACCGCCTCGCCGTATTTCCGATGCGCCGTGGGAAGGCCGCGCCGAAAATCGTCGTTGTCCATGCAGGGCAGATCGTCGTGCACCAGCGAATACGTGTGAATCATCTCGATGGCGCAAGCCAAATGCTCGGTGGGTTCCTTTTCCAGGCCCAGGGCCTCGCCGGTTGCCAGAACGATCAGCGGGCGGACACGTTTTCCTCCTGCGAACAGGCTGTAGCGCATGGCCTCGTGCAGCAACTCGGGGGGCTGTGCAAGCGGCGGCAACACTTTGTCCAGGCGATGGTCCACCCGCAGACGTTGCACCTCCCAATACTGCGAAAGATCGAAGGCTGCAGTCATTGGATTAGGATTCTCCTTCCGCGGGCGGGGCGAACGGTTGCGGTTGCAACTGGCCCTTGCGATCGCGCGTCAGGATCTCAATCTTGCGCTCGGCTTCGTCGAGCTTGGAACTGCAGAAGCTGGAAACCCGGACGCCTTCTTCGAACAGCTTGAGAGCTTCTTCAAGCGCCAGGTCTCCTTTTTCGAGTTTGGAGACGATTTCTTCGAGGCCTTTGAGAGCCTTTTCAAAGTCTTTGTATTCCATAGGGACTCCGCAAGTGGATCGTTGTTGTTGCCGTTCTAGAGTGACCCGCGGCCTTCCGGCCGCGGCACTGACATGGTGGGAACTCCGCAAGTGGATCATTGTTGTTGTCGTTCCAGTGACCCGCGGCCTTCCGGCCGCAGTACCGACCTGGTCGGCCTTTTCAAGTCTTGTTTTCCATGGGACCCGCAGCCTTCCGGCCGCGGCACTGACATGTCGGCCTTTTCAAGTCTGTTCTCCATGGGACCCGCAGCCGTCCGGCCGCGGCACTGACATGGTGGGAACTCCGCAAGTGGATCATTGTTGTTGTCGTTCCAGTGACCCGCAGCCTTCCGGCCGCGGCACTGAACATTCCGGTATTGCTGTAAATCGAGACACTGGCGACGGGCGACTGGCGACCGGCGACTGACTTGCGACCCGCTACTCGCGACTAGTCCTCCGTTTTCCGAACTTGACAATCGATTTTCCCCTGCGCCAATTTGACTTGTACCCAGTCGTCGGGCTGGACCTGCCGGGCGCTCTTAACGATGCGGGACTGGGCGTCGCGCACAATGGCGTAGCCTCGATCCAGCACGCGCAACGGACTGATTGCATCCAGGGCGGTGGTCCTCAGCGTAAATTGCTGCCGCCGCCGTGCTAGTACCTGTCCGACGGCCGCTTGCGACTGAGCGGTTAGCCGCTCCAGATGCTGGCCGCGCAACGCCACCCACGCGACAAGATCGATCCGCAGCAGCCGGTCTTGCAGCACCTCGAGAACCTGGCGGCGGCCGGCGGCGTAGCGCATACTGGCCGAGCGCAGGCGCAAGTCGACTTCGTCGAGGCGCTGCTGAATCTGGCGGAATTTGTTTTCAGCGTCGATAAAGGCGCGGTTGCGACTGAGCCGCTCAAGAGCTGAGCGCTTTTGTTCCAGGATGCGACAGACCTGATGATAAGCGCGCTTGCTCAGCGTCTCGGCGCGGCGGCACAACTCTTCGGTGGCTCCGGCCACGATCTCGGCAGCCTGCGATGGGGTGGCGGCGCGCACGTCGGCGACGAAATCGGCGATGGTGTAGTCGATTTCGTGTCCCACCGCAGAAATGACCGGGAGCCTGGATTCGTAAATCGCACGCGCCACGATCTCTTCGTTGAAAGGCCAGAGGTCTTCAAGCGACCCGCCGCCGCGCGTCACGACCAGCACGTCCAGGTCGTCGCGAAGATTGAGGTGGCGGAGACCCTGGACGATTTCGACCCCTGCGCCCTCGCCCTGGACACGGGCGTTGTAGATCAGCACCTGGACGCGCTGGTTGCGCCGGCCCAGCACCCTGAGAATGTCCTGAATGGCCGCTCCCGTGGCTGACGTGATGATCCCGATTTTTTGCGGCAGCAGCGGCAGCGCGCGTTTGCGCGCCGCATCGAACAGTCCTTCGGCCTGAAGCTTGGTTTTTAACTGTTCGAAGGCATACTGCAGGGAACCGAGGCCGCGCGGCTCCATCGACTCGACGATCAGTTGGATGTCGCCCTTGGCGGCGTACAACGAAATGCGCCCGTGGGCAACGACCTCCAAGCCGTTTTTGGGCGTAAACCGCAGCTGCCGGTTCTGCATTCGAAAAAAGGCGCAACGCAACTGCCCTTGCGCATCTTTCAGGGAAAAATACATGTGGCCGGAGGAATGGCTTACGAAGTTGGAAATTTCTCCCTGAACAAAAACGTCAACGAAGCGTTCCTCCACAAGAACGCGCATCTCCTCGACGAGTTCAGAAACTCGATAGATGCGGCGCTTCGGAAATAGCTCCAGGTTTCGTTCCATGATCCCAACTACTCTACTCCATCCGGCCCGCGTGCGAGAACAACGCCGGGGCGCCTGGCCACCTCGGGGAAGGATCCGATAATTCTGGCATCGAAGGTGGCAAGCGGAAGGCGCTCACGAGTTGCCAGCTCGACAAACAGCGTGTCGTAGACAGCCACGCCGGAGTTCACTGCCCGAATGAGGGCGCCGTGCCAGAGGGTGCTGCTGCCAACCGACTGGATCCTGAGTCGAGCGGCCAAGCCAAGTCTCCGGCGGCCCTCCTCGAAGGAGACGATTCCGGCGCGAATTGCCATCCAAACGACATTGGCCAGCTCCGCCTCCCACAAGGCCGGAGCCATGACTTCATCGACCTCGCGCCAAAACAGGCGCGCTTCCTCGGCGAACGGCTGCGTCCCCAGCAGGTAATAGGCCACTACGTTGGTGTCAACGACCGCCTTCACTCTCGGCCGGCTCCGATCCAGTTGTCCACCTCGGCTGCCGTAGGCCGCCTGGACTGTTCGGTCCAGGAGCTTTCAATCTGCTGCAGGACAGAGAGACGCTCGCTGGCATACTCCTCCAGAAGCTCCCTGACTTGCTGCTCCATGGAGCGACGGTTCCTTCGCGCAAGCGACTTGAGCGACTTGACGACTCGTGACGGCACGTTGCGAATCGTGATAGTAGGCATAGGGATCCTCGTGCTAGCAATATGCTAGCATACTAGGGGTCAGGATTCAGGATTCAGGGGTCAGGGGTTAGGATGAACATCTGTCACCGTGGTCGTGGCCGTGATCGTGGACGTCATCGGTTTTTTTTGGCTATTGCGCCAATCTAATTCCCAATCCGCAATCAAATCCGCAATCCGCAACCGCAATCCGCAATTGAACATCCCCAATCCCCAATCCCCAATTGGTTGACCCTCCGCAAACCCTGAACTATCATCCCAAGGCAATGGCATGGTTCAAGAAGGAGAAAGCGCCCCTCCAAGCCCCTTCTCCTGAGGAAAAGACCGTTCGCACCGAGGGACTGTTTTCCAAGTGCGAGGAGTGCAAGACCATCCTCTGGAAAAAAGACCTCGACCAGAACGCCAACGTCTGTTCGAAATGCGGCTTCCACTTTCGCATCAACTCGGGGCGGCGGATTGAACTCCTGCTGGATGGCGCCTGCGAGGAATTTGACGAGGGCCTGATTTCTCCCGACCCGCTTCGATTTGTCGACAAGAAGCCGTACTTGCAGCGCCTGGAGTCCACGCGTCGAAAGACGGGCCTGAGCGACGCTGTCGTCAACGTCGCCGGCGAACTGGACGGAATTCCGATCATCCTGTCGGCCATGGAGTACCTGTTCATCGGCGGCAGCATGGGATCGGTCGTCGGGGAAAAAATCTGCCGGGCGATCGAACGCGCCCTGCTCGAGCGCAAGCCGATCGTCATCGTTTCGGCTTCGGGGGGAGCGCGCATGATGGAAGGCGCGCTGTCGTTGATGCAGATGGCCAAGATCAGCGCGGCGCTGGCCCGTCTGGACCGCGCCGGAGTCCCCTACATTTCGGTTATGACCGATCCGACCACAGGCGGCGTTACGGCCAGCTTTGCGATGCTAGGCGACCTCAACATCGCCGAACCCGGAGCGTTGATCGGCTTTGCCGGACCGCGCGTCATCGAACAGACCATCCGCCAGAAACTCCCCGAAGGGTTCCAGCGAGCCGAATTCCTGCTCGAACACGGCATGCTCGACGCCGTCGTCCCCCGGGGAGAAATGAAAGCCTATATCGCGCGAACTCTTCGATTTTTCGGCGCCTGATTTCCATTTCCTATAGATGCTGCGCCGGACCCGGTTGTGAACTACCAGCAGTCCCTCGACTATCTTGCGCGTCTTGGAAACGAAGTCCTGACGATGAAGTTCGGACTGCGCAATATCGAGACGCTGTTGCAGGCTCTCGGCCGGCCCCAGCACGCCTACCCTTCCGTCCTGATCGCCGGAACCAACGGCAAGGGATCGGTTGCGGCGATGATCGAATCGATTTTGCGCAAGGCGGGATTTCGTACAGGGCTTTACACCTCGCCCCACCTGATCGAGTTGCGCGAGCGCTTTTGTGTCGGCGCAGCGGCGATTCAGGAAGAAGCTCTTGCCGGGCATCTCTCCAATGTGGCCGATGCGATCGAGACACTCCTGGATCGCGGCGAGTTGCCGGCCCATCCAACGTACTTTGAAACGATCACGGCGGTGGCGTTTGACCATTTTCGCGCATGCCGGGTCGACATCGCCGTCCTGGAAGTCGGCATGGGGGGACGTTTGGACTCCACCAATGTCGTGACTCCGGAGGTCACGGCCGTCACGACGATCAGCCGCGACCATACCCAGTTTCTGGGCGAAACACTGGAACAAATCGCGGCGGAAAAGGCTGGAATCCTAAAGCCCGGCGTTCCGGCCGTTATCGGTTGGATGAAGCGGCGCCAAGCCGGCTTTTTCGAGCAGGAATGCCTGCGTCTGGGCTGCCCGCATCACGCGGTTCCCGAAGAATGCTGGTACACAATCGTCGATCGCGTCGGCGGCCGGCATTGTTTTGTCGCCAAGACGCCGCGGCGGGAGTATCCCGTGATCCAACTGGGTTTGCTCGGCAAACACCAGGTGCGCAACGCGCTGGTTGCGTTGCGCACCTGCGAGATTCTGGCCGAAAAAAAGGGCTGGACGATCGAGGGCGAACAGATCGTGCAGGGTCTGGAGGACTGCCGCTGGCCGGGACGCCTGGAAACATTCTCCCTGGCGGGCCGCGCCCTGTTTGTCGATGGCGCGCACAACGAGGAGGCGATACGGCAACTGGTCTTGTTCATTCGCAACCACCTCGGCGGCAAAGTGGATCTGGTCTTTGGGATCATGCGCGACAAGGACCTGGATGCCATCGCGCGGCTGTTGGCCCCGGTGGCTGCAACGATCTATTTGCCGAAGCTGGAAAATG
>JBPCNK010000231.1:0-16646 GCA_051001345.1 Acidobacteriota bacterium | reverse complement strand
CGAGGTAAACGTGTCACCAAATACTGGATGATTCGTCAACCGTGGCACACATCTTGCTCACCTCTCGACTTCCACTGGTACAATCAACTCCGTCGCCGCCTTGAGCGCCGCTATTGGCGCCATTTTTAGGTCGTTTCGCGACAGAAACTAATTAGCATTCGTGCTGAGGGGCCGCTCGCTTACGCGCGCGGCACCGCTATATGCCCGCTCGCTTAGGCGCGCGGCACCGCCGTATGTCCGCTCGCTTAGGCGCGCGGCACCGCCGTCCGTCTTTGGAATGGAATTTATTTCCCCAACCCTTGGGAACGTTGCCGATGGCAGGGTGCGGGTAGTCGATGGCGGCCGCGTGCACGATCGCGTCAACGAGCACGATCACGTCCTAATATGACTCCCGACCCCTGACCCCTGAATCCTGACCCCTGACCCCTGACCACTGAATCCTGAATCCTGCTTGCACTTTCCCTGCATAAAGCGGTAGGTTGTCAGTGGGGAACAGCATTCTCAATCCCAGTCTAGTTTTTCCGGACTGAAGCGGGCGGAAGAGGAGACCTCGACTGATCGTTTCATCCATGTCGAACGAGAGGCGATTTGCAGGGTAGGGTATACGTTTGACTGAGGCGACACAATTCAATCAACTCATCAGCGAGGTGTGCAATGAAGAAAATTCTGGGAGCATTTCTGGTAGCGTTTCTCCTGGCAGGGTCGACCGTCGTACTGGCCGACACTCCCGACACTTCCGTCTTTTACGCTCGAATGACCGGCGCGAATGAAACCCCGGCGCCCATTCCAGGCAGCGCGTCGGCCATCGCGAAGATTACCGTCTTTGTCACGCGCGACGGGACGGGAAACATTGTCAGCGGGACGGTCGATCTGGACCTGGTCTACAGTTTTCCCTCACCCGTTACGCTTATCGGGCTGCATATCCACAATGGTCCAGTCGGAGTCACCGGCGGCGTTGTCATTGGTCTTGGGCCCTTTGGAGGCACGTTGACCGAAGGCCGTTTGACGCGCCGGGCCGAGGTCACATCGGCAAACACCGTGGCCCTTACATCACTGAACGGCCTGTTGAAAGCGCCGCATCTCTATTACATAAACCTGCATACCCCGCCCTTTCCTATCGGAGCGATCCGAGGGAAACTTCTTCCGACGGAGTTTACGTTTCGGACAAAGCTGACAACCGGCGCGGAGGTTCCACCTGTGACCGGTCTGGCCGCCAGCGGCGTGGCTGCCATTACGCTGCGGGCCGAGCGCGATAACGCCGGAAACATCGTCGGTGGCAACGTCGATTTTGACGTGGCCTACAACTTTCCGGGAGCAGTCAGCATCACGAGTTTAAACATCGCCGAAGCCGGCGCCGGCGCCACCGGGTCCACCCGGATTGACACGAGAATCGGTGGCGTGCAGGGGGCGGTCGTCGACAACGACGGGAGCGGGAATCTATTCCGCCGGGTCGAAGTCACCACAGCCGACCCAACGCAAATTGCGGCCATGAACGGCATCTTTGAAAATCCGGCCGCCTACTATGTCAATCTCTACACGGCCGTTAATCCGGGAGGGGCTGTTCGCGGGCAACTCTCGCGCGACATCTTTGCGTTCCGGACCGAGCTGTTGCCGACCAACGAGGCTCCGCCCTCGGGTGTGGCGGCGCGTGGTGTCGCCACCTTGACGCTGACCGTCGCGCGCGATGGGCGCGGCAATGTCACATCCGGCACGGCCCAGTTTGACGTGGACTATGTGTTCCCGACGGGTGTGACACTGACGGGTTATCATATACATAACGGCCCCGAGGGAGTCAGCGTTAATCCCATCCTTGACAGCGGCCTTTCGCGTACGACCGATTCGGACGGAACGGGCAGCATCTCACTGCCGGCCGTGACCGTCGACACCGCAGTCGGTGTGGCGGTGCTCAATGGCATCCTGCTCAATCCGTCGTTGTATTACATCAATCTGCACACGTCGGACAACCCGGGAGGCGCCATACGGGGCCAACTGGAAAACGAGACGCATGTATTCCGGCCGACGCTGCGGCCTGAAAATGAGATCCCCGCGAACACGGTCAATGCAAGCGGCGCGTCACTGATTTCGTTTCGTATCACCAAGGGTGCAACCGGACAGATCACCGGAGGAGTCGTGGATTTCGCCGTGAACTACTCGTTTCCAGGCGCGGTCACGATCAACGGACTCCACATCCACCGGGGCACGGCCAGCGAGAACGGCCCGATTCTGATCGGCACTGCCATCAGCGGCGCCATTCCGGTCGTCGACAGTGACGGCGTGGGAAATATTTTTGAGCGGGTAGAAATTCTGCCAACCGACGGGGCAGCTGCGGGCTTCCTGCGCGAGGTGCTGGCCAATCCAACCGGGTACTATGTCCACTTGCACACGTCCGATAACCCGGGTGGCGTGATCCGTAATCAACTGGCCACGCAGATGCTCGAGTTTGCGCAGAGCGGCGGCGGCGCGGATTTCGTTTCGCTGATTACCCTGAACAACATGTCGACGACACGGTCGGTCAGCGGAGTGGCCTATTTCTTTAACCAGACGGGCGGTCCCCAGACCGTCGCTGTCAACGACGCGGTCGTCCCGTTTTCGATTCCGCCGTCAGGCACGCGGGTCTTCAGCAACAATCCGAAGGGCGTCTCCGCCAGCGGCTATGCGCGCATTTTTACCGACAGCGGCCAGTTCCTCGGCTTCGGAGGCGGTGTCGACGAAAGCGTGACTTACAGCTACCCGGGCTTGACCTCGGCGTTTGCGCGCTCGCAGCAGCGCGGTAAGTTTTCGGCGCCGGTCAGCTTTGTAGGCAACAGGCAGCCTGCGGTGGCCGTCGTCAACACGCGGAGCGTCAAGACGCGCGTATCCTTTTCCTTGATCGGGGCAAACGGGCTGTCAAACGCGGTCGCGTTTGTGGACTTGGCGCCGGGCGAGCAGAGGTCGGTGTTCCTCCGCGAGATTTTCACCGGATCGGGCTCGACGATCTTTGGAGGCGGCACGACCTTCAATCCCGACGGATTTGTCGGGCAGGTTCGTGTGGCGAGCATCGGTGACGGGTTCGTTCAAGCCAATGGCATCTTCGGCCTGGTCCTCGAATTCACGCCGACAGGGATTCGCTGGTTGCCGACGGCGATTATCCCCTGACGTTGTTAGTAGTTGATAGTCCAGACAATGCCGGCCCACCGCCCACAACGGTGGGCTGGCTTTTTTGGGAGAAGACACATGCGTCATCGAAAAACATTGCTTGTGGCCATCGGGATTGCTTTGCTGGCTGGCCTCACACTGGCCAACGACAAGGTCGATCTCTCAGCCATCGGGAGGATTAAGGCCGAAGGCTTCGGCAATTCCAAGGTTATGGAAATTGCCAGCGATCTCACCGATCTGCACGGACCGCGTCTGACCGGATCGCCGGCGATGAAAGCGGGCAACGAGTACGTCCGCGAACAGTTGGAGAAGTGGGGATTGTCCAATGCGCACCTGGAAGCCTGGGGACCTTTTGGGCGAGGCTGGTCACTGGAGCGCTTTTCAGCGCACATGGTCGAGCCGCAGGTCATGCCGATTATCGGATACCCGAAATCGTGGACACCGGGGACAAATGGCGTGGTTATGGGCCCGGTTGTCCTGGTCGAGATTCAGGCCGAAGCCGATTTTGAAAAATACCGCGGAAAGCTGCGGGGTGCGTTTGTGCTGACTCAGACGCTGCGGGACGTCAACGCCTGGTTTGCAGCCGCGGCCGAGCGCCACAACGACGACCAACTGCGAGAGCTTTCGATGATGCCCGTTCCGGGCGCGCGTGCGGCCGGTCCCCGCCGCGGGGGTCCTTCCAATCGCGAGTTTCAGAACAAACTCAATGAATTCTGGCTGAGCGAGGGTGTTGCGGCTGTGCTGGACCAGGGCTTTCGCGGAGACGGCGGCACGCTTTTTGTTGGTTCGGGTGGCCAACGTCAGGTCGACGCCCGGCCCGTTCCCTCGCAGGTCGTTATTGCCGTCGAACACTATGGGCGAATTTTCAGGCTTCTGGAAAAGAAAGTGCCAGTCAAACTGGAGATGGACATCCGCGCCCGCTTTCACGATGCCGATACGATGGCGTACAACACGATCGCCGAGATTCCGGGTACCGACAAGAAAGATGAAATTGTAATGCTAGGCGCCCACCTGGACTCGCACCATTCCGCAACCGGCGCGACAGACAACGCCGCCGGCAGCGCTGTGGTCATGGAAGCCGTTCGCATTCTCAAAGCGGCCGGTCTGACGCCGCGCCGTACGATCCGCGTTGCGTTGTGGACCGGTGAGGAACAAGGACTGTTGGGCTCACGGGCTTACGTCAGCGAGCACTTCGCTTCACGGCCCCCGGCTCCGGAGGGCCAGGAATCCAGAGGTCCAGCCGGCGCCAGTCGCGGGCCGTTGACGCTCAAGCCGGAGCACGCCAAGCTGGCAGGCTATTTCAACCTGGACAACGGCACCGGGAAGATCCGCGGAATCTATTTGCAGGGGAACGAAGAAGTGCGGCCGATCTTCGAAGCCTGGATGGTCCCGTTTAGAGATCTGGGCGCTACCACAGTCAGCATCCGCACAACCGGCGGAACCGACCATCTCTCCTTTGATGGTGTCGGCCTGCCGGGTTTCCAGTTCGTCCAGGACGAAATCGAATACGACACGCGGACGCACCACACCAACATGGATACCTACGAACGACTGCAGCGTGGCGACCTGATGCAGGCAGCCGTCATCATGGCGTCGTTTGTCTATCAGGCGGCCATGCGCGACGAAAAACTGCCGCGCAAACCCCTGCCAAGGTAGCGCAGGCATCTTGGCTGCGGCTTTTTCTTGAATTCGCCAAAAGATACTCTGCCCCAGCTGGGTACCACGGGCCTCGGCTGCCATCCGCTCGGGTTTGGGTGCTACCGGGTCGTCTACGGCAACGACGTACACGAGGAAGCGCTGCGCCAGTATCTGGCTTCCGGTGGGAACATCATCGACACCAGCGCCAACTATGGCGATGGTTATGCCGAAGTTCTAGTAGGAAAAGTCCTGGCTGATACTCCGCGCGACCAGGTCGTTGTGGTGACCAAGGGCGGATACATTCAGGGCCGCAACATGGATCTGGCCCTGCAAACAGACTTTCCGGAAGTCGTGCGCTATGGCGATGGGCTGTGGCACTGCATTCATCCGGAATTTCTTAAAGCGCAAATCGACCTTTCCCGAAAACGTCTGCAGTTGGACCGCATCGATGTCTACCTGCTGCACAATCCCGAGTACTTCCTCAATGAGCGCGCCCATCACGGCGAAATCAAGGAGGACGATCGGATCGAGTTCTACAGGCGTGTCCGCGAAGCGTTCCGTTTTCTCGAAGATCAAGTTCAAGTGGGAACGATCCGCTGGTACGGCATCAGCTCGAACAGTTTTCCTCTATCACAGACCGACACGGCGCACACCAGTGTCGCGCGCTGTCTGGCTGAAGCGGAGGCGCTCGATCCGAATCACAGCTTTCGAGTTGTCCAGCTGCCCTTAAACCTGTTCGAGAGTGGCGCGGCGCTTGAGCCAAACAACGACGGAAAAACGGCGCTCGAATTTTGCCGCGAGCAGGGAATCGGAGTGCTGGTCAACCGGCCGCTCAATGCGTTTTCTTCCAACCGCATCGTCCGGTTGGCCGACTTTCCAAAAGCGGACGCGTTACCAGGACAACAGCAGGTTTCAGACCGTGTGCGCCAACGGCTCGAACGCTCCGGCTACACAGCGCCCGGGCGCACGCTCAGCCAGATGGCGCTGCATGTGGTGACATCCTTGCCGGGCGTTTCCTCGGTGCTGTGCGGAATGCGCCGTCCCGAATATGTACGCGATGCGATGACCGTGGCGAGTTTTGCTCCTGTCGATGGGGTTGAGATTCTAAAGCAATTTGCACTGCCCCAATAGGGGTCAGGCTTCAGGGGTCAGGGGTCAGGGGAGGGCCGCGACCGTAAGGGAGCGGGCAATCAGAGGCAACCATTGCGAATTGCAGATTGCGGATTCACTGACGATTGCGGATTGCGATTCAATTCACGATTCGCGATTCCCTGATCCCTGACCCCTGACCCCTCAAGGATGGCGGCAAGCAGACGGGCGAAATTGCCCCGGCGCTCCACCGTAACTGACCCGAGGCCCAGCCAGGCGGACACAGTTCGCAGTTCTCCAGCCAACGCCCTCGCCACATCAGCGGACCTGCCGCCAGGCTCAGCATAGGCCGCCAGCACGCGCAGGCGGTGCTCAACACGGTCCGCCTTCAAATCGACGCGAGCCACGAGTCGATCGCCAAGCAGGAACGGCAGTACGTAGTATCCCCACTTCCGCTTCTCGCGGGGCACGTAGACTTCAGTCCGAGAGTCAAGGGGAAAGGGGCGCCCGTCCCGGGCCCGGCACCAGACCACGGGGTCAAAACGGAGACAGCAGTGCCGCCGCTTCGATCCTGCTCGGCCGCGACGCCTTCGGGTGAAGATAAGCCGGCTCGCGCCAGCCCTCGACCCGAACTTCACGCAGTTCGCCGGTCGCCGCCAGTTCGGCCAATCGCAGTCGCGCCTCTCGGATCTGCATGCGGTAGTAGTCGGCCAAGTCGCCGGCGGTGCCAACTCCGTGTGCACGGGCAGAGCGGCGCAGCAGTTCGCGCTGCGCCTCCTCGCGTCCGACTCTGCGGCGGTGGTGTTCGGACGGAAGCACGCGCTCGGCGAGGTCGAATACCCGCGCGAAATTAGACTGCCGGCTAGCGACGGCCAGCAGGCCCCGGCCGAAGTGCGCCTCAAGCACTGCCCTGGGGACCGTCCCAAGCCACGCGTCGCCGGCAATGCGGCGAGCAGTGCCTTGTGGTCCCGGCACGGCATCGGCAGCCAGCGGGCCGTGCGAGCGCACCTTGTCGAGTACGCTCTTTACGTAAGCACAGTTCAGGTCCATGAACGATTCGAACCCGTAGGGCCGAACTCTGTGTGCCGCCATGCGGTGGCGCAGCAGAGGCCAAGTCTCTACCGGCAGGATCGACGCTTCGTGCGCCCACTGCTCGGTGAATTCGCGCCGCCGATAGATCAGATCGTCCAGCAGCGACTTGTCGTAGGGGCCAAGCCGGGAGAAGGGGACCAGGTAATGTACGGGCACCAGAACGTTGACGTAATCGATCTGCAGCAGCCCGAGTTGATGGATCGTGCGGCGCAGGTGGCGCGCGTCCACGCGTCCCTTCGGCCTAGGGCGATCAAAACCCTGCGCGGCCAGTGCGATGCGACGCGCCTCGCTCAGTGAAAGGTCGACTCGGTCCATTGCACTCAGTGGGCAGTAGGCAGTAGGCAGCAGGCACGCCTCCAAGCCTGATAGCAGCCGATTGACGCACTGCCTACTGCCTATCTACATTCGGCTGCGGGCGAAGGTGAGGCATCGTTGCACCTCGGCATCGGGATCTCTTCCTTCTTCGTATTCGATGGCGACCAAGCCGCGAAAACCCTGGCGTTTCAGCTCGTCGATTACCGCAGCGCTGCGGGCCACTCCGGCGCCAAGAATCACGTTCTTGTCGTCTCCGGCCCGCGCGACGTCCTTGAGGTGAACGGCCTTCAAGCGGCGGCGCACTTTGACCAATGCCTCAACCGGGTCGTATCCGCAAGATGCCATGTGGCCGGTGTCAAGCGTGATACCGACTGCCGGTGACAAGCCTTCCAGGGCCTTCATCAAATCTTCCGGACTTTCGTGTTCGAACTTGCGACCGCGGAACCAGTGGTTGTGAAGGCCAAACGTGAGCCCGGCTCGAGGAAAACGCCGATCAATCAAAGCCAGAGCATCTCCGGCTGCAGTTCCCGAGACGTGACGTGATCGCAAAATAGAGGCGACCTGGACGGCTCCCTCCACGTCCTCCTCCGTCTTGATTGTTCCGCAATAGTAAGACACGGCATGGATGCCGGCGTGTCTGAACTTGTCACGCAATAGCAGAGTTTCTTTGACCTCGACGCGCGGCAGCATAAAGTCGGGCGAAGAAAGTTCGACGTGCCGGATGCGGAGCTGGACGAGCCGCCGAATCAGGGTATCGATGCTGACTCCCCGGAACGTGTACGTGCCTACACCCAACTGAAATCGAGCGCGGGCGGCAAAAGTCGTTGAAGTGCGCAAAGCCCCGATCGTGCAGAGTGCTAGAAAGTGTCTTCGGTCCATGGCCTGTGGCTCTCCTATTAATAATCGGTGAAATCTTGTTATTTCTGCAAGACTCTTATTTCCGGTTTCTATCTACCGGACCGCAGCCTTCCGGCTGCGGCACTGTTGCTAATCGGTGACGTCTTGTAATTTCAGCACGATTCTTGTTGCCGCTTTCTACCCGCAGCCTTCCGGCTGCGGCACTGTTGGCGCTCCGTAGGCACGGGACCGCTGACCACTGGCCACTGGCCACTGCCTACTGCGTTTGGTCGCATTGCTTGACTTGTATATGACCGAGCACTAAACTCCTAGTCAACCACAAATATCGCCGCCAAGGAGTGTCCCCATATGATCCGACTGGACGCCGAAAAAGCCGTCAGCTTTTGCGACGGTCTCAAGCGCCGGGATTTTTTGCACGCCGGTTCGCTCGCTTTCCTGGGTTTCACGCTGAACCATTTTTTGCAGTTCAAAGCCCTGGGCGCCGTCGATCCGTCCAAAGACGTCAACTGCATCATGCTGTTTCTGGTTGGCGGGCCCAGCCACCTGGACACCTGGGACATGAAACCGGATGCTCCGGTCGAAATCCGCGGGCCCTACAAAGCCATTCCGACTAACGTCGCGGGGATCCAGATCAGCGAGATCTTCCCTCGGATGGCCCGTCAGGCCGACAAATATGCGCTGCTGCGATCGGTCTACCACACCGGCGCCGGCGTGCACGATGTGGGCCATCAGATGATGCAGACCGGGCGCTTGTTCCAGGCCGGAATCGAGTATCCGCACATCGGTTGCGTGCTGAGCAAGCTGCGCGGGCCCAAAGGAGATGCTCCCCCCCACGTCCTGCTGCCGCGACCGATCGGAAACACGGGCGGCAATATGCCGCATGGCCAAACGGCGGGATTTCTGGGCAAGACCTATGATCCGTTTGTATTGAACTCCGATCCATCCGAACCTGATTTCAAGGTTCCCGATCTACTTCCTCCCGACTACATCCCGGCCGTACGGGTCGAAGGCCGTAAATCCCTGCGGCAGTTGATCGATGGCAGCATTTCGCACCTGGAAGCCTCGCCCGACGCGAGACTGCTCGACAGCAACTTTGATCAGGCCTACCGGCTCATGTCCTCGACGACGGCGCGCGAGGCCTTTGAGATCTCCAAGGAGAGCGAGGAGGTTCGCGATCGCTACGGGCGCAATCGTTTCGGTCAAAGCTGTCTGCTCGCTCGCCGTATGGTCGAACGCGGGGTCCGGTTTGTAACCGTCAACATGTTTGAGACCGTTTTCAATGAAATCACCTGGGACATCCACGGTTCGGCGCCATTTAGTCCGATCAGTTGTTACCGCGACCTCATCGGCCCTATGTTTGACAACGCCTACTCGTCGCTGCTCGAAGATCTCGCTCAGCGCGGGTTGCTGGCCAACACGCTCGTTTTGGCAATGGGCGAATTCGGCCGGACGCCCAAGGTCAACCCCGCGGGCGGCCGCGATCACTGGCCGAACTGCTGGACGGTTTTGATGGCAGGAGGCGGGGTCAAGGGTGGACAAGTTGTCGGCTCATCGGACGAGATTGGGGGCTATCCAAAGGACCGCCCGATCTCCCCGGCACAGGTGGCCGCCACGGTCTATCACTCACTGGGAATTAACCTCGAAACCGAATTGCCGGGTCTGCAGAGCCGCCCGATTCCAGTCGTCGACTTCGGCACCGAGCCGATTCGCGAACTTTTTTAGAAAACATGCCCAAGGGACTTACCAAGCCAATTATCTTGCTGGTCGTCGCGCTGGCGTTCTCGAGTCTTTCCGCTGCGCGCAAACTGGACGCCCCGACCGAATTGGTGGTGCTGCCAGCCGAACCGGCTTTGCGGGGCGCTGGCTCCATGCAGCAACTGCTCGTCGAGGCCCGGCGCGGAGATATGTACGTCGGCGACTTGACAGCACAGGCGAAATTCTCGTCTTCCAACCCGGTTGTGGCCAGCGTTGACCAACACGGCAAGGTTACGGCCATCCGAGATGGCCGAGCTACTATTACAGCTGTAGTAGATGGCCGTTCTTCGACTGCCTTGGTGCAGGTCAGCGATGCCTTTGCACCCTATCCGGTGACCTTTCGCAATCACGTCTTGCCGGCCATGACTAAGGCGGGCTGCAACTCGGGGCCCTGCCACGGCGCCGCCTCCGGCAAGAACGGATTCAAACTGACCTTGCGTGGATACGATCCAGAGGTCGACTATCATGTGCTGTCGCGACAAGCTTCGGCCCGGCGGATAGACAAGGTCGAACCGGCTATGAGCCTGATGCTGCTCAAGCCGACGATGATGGTGGCCCACGGCGGCGGAAAACGCTTTGAGGTCGGGTCGCCCGAGTACGACACCATCGTCAAGTGGATTGCCGCAGGAACGCCGGCGCCCAGCGATTCCGATCCAGCCATAACCCGGCTGGAAGTGTTTCCGCAGCGAGCCCAACTGTACCCGGGCGAACAGCAACAGGTGCTCGTGCGCGCGCACTTTTCAGACGGGCATGCCGAAGACGTCACGCGGTGGGTCAAGTTCTCCAGCAGCGACGAGGGAGTCGCTGCCGTCAGCGACCAGGGCAAGGTTAAAGTGCAGGGCCATGGCGAGGCGGCCATAACCGTCTGGTACCTGAGCCGCGTTGCGGCCGCTCGTGTTTCCTCTCCATTCCCCCATGCGATCGATGCGGCAGTGTATGAGAAATCTCCGCGCAACAATTACATCGATGATCTAGTGCTGCGCAAGCTTCAGGATCTTGCCCTCGAACCGTCGGGAATGTCGGGCGACTCCGAGTTCATCCGTCGCGCTTATCTGGATGCAGCCGGAATCCTGCCCACTGCGCAGGACGTCGAGCGTTTCCTTGCCGACCCGGGCCCGGATAAACGCAGTCGCCTGATTGACGCGCTGGTCGCGCGCACGGAGTTTGTCGATTACTGGGCCTACAAGTGGTCCGACCTGCTGCTGGTTTCCAGCAGGAAGTTGCGCAGCAACGCCACGACTTCCTATTACCAGTGGGTGCGCTCCAACGTGGCCTCCAACAAACCGTGGGACAAAATGGTGCGCGAGTTGTTGACCGCATCGGGGAACACGCAGACCAACGGAGCGGCCAGCTACTACGTTCTGCACAAGGATCCGATCGACATCACCGAAAATGTCTCGATGGCGTTTCTGGGTTTTTCCATCACGTGCGCCCGCTGCCACAATCACCCGCTGGAGAAATGGACGCAGAAGGATTACTTTCAGATGGCCAACCTCTTCTCGCGGGTTGCGCTCAAGAACGGTTCTGCTCCGGGCGATGTCACCGTCTATTCGACCGGGTCGGGCGAGATCAACCATCCGCGGCTCAATGAGCCGCTGGCGCCGCGACCGCTGGATGGAACCCCGCTGCCATTGGACTCCGACATCGACCGGCGCCAGTACTTTGCCGACTGGCTGACCGCGCCGGGCAATCCGTTCTTTGCGCGCTCGCTGGTCAATCGCGTCTGGAAGAATTTCATGGGCCGGGGACTGGTCGAGGCCGTCGACGATATCCGGGATACGAACCCGCCCACGAACCCCGAACTTTTGGCGGCGTTGACGCGTGATTTCGTGGACCACAAGTTTGATACCCGATACCTGATCCGCACGATCATGAACTCGACCAGCTACCAGTTGACCTCGGTTTCCACCCCGAGCAATCGCGATGATCAGAAGTATTACTCGCACTACCTGCCGCGGCGCCTGCCGGCTGAAGTGATATTGGACGCCATCAGCCAGGTCACTGGAGTCCCCGAAGAATTCCCGGGGCAACCCACCGGCCGGCGTGCGCTCGAACTGGGCGACACGCAGGTGGATTCCTATTTTCTGAACGCCTTCGGCCGGCCACCTCGACAGATTACGGCCGAATCGGAGCGACAGCAGGAGCCGAGCGTCACGCAGGCGCTGCACGTCATCAACGGGGACACGATCAATGCCAAACTGCGCGCGTCTTCTGGAACCGTCGAGGCGCTGCTGAATTCGGGCGCCGATTACCCGGCCATCATCAGCCGCGTTTACTTGACGGCGTTCGCTCGCCGGCCCGGCCAGAAGGAAACGACTGCGCTGGCAGCCAATCTGAATGAGAGTTTCAAACAGGCGCTGGCAGAGGGGTCAGGGCCTCAATCGGGCGCAAAACCGGCATCTCCCGAACGTGTGGCCCGGCGGCGCGTGCTTGAGGATTTCTTCTGGGCTGTTCTGACCGGCAAAGAGTTCCTCTTTAACCACTGAGGATGTCGGGAAAGTATCAGTGCCACGCATATCAGTGCCACGAACGTCAGTGCCACGAACGAAGTGATTGGTGATATTGACAAACGTGGCAAGAACTCGATGGTCACCACTCACTTCGTTCGTGGCACTGACACTGTCACTGACGCTGCTGGTGACGGGCTGCAAGGCCCCTGCGGCCCATGCAGTGCAAGTGCCGGTGCCGGCGGTCAAGACGGCGGCACCGCAAGTGCCGGTTCCGGTTTCCTACGCGGAGATCCAGACGCTGTTTCGCCAGAGTTGCGTCGCTTGTCACAGCGCGGCGGCGCCCCAGAGCGGGCTGGTTTTGGAGAGTCACGAAAGTCTGATGAAGGGAGGTCTGCACGGCCCCTCGGTCGTTCCTGGCAGCGGCCGGGCTAGCCGCCTGGTGCAGATGCTCGAAGGAACCGTGCAGCCGCGAATGCCCATGGGCGGGGAGCTGGGCCAGCCACAGATCGACATGGTGCGGCACTGGATCGACGCCGGCGCCCTGAACACGACGGCATCCGAGATAAAGGCAACGGCGAGTGGCGACGATTTGAAAGTGCCGGACATCCGCCCGGCTGTGCCGGTTCTGGGAGCGATCGCTTCACTCGGCCTTGATCGCTCGGCCCAGCGTCTGTACGCAGGCAGTTCGAAGGCGGTTCATGTCCTGGACCTGCAGGCGGGCAAGTGGACTGGCGCACTGGAGGGCCATGCAGGTCTGGTGCGATCGATTGCGTTGTCCCCGGACGGCAAGTGGCTGGCGGCGGCCGGGGGCCACGCGGCTCGCTACGGCGAAGTGAAAATCTGGAATCTGCAGACCGGCAAGATAGTTCGAACACTGCGCGGCCACAGTGATGCGATCTATTCGGTAGCCTTCTCGCCGGACGGTCACCGGCTGGCTACTTCGAGTTATGACCGGCTGATCAAGCTCTGGGATGTCGCTTCTGGCCAGGAGCAGAAGACGCTCAAGGAACACGTCGACGCCGTCTATTCTGTCGCGTTCAGTCCAGATGGCAAGTACCTGGCGTCGGCCGCCGGTGACCGCCTGATCAAACTGTGGGATGTCGAAAGCGGCAAACGCCTGGTGACGATGAGTGAGCCTCTCGACGTAGTCTATTCAGTGGCGATTCATCCCTCGGGTAAACAGGTTGCAGCAGCCGGCGCCGACAAATTGATTCGGATCTGGACCTGGAGCGAAGGGACAGCCACACTATTGAGGTCCAGTTTTGCCCATGGGGATGCCGTCCTCAAGCTTTTGTACTCGCCCGATGGGGAGACGCTCGTGTCAGCCGGAGCCGACCGTGTCGTGAAATTGTGGGACGCTGAGACGCTGCGCGAAAGGCAATTCGCCGCAGTTCAGCCCGATTGGGTACTGGATCTGGCCATGAGCCGCGACGGGCGCTGGCTGGTGGCAGGCCGCTACGATGGATCGCTAACGGTCTATGATCTGAAGGGTGAAATTGCAGCGCGCGATTTTATTCTGCCTGGGGTTGGGCAGGCTTCCAGCCTGTCAACCAAAGAGTAACGAAGAGGGCGACAGGCAGGAAGCCTGTCCCACCCGAGTCTTTTGACGTTAGTGAGGCGATTATGATGGTCAATTCCTTCTTTAACCCGAAAAAAACGCACGCCGGGCAGAGCCGCGGCTCTGTTGGCGCTCCGTCGCCGGCCTACGGCATACGGCATACGGTTGCGCCACACCTGTTCGGCACACTGATCGTCGGCGTACTGACTCTGGCCACTTTGCTGGCCCAGACTGCGCCGCCTACCCTTCAGTCGGTCACTCCTGGCGGCGCGCAGCGTGGAACGAAAGTCGCGCTCATCCTGGACGGCACCAACATCGACGGCGCCACCGAATTGATCTTCAGCGAGCCAGGTTTTACCGCGCGCATCGTCGACATTCAGGAGGTTCCGCTGCGGCGCGTGCGCAACCCGCGCGACACGGGAGCTCCGATCGACGACAAGGCCAGAAAGTACGTGATCAAAGCCGAGTTGACGGTTTCCCCGACAGTGCCGCCCGGCGTTCATTCGTTGCGGCTGCGCACGCCGTTGGGCGTGAGCAACCTCGCGGTGTTTGCCGTGGGCCTGATGCCGGAAGTTCCCGAGGTGGGCTTCAATTCGCTTGCCGAGCCGCAAAAGATTTCGCTGCCCGTGACTGTTTCAGGCAGTCTGGATGACCCCGGGGACGTTGACGCCTATCGCTTTGCGGGGCGCCCGGGAGAATTGTTCGTGTTTCGAGCCGTTGCCCGCGCGATTGGTTCGGGCGCCGACACGGTTTTGCGACTGTACGATTCTAAAAACCAGATCGTCGCTGAAAACAACGATTTCGAATCGGGCCGCGATGCCCTTGTAACCTACCGGTTCGCGGACGCGGGCATGTATACGCTGGCAGTGGAAGACGTCGAGCCTGCCGGCGGCGGAAGGTACAGAATCGAGGCGGGTGTCTTCCCGCTTTTGACCGAGGCGTTTCCTCTGGGTGTCCAAAAGGGCGGCGTCGCGAAGTTGGAAGTAAAAGGACTCAACCTGGGAAAAACTCAAACCGTCGAAGTGGCCGGACTCCAGTCGGCGCTGCGAGGCAAGACGATTCCGATTGTGGCGCAGACTGCCAAAGGTCCCTCGGTTAACGGCCTGCGCGCGCATTTAGGCGACTATCCTGAGGTGATTGAATCAGAGCCCAATGGCGAAATCGCCGTCGCGCAACTAACGCCGCTTCCGGTGACGATCAATGGCCGTATTTTCAGCGGAACCGAGGAACAAGGCGCCGACCGCGATCTGTATCGATTCCGGACGCGCAAGGGGGAAAAGCTCGTTCTCGAGGTTCACGCCCAGCGACTGGGTTCTCCGCTGGATTCCATTCTGGAGATCGTCACTCCCGATGGCCGGCCAGTACCACGCGCCACGCTGCGCTGCGTGGCCCAGACGACTATCACGCTGAACGATCCGGACGCGGGCAGGCGCGGCATGCGCTTGACTAGCTGGACGGACTTCGCCATCAACGACTACGTTCTGATTGGAGAAGAATTGCTCCAGGTGCAAGCAATGCCTACGCACCCGGACAACGATTTGGAGTTTAAGGGTTTTCGCGGACCCCGCATCGGTTTCCTCGACACGACGCCAGCCAACTATTCGGTCAACACACCGGTTTACAAAGTGGAAGTCCACCCCCCCGGCGCGAAGTTCGCGCCCAACGGAATGCCGCTGTTTCAGATCAACTACCGCAACGACGACGGCGGACCAAAGTTCGGGAACAAGGACTCTCGTCTGCATTTCACCGCGCCGGCCGACGGCGACTATATCGTCCGGGTTCGTGATGTCCGCGACATCGACGGAGAACGCTATGCGTACAGACTGACAATTCGCCCATCGACGCCAGATTTCGAGATTACGTACGATCCCAAAGTGATCAACATCCAGCGAGGCGGCCGTGTGTCACTGACTGTGACGGCAACGCGCCGCGACGAATTCGACGGCCCGATTGAAGTGGAGTTGCGCGACCTTCCCGAGGGCCTCAGCGCGACACGCGGCGTCATACCGGCGGGCGCCGACACCTCTGTGATTTTGATCTCGGCCCGCGCGGATGCTTCGCTTGCGAATTCCAGTGTGACGCTGGAATCGAACTTTCTGGAATCGGCCAGTGTCAAAGGGGCGCCGGCGACGATGGCCGTCGCGGGCCTGGCGCCGATCAAACTGATTGCAAAGGCGCACATCAACGGCCGCGAAGTAATTCGCGCGGCCGACCCCGAGGAGCCCATCAGCGTCATCGCGCTGGCGCCCAGACCGGATCTGGTGGTAACGGCTGAGGTGGACCGGGTCGAATTGACAGCCGGGAAATCAGCGACCTTGACAGTCCGCATCCAGCGGCAAAACGGTTTTACCGGACGCGTGCCATTGGCGGTTCTCAACCTGCCACACGGCGTCAAAGTCGACGATATCGGGCTCAATGGAATCATGATTACGGAACAGGAAACCAGCCGAACTTTCCACCTGGTAGCCGAGCCGTGGGTGCAGCCCACAACGCAGCCCCTGTTTGCCGTCGGCCGCGTCGAAGTCATTTCCCCGCTGCGCAACGAATCGGCCGCGGCGCCTGTGATGCTGGTGGTAAAGGCGGGGGTTCCACTGCCGTAAAGGTAAAGGTTGCATTCACCGCGGCATTGCGGCCAAGCCGCGCGGGCGGAAGTGTTAGTGCCCCGAAGGCAGTGGGTGGTTGTGTTTCCGGAAATGGTGAGACCTCTCTGGTCACCGCTCTCTTTGTTTGTGGCACTTACAATTCCTGCTCCCACC
>JBPCNK010000230.1:0-9498 GCA_051001345.1 Acidobacteriota bacterium | reverse complement strand
TCGTGTTTTGCCCTAATTTCTCTTCGTCCCTCCCCCTCCTTTCACCCCCCCCCCCCCGCCCCCTCCCCCCTGACCCCTGAATCCTGACCCCTGCTTTCGAATGCCGTGGTAGGGCACCTCGATGGCAATTTTGCCGGCCCACTGTTTGGGAATGGGTTTGTCGAGCGCCCAGTGAATCGCGTTGACCACAAGGCGCTGGAAGGCCTCCACACCAAAGTCTTCGGGATGGCCAAGCGTAGTCATAAAGACGCGGCTTTGTGCTTTGTTCGTCCATGTCCAGGCCACCGGGTTGTCCTGTGCGTCCTTCCTCTCGGGGTTGACCGCCCGGCCAGTCAGCAGTATTCGAGCGTCTCTTGGGGGATGATTGGGGAGAACGTGATAAAGCCACGAGCGGACAGAAAATGTTTTGTCCACTCCAGTCAGGATCGAGTCGCCGGCCGCGGCAGTCTCGGTACGAACTTCGGTCGTGGAGGTGTGCCCGTAGTGGTAGTGACCTTTGCCCCATCCGGGCGGGGCTCCCAGATACTCGGCTGCGAACGCGTTCCACGTTTCCAGTTCGTGGCCCGGAGGATAGTTAAACGCGTGCGTGGTTGTGCGAAAGGCGATCACGGGCCGTCCGGAATTCAGGTAGCGGGAGATCAGCTCGACCTGCTCACGCGGCAGGCGGCGCCAGCGCAGGAAAAACACCGCCAGGTCTGCGTCAGCCAAGGCCTCCAACTCGGGAATGTCCGTTTCGGCATTCTCATCGGGGTGGGCCTTCAACACGGTCGTGCGAATGTCGTAACGTTGCTCGAGCGCCGCAGCCAGGAGCGGAAACGTCGCTTCCGAACCGTACTCATGGTCGCCCGTTACAAAAACGACGTGCGGCCGTCCAGGCGCCGAAGCCGCCCAGGCGAAGGAGGCGAACAGCATCAGCGCCACGAACGCAGAGAGTGGTGATTTTGTCCTACTCGGCGCTTGCTCGATGGTCACCGCTCGCTGCGTTCGCGGCACTGAAAATCCGCCACGGATCGCTCGCGATCCGCGACTCGCGACTCGCGACTGTCTCATTTGCCGATCGTCTTCCGCAGGTCGGCGATCGTGACCAGGCGTCCATGCAGCGCAGCGATGCGATCAACGTCCAGGTTAAGGCGCTGGATGTTTTCGTACAGGTTGACCGCCGCAGGAGGCGGAGTGCTCGGCGGCGCCGCGTTTACGGCCAGCGGCTGGTAAACGTCCACCTGGACCAGCACCTTTTCCTTCGGTAGATAAACCATCAGGATGCCGTCATTGTGCGGGCTGCCCTGAATTCGGTGGATCTCCAAAGTGCGTGTGCGGTCAGTCAACAGATGCAGGTCGCCGACGGCGACGATTTTGGCCTTCTTTTTTTCGCGTGATTGGCGGTCGGGAGCGAGGGTGTGCGGCGCCTTTGATGTCTTTTCGTAGAACGGCTTGTTGATCTGGTGCGTGACGATCCTTGCACCCTCGGCTACGTAGGTGCGAAGGCCGCCTGAGTGGTCAAAGTGATGGTGCGTGTTGATCAGGTACCGGATGGGCTTGGAAGTGACGAGCTTCTTGACCTCGGCGATGACAGCATTGGACCGATCCTCGTTCTGTGGCGCTTCGATGACGGCCACGTGATCGGCAAATTCCACAACCACGCTGTGGTGCGTTCCGCCCGTCAAGTACCAGACCCCGTCGGCAAGTTTCTCGGAAGTGACGCTCACGGCCGTAGGCGTGGCCTGGCCAACCGACGCAGGAACGGTGAGGTCCAGGGGGACATTCGCCCGTGCGGCCGTTACCGTCAAATCGAGTACCGGAAACCCGCCCTGGCTTTGCACGATCCTGGCAGGGAATCGCAAGCCGCCAAAATCGCGATAATCACTGTAGGTCGTCTCGACCTTCATGTCGCCCAGAACAGGATTGTCTACCCAGGATTCAACTTTCTCGACCAGGTTGTCTTTCGAGATTGTCCCAGTCACCCGGTGCTTGCCGAGCGTTGTGAAGGTAACCAGGTTGACCTTGCCGCCTTTGATCGTCGCGTTGTTGGCCAGCGCGCCTTTCAGAAAGCCGTGGGGCGTCAGCCAGATTTGCAATTGCCGGTCGGTTGCCGCAGCCGCGGACGCCGGCGTGACGGTGCCGCTGGCGGCCTGTCCCCAGGCCTTGTCGCCGGCGACAAACTGCGTAGCCGCCGGGCCCTGCGCGCCTGTCGATTCATTGCGCGCAGCAGCCTTGTCATAATCAATCGTTCGGGTAAAACTCCTGACCTCGACGCGCGGCCCTGGCGAGGTGGGGGTAGCACTCTGCCCCAGCGAGAAGGTAGCTCCGCTGCCGGAGAACTGAACAGACTTCACATCGCTCATATTCTTGAGCGCTGCCTGGAGAACGCCGGCAGCGTCCTGCGCCGGCGCCAACATGCAGAGGGCGCAGCCGACCGCCACGGCAATGAGAATCTTTCGATACATGGTCTGCCTCCTGATCAACGGCTCTTTGAACAAACCGCCGCCCGTTACACGGGTATTCGGGTTGTCGGGATTTACCTGGCTGCAAATGTTGAACGCCTCAGCCCAAAATTGCAAGTCAATCCGTTCAAGTGGCCAGTGGCCGGTAGCCAGTGGCCAGTGGCACAATGGCGGTGCCGCAGCCGGAAGGCTGCTGGCCCCCTTCCCAGGGGGCGAGCGGCTCGTCGCCGCCTGCACTGCGTGTCTGGACCGAAAGGACGGCAGTGGGCTGGATCTGGAGAGTTGCAGTGTGCGACCTAGGCTACGTTTTTTTCTATCTGCTCGCCGGGATGATCATATTTCCGTATGTCCGAGACTTCTACGCGTCTCGGGAACTTCCGGCACTTTTGCCCTTGATGCTCAGGCAGGTGTTCCGGGGGCTGGTCTTTGTTGGCCTCTCCCTTTTGGTAATCCAGCGAGCAACTGGGTCCCGTCGAGAGGTTGCGTTCATCGTGGGTCTGGTCCTGTCGATGGTGGGCGGAATCGTTCCTTTGCTTGCCCCGGATCCGTATATCCCCAGCTACATTCGATGGGTGCATGGATGGGAAGTAGGAGTCTCCAACCTGCTTTTCGGCAGTCTGGTCGGGTGGTTGCTTGTGGGCACGCAGCGGACGGGCGCGGCACAATTCCAGCGCCCTGCGGGAGCGGTTGACGCACCAAGCGAAATCGAGGTACTCTAAACACATGAAACGTACAAATCTTGTGCTTGACGAGGAACTGCTTGAGGAGGCTGTACGCTTGAGTGGCCAAAGAACCTATTCGAGCACCGTGCAACTTGCATTGGCAGATTTCGTTCGTCGCATCAAGGCGGGGCGTATTCTCGACTTGGCGGGTGCTGGCCTGTGGGAAGGCAATTTGAGCCAGATGCGAGGCGATCGGCCTTCCCCTAAGTACGGAGGTAGACGCCGTGGTCCTCGTTGACACTTCAGTCTGGATAGAAGTGTTTCGCAAGCCACCCCGCTTTGGCCTCGAATCGGTCGCCGATTTTGGCGAAGTCGTCACGTGTCTTCCCGTGATCCAGGAAGTGTTGCAGGGCTTTCGCGACGAAGCAGCGTTTGCTATGGCGCGCGAATCGATGTATTCGCTGCCTGTCGTGGAATCCCCTTTGCGCTCGCAAATCATCGACGAAGCGGTTGAGCTCTACAGGCGGGCGCGGCGGGGGGGCGAAACGATCCGTTCAGCAGTGGACTGCCTGATTGCAGCTTGTGCTCTGCGCAATCGAATCACCGTGTTGCACCATGATCGCGATTTTGGTAGGTTGGCGCGGTTCTCAGCGCTGCAGGCGCGTGAAATAATTCTTTAGACCGGCGCCATGTTTTCCTAAAGTTTCCGTAAGACCCGATACGGAGCCCGCTGACCGTCACTTCGCGTCACCCCGGCGTGCTGATGAGCCCTAATGCTCACCGCTCACTTCGTGCGCGGCTCTGTTGTGCGCGGGTTTGACTGGCGCCACTGGCGCACTCTCTTTAAACCTTCAACCGGCGACGCGGGATTCCAGCCGGCAAACTCGCGCAGCTTGTCGATCCGCATCGAACAGTCCGCGCCGCGCCGGCCTGCAATCGATGAATCCGCAATCGAGACCGATTGAAGCGCCGCCTTGTCATATCTGAGGGCTTCGGCCGCCAGCAGGCCGAACGAATAGCGGTCGATCCGCTCCGGACCGCCGACGTGGAAAAGCTCGCTTTGAAAGGGGCGGTCCACGAGCCCTTCGACGGCGGCGGCCACATCCTCGACAAACAGAGCCGATCGAAACTGGTCGCGATACAGCGGGACCGGCTCGCCCGCCGCCAGACGCTGTTCGATCCAAGTCAGAAAACATCGATTGACGCCGTTGGTCGGCCCGTACATCAGCGCGCAGCGCAGCACGGCGCCACGCCGGGTTGATTGCAGCACGGCGAGCTCTGCTGCGCGCTTGGAGCGCCCGTAGACGCTGATTGGATCGGCCGGCTGGTCTTCGCGGTAGTGCCCCTGGATGCCATCGAAAACCAGATCGGTGGAGATATAAACAAAGGTAATTGCCCTCGAATTGCAGAGGTCGACCAGCGCCCGGGTCGCAGCGGCATTGATGGCAAAGGCCAGCTCCGGGTGCGCTTCGCAGTGTTCCACATTGCAATAGGCCGCCGCGTGAACGAAAACATCCGGGCGGAAATCCTGGAAAGCGCGGTCGAACGTATTGGGTTGCTCGAGTTCAACCGGCACGCAGAGCAGCGGGAGATCCACGGCTGACGCGCAGTGGACGAGGCCGGTGACTTCATGCCGCTTGGCCAACACCCGGCATAGATTCCAACCGAGAAACCCTGCCGCCCCGGAGACTGCAATACGTGTCATTTTCCCTCGTACTTTTCCAGCCTGCCCCGTAATTTAGGTTATGATACCCCGTCGAATGCGCCAGCTTCGAAAACTCTACCCCTACATCCGGCCCAATCTTGGGTTGCTGGCCGCATCGCTCGGTCTGCTGGTCGCAAGCGGTTTGCTCGAAGGACTGACGACGATGCTGCTGGCGCCGATTTTTGACAGCGTCCTGACGTCGTCAGGACAGCTGGCTGGTCCCGCCCCTAAATTCAGCTTTCTCAACCGCTGGCTCGGACTGACTGCCGACAACCTGTTGATTCGTGTCGCCCTGTTTCTGGTCCTGTTTAGTTTCCTCAAAGGGCTGCTGCTGTACCTGGCCGAGTATCTGATGGGGTACTCGGGCCAGAAGGTCGTCATGGAGCTGCGCAACGACGTGTACGATCATCTGCTTCACCAATCCGCGCGCTACTACAGCGACAGCTCGACGGGCCAGCTCATGGCGCGCATTTTGACCGATACGGAGCGGTTACAGGAGTCCGTGTCCAAGACCGTCACTGACTATTTCCGGCAGATCATCTTGATGGCCGTGTTCTTGGGACTCATTTTCTGGGCGGACTGGAAACTGGCGCTGTTGTCGCTGCTGATTACGCCGCTGATTTTGTGGATCACCGCCAGTCTGGGAAGAAAGATGCGCCGGCACAGCGGGCGCAGCCAGGCAAGCCTGGCCGACATATCCACGATCCTGCAGGAAACCATCACGGGCATCCGCATCGTTAAGGCCTTCGGGATGGAGCGCTTCGAGAACAGCCGATTTCGCCAGGCCACGCGCCAGCTGATGCGAGCCAACCTGAAATCGACCCGAGTGGGAGCGATGAACTCGCCGCTCATCGAGTTCATCGGATACGTGGCTTTTGTGCCATTTTTGATCTACGCCCACTTCAATATCCGTTCGTCGGAGGTCACGCTGGGCGCCTTTGTCGTTTTCATATTTGCGTTGTTCCGGCTCTACGAGCCGGTACGCAAGCTCAGCAAGATGCATCTGCATTTCCAGCAGTCCTTCGCGTCCTCGGCCCGCATCTTCGAGCTGCTGGAGGCGCCGCACGAAACCGTCGACGAATCGGGCGCCGTGGAGCTGGCGCCCGTCGTTTCGGGCGTCGCTTTCCGGGATGTCTGGTTGGGACATGAAGGGCAAATGTGCGAGGCCGTGCTGCGGGGATTCGATCTGGAGGTCCGCGCCGGCGAGATCGTGGCGCTAGTGGGAAGCAGCGGAGCAGGCAAGACTAGCCTGGTCAACCTGATTCCGCGCTTCTTCGATGTCGACTCGGGCCGCGTTGAATTTGACGGCCGCGACATCCGCACCGTCACGCTGGTCAGTCTGCGCCGCCAGATTGCGATGGTCACCCAAGAGACGTTTCTCTTCAACGACACGATTTGCAATAACATCGCCTACGGCCGCGAAGACTTTTCCCAGGAAGAGCTGCATGCGGCCGCGCGCGCCGCGCTGATTCACGATTTCATCGCGCAGTTGCCCGAGGGCTACGACACACTGGTGGGCGAACGCGGCCAGCGGCTTTCCGGAGGCCAGCGTCAGCGACTGGCCATCGCCCGGGCGTTGATGAAGAATGCTCCGATCCTGATACTGGACGAAGCGACCTCGTCGCTTGACAGCGAATCGGAAAAACTGGTTCAGCAGGCGCTGGCCAATCTGATGCAGGGAAGGACGACCTTTGTCATCGCGCACCGCCTGTCGACGATCCGCCGCGCCGACAAGATCGTCGTGATGGACGACGGCCAGATTCGCGACACCGGCACGCATGAGGAACTGCTGGCCCGGCCGGGAATTTATCGCAAACTCTACCAGCTCCAGTTTGCCGACGAAGAGGGGGTCACGCCGTGATTTGCAGCATGACCGGCTACGGCCGGGCCGTCTACGAGAGCCCACAGGCGCGCGTGACGCTCGAAATCAAGTCCGTCAACGGCCGTTACCTCGATCTGAATTTCCGGCTGCCCCGCGAACTGTCGCACCTGGAACCTGCGTTGCGAAATACCGCGCGCGCCAGACTGGCGCGTGGACGCGTTGATGTCAGCGCCAACCTGCAGCTGACCGACGCCGGTCAGTACGGGCTCAACACGGCAGCCGTCGATCACTACATTCGGGTGGCCGACGGACTGCGCGACCGTTTGTCGGGCGGCGCTCCGCTAGACGCTGCCACGCTGCTGCAGTTGCCCGGCGTCATTGAAGTGCGGGTGCTCGAACTGGCCGACGACCAGTCGTTGTCCCGCGGCGTTGTCGGCGCGTTTGAGGAAGCGCTCGAGGGCCTGGTACACATGCGCCAGGAAGAAGGAGCAGCGCTCGGGCGCGAGATCGCCAGCCGCATCGAACAGGTCCGGGGGCGTGTTCCCGAAATCCTGCCGCACTGCGAGCAGATCCAGCAGGCGGCGCGCCTGAAGCTGGGTCAACGGCTGGCGCAGCTGGCGCCCGAGCTTGAATTTGATCCGGTTCGCGTCGCCCAGGAGGTCGTTCTCTACGTCGAGCGCAGCGATGTAACCGAGGAGGTCGTTCGCATGCAGAGCCATCTGGCACAGATGGGCGCCGCGCTCCAAAGCGGCGGCGAAATCGGCAAGAAAATGGACTTTCTGTTGCAGGAAATGGGCCGTGAGGTCAATACGACGCTGTCCAAATCAGCCAGCCCTGGACTTTCCGAAATCGGAGTCTGGATCAAGGGAGAGCTGGAGAAGATAAGAGAGCAAATCCAGAATGTTGAGTGAAATGGGTCGTGTCTTGGGAGAATTGCGGATTGCGAATTGCGGATTGCGGATTGATTGCGGATTGACCTGCCTAAATCCGCAATCCGCAATCCAAAATTCGCAATTCTCCCCAGCGAGGTTCTTATGGATTGTTGGGCAGGATTTCCCTTATAATGGACTGTTTCGTACAGGGACAACATGCCGGCCGGTTGCCTGATCATTGTATCTGCGCCGTCCGGGTCGGGGAAGACCTCGTTGCTGGAGCGCGTTCTGCGAGAAATCGACGGCGTGCGCTTTTCGATCTCCCATACGACGCGTCAGCCGCGAGAGGGTGAACGGTCCGGCAAAGAGTACTTTTTTGTGAGCCATGACGAGTTCGATCGGATGATCGAACGCGGCGAATTTTTGGAATACGCCAACGTCTACGGCAGCAATAAGTACGGCACCTCCAGCGCCTTTGTGCAAAAGGTGCTCGAGGCCGGCCAGGACGTCGTTCTTGACATCGACGTTCAGGGCGCCCGGCAGATTCGCCGGAAGCGGCCTGACGCCGTGCTGGTTTTTGTGTTGCCGCCTGCGTATCACGCTCTGGAGGAGCGGCTGCGCCGGCGCAACCTGGACAGCGCGCAGGTTATCGAGAACCGGCTACGAGCGGCGCGCGATGAGATCGACAAGGTCAGCGAGTACGATTACGTCGTCGTCAACGACGACATCGAGCGTTCGGTTGCGGAACTGAAGTGCATTATCCTGGCCGAGCGTTGCCGGCGGCAAGGCCGTGATTGCAGCGGTGAGCCGTTTGTGGCGGGCGCCGAAGAGTGCCGGCTGCAACGGCGCCGCAGCCAGGTCGACCAGATTGTACAAACGTTTCACGTTTAGAAGCAGGGTGCAGGCTTCAGGGAATTGCGGATTGAAAGGCAACTGTACAATGATTCCGCAATCAATCCGCGATTCCCTGAAGCCTGGAGCCTGGATAGGAGGATCGAAATGATTCACGTACCGAAGAGTTTTGACAGCAAGTTCCGGTTCATTCTGGTGGCTGCGGCGCGCGCCAAACAGATTCAGAGCGGCGCGCCGCCCAAGCTCGAATCCAAGTCGCGCAAGCCTGCGGTGATTGCCGTTCAAGAGTGCGAGGAAGATCTCATTCCGTTCGACTTTGTCGAAGAGGAATGACCGAGTTGCCAGTGGCCAGTGGCCAGTGGTCAGATCAACTGTGCCACTGCCGGCTGGAAGCGAGCATTGTTCATGGTCGAACGTCGTTCTAGTAATTTCTGCAAGCGATTTTCTGCTTGCGGCTTAATAGCGTGATCAGTTGGCGCGGATTAATCGGATTAATACGGATTGGCCCGGATTGATTGCTGATGAATTCAACTCATACCCAACCCGCCTCATCCGTTTAATCCGTGTTAATCCGCGCTACATTGTTATGGGCCATTTTCTAATTGCCCGAAGAACGATGATCAAAATTCAACGATTTTGGCAATTGCCATGAAAATCGGTCTCGGCGTCAGCGGTTGTATCGGGGCCTACAAGTCGGCTCTCGTGTTGCGAGAGCTGCAGAAGGCCGGCGCCGAAGTGCGCGTCATCATGACGGCATCGGCCGGCCGCTTCATCGGCGAGACGACGCTGGAGGCGCTTTCGGGCGCGCCCGTACTGACCGATCTCTTTGCGTCCGGCACTAATGCTCCCATCCGCCACATCGCGCTGGCGCGTGAAATCGATTTGCTTTTGGTGGCGCCTGCTACCGCCAATATCCTGGCTAAATTCGCCGCCGGCATCTGCGATGACGCGCTGACGACCGTTTATGTCTCGACAACCAGCCCGGTTGTGGTCGCCCCCGCCATGAATGTCGAGATGTGGCGCCATCCTTCCACCCAGGACAATATCGCTGTGCTGAAGCGGCGCGGCGTCCACATTGTCGAGCCCGAGGCTGGATACCTGGCCTGTGGCGAGGAAGGCGAAGGGCGGTTGGCCGAGCCTGCGG
>JBPCNK010000229.1:0-26019 GCA_051001345.1 Acidobacteriota bacterium | reverse complement strand
GTGCCACTCCCCCTGGCCCCTGACCCCTGAAGCCTGACCCCTGCTTTTCTGGAACACTTTCTAAAGTTCTTGCGTATTTGAAAGTGAGACCATGCTGAAATTCCTGTTGTGGTGCCTATTGCTGTTGCTGTGCTGGCCGCTGGCGCTGCTTGCGCTGGTGGTCTATCCGCTAGTCTGGCTGATTCTTTTGCCGTTTCGACTTGTCGGAATCGCTGTAGGCGGTGCATTCAGCCTGCTTGCCGGCATCATTTTCCTGCCGTCCCGGCTCATTCGAAGGCTTGCCTGATCGGTCAACCCGTACGAGAATCGCGGCATGACTAAAGTCCTTGCAGCCGTCATGGCTGGTGGCGGCGCCGCCGTGCACGTGCGTGAGTTTGACGAACCGGCGCTTGAGCCCGATTCAGCGCTGCTGCAAGTCGAGCTGAGCGAGGTGTGCGGCACCGACGTGGCCCTTCGACAGGGACTGCTGGACGGCGTTCCGTATCCCATCATTCCCGGACATGTCTCGGTCGGTCGGCTGCAAAGGATTCGTGGACGTCTGGTCGACGTGGAAGGGAATGTGCTGGCCGAAGGGGATCGAGTCACTTTCCTGGACGTTCATCGCACCTGTAACGCCTGCTGGTACTGCCTGGTCGCCAAGGCGACCACGCGATGTCCCAAGCGGAAAGTCTATGGCATCACGTACGGCGTGGCCGATGGATTGACCGGAGGCTGGTCGCAAAAAATCTATTTGAAGCCCGACACGAGATGTATTCGACTTGACGGCGTCGATCCGGAGCGGTTCATCGCCGGCGGGTGCGCGCTGCCGACGGCGCTGCACGCCGTCGAGCGGGCCGAGATCGCTTTGGGCGATACGGTCCTGGTGTTGGGCAGCGGCCCGGTCGGGCTGTCGGCGGTGATTTTGGCGCGTATGCGGGGGGCGCTTCGTGTTCTGTCCATCGGTGCGCCGCAGGCGCGTCTGGACAATGCACTGCTGGTGGGGGCTGCGGCCGTGCTGAATTTCGAGGAGCATTCCCCAGAGCAGCAGCGCCAGTGGGTCCTGGATCTCACGTCAGGACGAGGCGCCGACGTGACGCTAGAGGCGACCAACTCGGCCGAGGCAGTCGTCCAGGCGATGCGCTTGACGCGCGATGCGGGACGGGTCGTCATCGTTGGTCAGTACACCGACCACGGTTCGGTGTCTTTCAATCCGCACCAGGATTTGAACAGGAAGCATCTGGATGTCCGCGGTTTGTGGGGTTCGGATTTTTCGCACTTTTATCGGGCGGCGCAGTTGCTGGCCGATTCCCAACGATCGCTGCCCTGGTCTCAAATCGAGACAAGCCGCTATGGTTTAAACGACGCCGATCGAGCCGTCGACGACGTCCGCGACGGCCGCGTCGTCAAGGCCGTCATTGACCCGACTGTCTAATTACGAGTTACGAGTTACGAATTACGAATTACGAAGGACTAAGGACGAAGGACAAAGGAGTAAGGACGAGAGATGCGGGCGAATGACACGGAGCGCTCCGTAGTAACTGGTAACTGGTAACTCGTAACTCGTACTTTGTACTTCGTACTTTGTCCTTCGTCCTTACTTGTATTCCTGCCACTAATCACTTGCTACTTGAATGAGCGCCTCATCAACAGCGCCTCGCCTCCGTCGCTGTAGTAATGTTGCAGTGTGCGCATGGTTTGGAAACCGACTGACTGATAGAGCGCGATGGCGGGTTGGTTGCCTGCCCGGACCTGCAGCCAGCAGACTGTGACGCCCTGGCGTTCAAATTGCGACAGGAGAAACCGGCACAATTGGATTCCAAGCCCGCGTTTCTGGAAGTCCGGATCGACCGCGAGAGAGACGATCGTGCCTGAGCCCCCGGACGCAAATCCCAGAATGTAGCCGGCGACCTGCCGTTTGACGGTAACCACCTGGAAGCCAGCAGGATAATTCTCGAAGAATTCTTCAAAGAGCTGGCGCGGGTAGGCATCGTCGCCGAAGGCGCGCGACTCGATCTCCAGAATTCGGGCCAGGTCCGAAGGCTTAAACGGTCGCAAAGGCATCTCAGGGGTCAGGGTTCAGGGGTCTGGGGATTGCGAATTGTGAAGCGAGTCGCAATCCGACACCGTCAATCAGTCCGCAACCTGCGATCCGCAATTCCCTGACCCCTGACCCCTGAATCCTGACCCCTGATTTGGAACAAATTGACCCCTAACAGCGTTAGCATGATAACAAACCTGGCTTGACTGCGTTTCTATCTCAGGAGAAACACCAAGATGCAGGCGACGACGCAACAGCACCAGAGAAACGAAAGCCTATCCGATGACCTGGCCAAGGCCTTTGGCGATCATCACGCGCTGGTCTTCAATACCGCCTACCGCATTACCGGCAACCCAATGGATGCCGAAGATGTGCTGCAGACGGTTTTCCTGAGGCTGGCGCGGCGGTCGTTGGCGCCTGACTTTCGACAGGGCGCGCAAGGCTATCTGCACAGGGCCGCCGTCAACGGAGCTCTGGATCTGGTACGCCGGCGCGGGCGCAACGTCCCGTTGGAGGAAGCCCCGGCCGCCGAGCTGCGCGATCTGCAGCCCGGTCCGGAGGCTCAGCACAGCTCCACGGAAGTCCGTGCCTGGCTGCGCCGAGCTGTCGCCCGTCTCAGCCCGCGCGCGGCCGAGATCTTCGTGCTGCGCTATTTCGAGGGATTCAGCGACGCCGACATCGCTCGGCAGCTGGCAACCTCGCGCGGGACTGTGGCTGTTGTGGCCTATCGCACCCGTCGTCGTCTCCGTAAAGAAATCCGATTGTGGTTGGGAGGAACGCAATGAAGCCAAGTGAGAAAGATCCCGAGGTAATGCTGGACAGAACGATTCAGGAGATTCGCGGCGAGGCAGCCGATCCCGTTGAAGTTGAGCGGGCCGCTGCGCGTGTCTGGGCACAGATGGGCCAGACCAACACGGCGGCCGAGGAAGTGCAACCGGCGGCCGACGTCGAAAGAATCGAAAGCTGCGCCGATTTTCAAGCGCTGCTGCCTGCGTACGTTTCCGGAAATCTGTCCGGATCGCGCGCGTTGCTGATTGACGATCACATGCGCGGCTGCGTTCCATGCCGCCGGGCGCTGCGAGCGGCGCGGACCGGCGAGGTGTCGCCGGCGGCAACCGCCACGGGCCGTTTGGTCGCAACGACAAGCGCACGGACTCGAATGTTGCGCTGGGGTATTGCCGCAGCCGTCGTGCTGGCTGTCGGACTCACGCAGCTTGATTTCTTGAAGTCGCTGCTGCCGCTTCCGGCTGAGACGCGCGCCGTTGCGGCTTCCATCGACGGGACGCTTTTTCGCGTCGCCGACTCTACGGCCCAGCCGCTGGCTTCGGGCCATGCGATCGGGCAGCGCGAGATGCTGCGCACGGCCATGAACTCGGGCGCCGTCCTTCGACTCGCCGATGGTTCACAGGTGGAAATGCGCGAGCGGTCGGAACTTTCGATGGAGGCGCGCCGGGACGGAACCACCATCCGGCTGGAGCGCGGCAGCGTCATCGTCCGCGCCGCCAAACAGCGCAATGGCCATCTGCTTGTCTCCACGCCGGACTGCGTCGTATCGGTGACCGGGACGGTGTTTGCCGTCAACCAGGGGACCAAGGGAGCGCGCGTTTCTGTCCTGGAGGGAGAAGTTGAGGTCCAACATGCCAGCGAGCGCAGCGTGCTGCGGCCGGGCCAGCAGATGGTTACCCACGCCGGCCTGGGTCAGGTGCCGATCGAAAAGGAGATCGCCTGGAGCTCTGAGGTCGACTTGCACCTCACGCTGTTGCGAGCGATGGCCGATTTGCAGCGCGGGCTTGAGGCCCGCACCGAGGGTCTGCGGTATGGATCGCGGTTGTTGAATCTGGCGCCCGAAGACACCGTGTTGTACGCAGCGTTTCCCAACATTACGCAAACGCTGGGCGAAGCGTATGACATGTTTCAAAGCCGCATTCAGGAAAACCCGGCCCTGGCCGGCTGGTGGAAGGGCCAAGCGGTCAATTCCAACGGCCGTCCCGTCGTCCAGGAGATGGTCGAGCGCGTGCGATTGCTCGGCAGTTTTCTCGGTGACGAAATCGTCGTAGCGGTTCCGCGCAGTGTGACTCATTCATCCGATGCACCCGTGTTGCTGGCCGAAGTGCGCCGGCCGGCCGAATTGCTGGCCGCGCTGCAGCAGGAAATCGCGCGACTGGATGCGACCGGCAAGCTCGGAAGCGTGCGCCTGGTGGGCAGCGCCGCCGAATTGTCGGCGTCAACCGGTCGCCACGCGTCCGTTCGCGGCGCCGCTGGGGACGGGTTGCTCGTCTACGTGGACAGCCGTGTGATGGTCGTGTCACCTTCGGCCGGACAACTGCAGCAGATTCTGGGCAGCCAGCGCGCCGTCGGATCGAACCGCTTTGTCGGAACTGCTTTCCACGCCCGGTTGGCCGAAGCCTATAGCCAGGGCGCCAGCTGGCTGTTTGCGGCCGACCTGGAGCAGCTGATCTCGCGCGAGGTCCGCGGCAAAGAACGTGGCGCAGATGACTTCCTGCGTTTCTCCGGCTTCAATAACGTGCGGCAGTTGATCGTCGAGCAGAAGCAGATCGCCGGTCACACCGAGAACCGAGCCGTGCTGAGCTTCAACCAGGCGCGCACGGGGATGGCCGCATGGCTGGCCGAACCGGCGCCGATGGGCGCTCTGGAGTTTGTCTCGGCCGATGCGCTGGCCGTTGCGGCCTTCGCCACCAAAGATCCATCCCTGCTTGTCGACGAGCTGTTTGCGGCGCTGGCGCAAACCGACCCGGAAGGATGGCAGGAGCTTTCCCAATTCGAAGCCGAGCATGGTGTCAGCATCCGCAACGACATTGCCGCTCCGCTTGGAGGCGAGTTCCTGTTTGCTCTGGATGGGCCGATTCTTCCGACGCCGGCCTGGAAAATCGTAGTCGAGGTTTATGATGCGGCGGCTCTGCAGCGCACGCTGGAATGGGCCGTGGCCGAATTCAATCGCCAAGCCGGCCTCGACAACCGTCCGGGTGTGACGCTTGGCGCGGAAAGCCACGATGGGCGGATTTTCTACAAACTCGTTTCGCTCGAGACCGGCCTGGAAGCGCACTATACGGTTGCCGACGGGTACCTGGTCATGGCGCCCAGCCGCGCATTGGTTTTGGCTGCGTTGCAGACTCGTGCCAGCCACTACTCGCTGGCGCGTTCGGCGTCGTTCCGGGCGCTCCTGCCCGTTGACGGCCAGCCGAACTTTTCGGGGCTGGCCTACCAAAACTTCGCACCGGTGCTCGGGGCGCTGGCCCGCTTCGTGCCGCAAACTTCAGGCAAGTTGACGGCCGAGCAGAGCCGCGCCATTCAGGACATCGCGTCCTCGACCCCAGCGACCCTGATATGCGCCTACGGCGAAAAGGACCGGATCGTTCTGGCCAGCAATGGCCAGCTGGGTCTGAATCAGGGAACTATGGTTGGATTGGGAAGCCTGATGGGCAAGATCTCTGACCTCAATCCGGCCGCCAAGGCAGGCCGTCCGGTTCCACCGGCTACTCCGACTGTGCGGGGCAAGATCTCCGACCTCCTCAATCCGGGTGCCGGGGCAAGGGTGGAAAAACAGCGTCAATGAGTGCGTATCTCGAGCTGGACAATCTGGCCATACGCTTCGGCTCGCGACTGATCCTCAAAAATTTGACGGGATCATTCGCGGGCCGGGCCATCGGCTTGCTGGGACCCAATGGAGCAGGGAAGACAACCCTGCTCCATACGCTTTTGGGGTTCCACACACCCAGCGAGGGGACTGCTCGGATTTTCGGTCACGATATTCGAACCGAAAGCGAAAAGATCCGCCATGTGATCGGATACATGCCCGAAAACGATTCCTTCATCGCAGGCATGACGGGTATCCGCTTTGTGCGGCTGATGGCGGAGCTTAGCGGCTTGCCTCCGGCCGAGGCCATGGAGCGCGCGCACGAAACAATGTTCTACGTGGGATTGGGTGAGGCGCGCTATCGCCAGATTGGAACGTATTCGCTCGGAATGAAGCAGTTGGCCAAACTGGCCCAGGCCATCGTCCATGGTCCGCGGCTGCTGATTCTCGATGAGCCGACCAACGGCCTGGACCCGCCGGCGCGCGTGCGCATGATTCACTTGATCCGCGAGATCCGCGCCACCGGCACCATCAATCTGATTTTGTCATCGCATCTGCTACGCGACGTGGAGGAATGCTGCGAGGAAGTCGTCATTCTCAAAGATGGCCGGCTTGCCGTCTACTGCAATCTGGAGCAGGAACGACGGGCCAATCGAAAATTCCTGCACCTGGAAATCCGCGGCGACAGCGAGCCCTTCCTGCGCGGCGCCGAGCAACTGGGCTGCGAATGCGCCGTCAACGGCAGCCGCCGGATCAAGATGGTGCTTCCCCAGCACGTCGAGATCCGCGACCTGTATCAGATGGCGGCCGACAGCCAGATCCAGATTCGGCGGCTGGACTACAAGCGCGATTCGCTGCAGGACATTTTCCTGAAGGCCATGGAGGAAAAACATGGCGGTCTATAAGCGCAGCTACCAGCCTTACTCGGGCCGCTTAACGCCGGTGCGCCGGCGTTTTTTGACGCTGCCGCGCTATAGCTATCAGCAGTTGTTCTCTTCGAAATTCTTCACGGGGTTCTTCGCGATTTGTTTGCTCCCGTCGCTTGTGGCGACGTTGATGATCTATTTTTATCACAACGCCACGGTGCTAAAGGCCTTGACTATCCCCGTGGCTGAATTGTTTCCTATCGATGAGAGGTTTTTCCTCGGGCTTTTGACGGCACAGGCCTCCATCGGTTTTCTGCTGACTGCTCTGATCGGTCCCGGCTTGATTTCCCCTGATCTGTCCAACAATGCGCTTCCGCTGTACTTAAGCCGTCCGTTTTCGCGCAGCCAATACGTTCTGGGGAAGATGATGGTTCTGGCGGTGTTGCTCTCGCTGATCACCTGGATCCCGAGCCTGCTGCTGTTTGTGCTGCAGTCCAGTATGGCTGGGACCGAATGGTTCCTGAAGCACAAGGGAGTGGCCGTTGCCATCCTGCTGTCGGCGGCCCTTTGGATCGTGACGGTTTCGCTGTTGGCGCTGGCGCTGTCGGCCTGGGTTCGCTGGAAGCCCATCGCGGCTGCGGCTATGTTTGGAGTTTTCTTTGCGGCGGCCGCATTCGGCGAGTTGATCAACGGCGTCCTCTATACCAAATGGGGCTTGCTGATCAACCTCGGCGAGGTGCTGCGCACGGTGTGGTTTTGGCTCTTTTTGGAGCCGGGGAACAACATGATCCGAATACCCGTGTGGAGCGCCGCGCTGTCGGTGGCCGCCACCTGTGGGCTATGCCTGTGGATGCTGGGACGAAAGATTCGGGCTTACGAGGTGGTGCGATGAACCCGGTCGCCGAGCCTGTACCTGCGGGCGTCAGCCCGACCGCTGTGGACGCCTCGCAGCAGATACTCTTTGAGAACGTTTCCAAATTCTACGGCGAAGTTCTCGGCGTCAACCGCATCACTTTGTCAATCGGTCCAGGTATCACCAGTCTGGTGGGACCTAACGGTTCGGGCAAGACGACGCTGATGAATCTGCTGACGGGCCTGCTGCGGCCGACAGCCGGGCGAATTCGAATGCTGGGCCTGTCGCCGGACTCTCCGGAGCAGTATGGCCGCCGCGTCGGGTACTGTTCGCAGTTTGACGCCTTCCCCAAGGGCTTGAGCGGCTATCAGCTGATTAGCTCCTATCTGCGCGTTCATGGATACGGCCGCGGCGATGCGGAACGCCTCACCTGGAGCGCGCTGGAGCGCGTCGGCCTGGTCGAGGCGGCCCACCGCCGCGTCAACGGTTACAGCAAGGGCATGCGGCAGCGCGTCAAGCTGGGGTTGTCGATCAGCCACCAACCGTCGGTTCTGGTTCTCGACGAGCCGCTCAATGGCCTCGACCCGATGGCCCGCGCCGAGGTCATCGAGTTGTTTCAGACGCTGGCCCACGATGGCCTGCACGTTCTTATTTCCAGCCACATTCTGCACGAAGTCGACATGATCTCCGACCGCGTCATTCTTTTGAGCAACGGGTATGTCGTGGCCGAAGGCGAGATTCAGGGAGTGCGCGACGAAATGCAGGAGCATCCGATGCAGATCCTGGTGCGCTGCGACAAACCGTCGCTGGTCGCTTCCCGGGTGTTTGGGCAAGACCACGTCGTCGAAGCGCGCGTCAGCGAGGATGGTCGCGGGTTGCTGGTTCGCACGCGCGACGCCGATCGTTTCTATCTGCTGTTGAACCGGATCGTCGTTGAAGACCAGCTCTCCATCGAGGCCGTCGCTCCTGCCGACGATGATGTCAATTCCGTTTACCATTACCTCATCGGCCCCAATGAAGGGAATCCATCATGAGTGGTCCTGGAACAAGGGCCGTCCCCTGGGATCTCTGGATGCGTCAGGTCCTCGCGATTCTGCGGCTGGAGTTGCGCAAGGTGTTTCTGGGCCGGCGCCTGATTGCCGTCTATTTCTTGGCATTGGCGCCCGTGTTTCTGCTGGGCGTTCGCGCCGTGCTTCCGTTAAACGCGCGGGAACTGGGAGACTTGGGCATGGCTGGCGTTGTTTACGCCGGAATGTTTCAGTTCTTTCTTCTGCGTTTTGCGATTTTCTTTGGGTGTGTCGCCATCTTTGCCAATCTTTTTCGGGGCGAGATGTTCGAAAAAACGCTGCACTACTACCTGCTGGCGCCCGTGCGCAGGGAAGTGCTTGTGGTCGGCAAGTACGTGTCGGGCCTGGTCTCGGCCATTTTCGTGTTCTCAACCTGCGCTGCGGTCAGCTACGTATTGCTGTATGTGCCGTATGGCCCGCGCATTTTTCGGGACCATTTTTTCGGAAGAGGCCCTGGCCTTTCGGAGATCTTCAACTACGCCGCCGTAGCGGCGCTGGCCTGCGTCGGCTATGGTGCCGTGTTCCTGCTGATGGGCGTGCTGTTCAAGAACCCGATGATTCCGGCGGCGCTGGTTCTTGGCTGGGAGTCGGTCAATTTCGTGCTCCCCGAGACGCTGCAGAAGATCAGCATCATTCATTACCTGCAATCGATCTGCCCCGTTGCGATTCCGCACGGACCGCTGGCCGTCATCATCGAACCCACCTCGGCGTGGGTTGCCGTACCCGGAATGCTGCTGGTCACGCTGATGGTGCTGGCCATCGCCGGCTTTCGAATTCGTCGTCTAGAAATCAACTACGGAACCGAGTAGGCTGATTGGCGATTGAGCTTGGCCGGCCAGCTTCCGGCTTCCGCATCATAGTCCCGCGCGCCGAAACGAGTCATACCGCTAGTCGCCGCTGCGTGAGACACGAGACTGCAGCTGAAACGACGTAAAACGCCGGGAGTACGATCGCGAGCCAGCCGAGCTGCCGCGATCGCTCAGGTAAGGACCCACCGAGCGCGTAGAGAGCGACGCCAACAGTGAACGAGATAAATGCCGCGACGAGAGCATTCATGAACATGGCCCGAGACCTTCCGGTCGCGGCAGCGCGGTGCACCCCGCGGTGCGACTTTTTTGATGTGTCTTTGCCATGAAAATACGATGGCGGTGCCGCGCGCGTAAGCGAGCGGCCCCTCAGCAGGGATGCCAATTGCCTTCACATGCAGTTGCCAGAAACATCTCCGCCACTTTCTGACGATTGCGCTACTGCTCTTTTCTCCAAGGCGCCCGGGAAGTATTCTCTTGAGTGGCGGCTGTTTATTTCGGAGTTGATTAGCCCTTTGTGGTCGCCTTTTCGTGTTGCGAGCAGGGATAACTGCTTATCTCCAAGTCGGCACCATACCGCTGAACAGTCTCGACGCATGGTGCGGGCAAGAGAACTGAACCGCTCGCTGTGGTGAAGTAAACTGCGATATTGAAAACAACTAGGAATTGACTGGGCTTTAATTGAGATGAGTGCAGCTTCGCCGCCGGTAGCCGCCCTACAATCCGTTGAAATTGATCCTGTATGCCTAAATGATGGCTGGTATCTCCTTCGATGCGAAGGAGGGCGCTCGAATACACACGCTGCAACCCGTGTGGCACGCGCTTATCACCTCGGTTGTGGGAGCCGGCATCGCCGGTTACTGACAAAGCGCTTTCGAGTTCCTTAAGCGTCAGCGAATCACTGACGATATCAAGGCAAACGCTATATTCTGGCGTTTCATCTACCGACATCCCAGCCCTCCCAAGATGGCACCAGTTAGCGCCCCGCCTACAGCAGCACCAGTCGACCACCCAACTGCAGCTCCACCAACTGTTCCGAAACCTGGTGCGACAAAAGTACCGCCTGCACCCAGAAAAGCTCCCCCAACTAGTCCTCCCATCGTACCCCCAACAATTGTACCTATCACGATGCAGCGTGTTTGCCGCGGAGGTATGGGAATTGAAATCGGGGGCATGCTCGGCTGGTCCGCAGTCTCACAGTGGTTCTCTTCGGATCGGTTGGGCTCCTGTTTCTCCTCGGTGCGTTTTCCTTCGGCGTCGGGTTTGCCGTTTTCTCTCCACCACTTATGCAGTTCATCAGCCTCTTCTTTGTTGATGTTGGGACTGCCGGGATCCTTATACTGACGGTGGTAGGGCGGGTGGTCTGCGTGGGCTGCCGGTCCTGGTTATAGAGGGTGCGGGTAAAATTGCTGCCGGCGCCGACATCCGGCGGCGTGTATCGTTCCTGCAAATCGACCGGCGTATGAGCAAATGCGTGGGCCGTCCGGCCGGGCGGCGTCACGGCCGTGACGTTGCCGTTTGCATCGTAGGCGTACTGGATCACTCGGGTGTCCGGCAAGGTTTGGGTTGTGACGCGTCCGGCCGCATCGTACTGGAACTGGGTGACGCGATCGGACGCATCCGTGATGGAAGCCAGATGACCGCCGGCATTATACGCCAAGGCCGCCGTCCGCATGTCGGCGCCCGTCCCCTGCACGATCGTCGTCATCCGTCCACGCGTGTCAAGGTGGTTGATCGGGTCAATCCCTGCTACCTGCTGCTGGACCATGAGGCCACAAGGGTACCGGCCACAAAACAACCACTGGAGTGGCCCCCCTTAAACGGAAGGGTCGGCCACTTTGGCCAGTAGTGGCTTCAACCACTTGTCTATTCCCTCGTAGAGACGTGTAAAAAATAGCAGATCGCCCGTTTCTCCGTAGAAAACCGAAAGACATTGGACATTTGCAATTTGGGTGAAAAGCAATTGCGAGTCCCAGAAAATGGCTCGCTGGTACCACTTGGGTTCCTTGGGTTCAACAAAGGTCGTGTCGCAACTCCCGATGACCCATTCTGCGTAAGACGCCAACCGCTGCCTGAGTTGCAAGTGCCTTTCTATTGAACCACCGTCCAGGTCGAAGTAACCTATCGCAGATCCCAGTAAAACGCTGACTTGATCGACCGCGGCCACCTCCGATTGTCTAGTTTCTCTCGTCAGCGGTGCAATCGTAAAAACCCCCAGTTTGCCTAATCGTTGCATAGAAACCGTTACGAATGCGTTAAGGTCTCGAAATGACAGGCTAAGCGGAACCGTCACCTTTTGCGAAGGCAGTTCAGGGTAGAAAGTCACGACGAGAAGATGATTTGCAAGCGTCGAAATAGTCGTGCCGCCTGCTACTTCGACCAGATAGTCTTCGCCCTTCCGAGGGTCAAACACGTTCAGCGAACCCTTTTTAGCAGGTGTCATACTCTCAGGCGTTTCGTCCCTTCACAGCCGCCAATGTGTCCACCAGCGCCCCTTATTCCAAGGGCTGGGACCTATCCGGAGACTCGGTACTTTTTTTCCTCCAAAGTCGCCCGGCCCAGTACGTATGTATCGGTTTTGGTTTAGCCAACGTAGTAATGATCCCGTCCGTCGAGATTCGACGGATCCGGTTATTGTCGGTGTCGGCAATATAGATGCTTCCGTCCGGACCAAGGGCTACGTCGGCGGGATTGGCTAGTTTGGCCTCCGTGGCGGCGCCGCCGTCGCCGCTGTGATCTGATAATCACCCGTCTGAACAGAGCTTTCCATGCACCTACCCATGACCGCCCTCCGCGATTAAACCATCAAAGATCATCGTGACATTCTGTCTCATTCGTTCCCCGGCAACGTTGCAAGGCCGCCGTGACCAAGGCGGATCGCCGTCGCAGCAAATTCAGATGTGCCGACTACTTTGAGTGTTCCAAAGAAGTTTGCGAAGTTGGGCGGCGTGTCCCAGGGCAATTCCGTGACAAACCTGGCTAGATGGGCTTTCGATCCGAGTGTCAGACCGGCTCGCGCGCGTAAAGTGCCCTGCGAATCCCAAAGCTCGAAATTGATTGTCTGCGCCTGGCCTAACCCCATCACTGCAATTCCAGTGTTTACACCGGAACTCGTCTCCACAGGTACGACGAGATTTCTCAGGGGCTTGCTTTGGCCGAATCCCGCCTCCCCGAGGGACCCACCGATCAGGACGAATCCCGAAATTTTCCTGTCCGACGTTACCGTGACGGAGCCGATCTGCAGCGGTCCCCGCCCGTCAGTCTTGAGTCGGACGGCGCCGTTGGGCGCAACCACAATTTCCTTCCGTCCAACAACAATCTCGCCGTTCAAACTAACTGCCAGCGGATCGCCGTTGTCGTTGTTGACTTCGACCAATACACTGGCGATGTTTGTCGAGTCGCGGCTGATCAGAACGATCTGGCTGGTCAGCCCGTCTCCCCCGGAGACGCCGTCGACAAACTGGGCGAAGTACAGCCGTATACCCTCAGAGATCTTGGCGACAAATGCATCCTGGGCTCCTCTCAGCGTCGGCTGCAGCGCGAGAGCGGTTCGAAAATCGGGTGATGCGGTTTGCCCAACGACATAGGCGTTCCCAGCCGCGTCAACGGCGATTGAAGCCGCCCAGTCGCCGGCGCTACCACCCAAGTAGGATGAGTAGACAAGTTCGGACCCCACTGAATTGAGCTTCGCGATGTAGGCATCCCGGCCGGATTCAGCGTTGGCGAGTGAGGTTTGAAACGCGTCGATCATAGGGAAATCCCGCGACTCCGTGTACCCGGCCGTATAGACGTTGCCCAAAGCATCGACGGCGATCGCAGACCCGGTATCGCTGCCACTGCCCCCCAGATAGGTCGAGTAATGGAGCGCCGACCCCGAGGGATTCACCTTGACAACAAAAGCGTCGGCCGCGCCGGTTCGTCCCGCAAGTCCGGTCTGCAATGCATTACGCGTTGGAAAGTCAGTCGAATACGTTGTTCCCGTCAAGTAGGCATTGCCTGCGCTGTCGACGGCAACAGCGAGCCCCACATCCAGTCCGCTGCCACCCAGGTAGGTAGAATAAGAAAGAGACCCCGACGGCGCGACTTTCGAAAGGAAGGCGTCGCCCACTCCGTTCCTTGTGGCCTGAAGGGGCGCAAGCGTTGGGAAATTGGGAGAGCCCGTCGTACCGGCGACATAGGCATTTCCTGACACGTCTACTGCAAGGGAAATCCCAGATTCGCCCTCGCTGCCACCCAGGTAACTCGAATAGATCAGCGCCGAACCTGCCGGGTTCAATTTTGCGATGAACGCATCACCGATCTCCGTTGCCAGCTCGAATCTTCCGCCTCCGTAACTTCCTTGAAACGGATTGACGACTGGAAAATTAACCGAGTTCGTCTCGCCGGCAATAATGATTGTTCCTCCTGTGGAGTAGTCGACCCGAATCGAAAAACCTTGATCGTCCTTGCTGCCTCCAAGATAGGACGAATATAGAAGCGAGGAACCGGTGCTGTCCAGCTTGAGCACGAAAGCGTCTGAGCCGTTAGTGTTCCGGATGGTGGACTGCAGGGGACTGACTGTTGGAAAGTCTAAAGAGGACGTTTGGCCCGTCACATATGCATTGCCGGACGCGTCGATGGCAACACCGAAGGCAGTGTCAGTACGACTTCCACCCAGATAGGTGGAGTAAACGACCGCCGAGCCTGAGGTATTCAGCTTTACGACGAATGCGTCATCAAGGCCGCCTGTCGGGCCGATTCGAGCTCCCGCAGGGAAATCGATAGAAGGCGTCTTTCCCGCAACATACGCATTTCCGGAGCCGTCTACAGCTACATCTAAGGCCAAATCAGACCCAGCCCCGCCCAGATAGGTTGAATAACTCAGGATCGGGTCAAGAACCAGTCGAAAGCGACGATCATATCCTGGCACGCGGAATCCGACTCGCTTCTTCCCGAGAAGCACATAACTGCCTGCAAAGTTCCGTCGCTTACCCTCGACGTCTTGGTAGACCAAAGGCCGCCGGCTGACGACGGTACGACCGGCAACCTCGACGATGAGATCACCCGAGGCGTCAATGCGCAGTTGGTCCGCATCACGAAACAGCAATCGAATCCTGTCAATGTCGCTACCGGGAGCAAGGATAAAGTCGTACTCCAACTCGCGACCTCTACCGTAGAAGATCATATCGATGCCGGGATGAATGTTCCCGTATTTTACTTTACTGTAAGTGGGCGCTCCGGTAACCCACCTACTGCGGTCGTTTCCGACAAAGTAGTTTGCCTTTCCTGGCAGTTCTTCCATTCCAGTGACACTCGCTTTCGTACGGATACCCTCTATCTCCACCCGGAGTTGGGCGGCCCCGTGGCCGGGCGTGCCGGAGTTGCTTGTGTTAGCTCCGAGCTGGAGAAGAAGTCCGTTCGAGGTGAAAAACAAGGAGTAGCCGGGACGACGGGAGAGAAATCTAACCGAAGAGTCCACCTGGCCCCTATTGGCTTCGAAAACGAGGGATAGAAGCGCGAGAGAGTTATCGGTTCTCGTTCTAACCGCGCGAGCGGCGCTACCCTCGAACGCGTTGAGGCTGAGGAGCATCAATCCGAAGCAACAGAAAGCAATGGGTCTCCTTTTCATGATTGCCGCCGTCCGGATTGTTGTATACCTTTGTGGGTAAAGGCAAATTGAAAACATCGTTCCTGTCACCAAAGGGCGCGACAATAAGCATAAGAGATGCAGGCGGTGGGAAAAAGTCTTCGCCCGGGCGAATCCACCAGCCCCAAGTTCCACGCGGAGTATCGGGTTCAACGGATCTAACTTTGTCATCACAGTGCGGTTCCAGCCAGATGCGTCAGGACGATTCCTGTCAAAAAACCCAGGGCCCACCGACCCCGCCGCTGGCCGGCCGAAAAAATCACGGCGAAAGCCTTACGGGCTTCTTGAATCCAGTATAGCAAAGTAGGATAGCTGGCCGGGTGCACCCCGCTTCATGAACATGGTGCTGGCCATCGCCGGCTTCCGAATTCGTCGTCTAGAAATCAACTACGGAACCGAATAGGCTGAGTGGCGGTTGGCGTTGGGCCCGAGTCATCGGCAATTCGGAATCGAGACAAGTCTGACAATTGGGGATTGGGGATTGGGGATTTGGGATTGAATTTCGGATTGCGGATTTCGGATTGCGGAGTTGATTTTGGATTTCCGATTGGGGAATTGAGGATTGTATTTGGGATTGCCGATTTGGACAGGGGTGCGCGTCAGACGGTGGCCTCGGTCGATTGCCACCAAACCTGTTCGCAATCGACCAATACAATCCGCAATCCTCCAATCCACAATCGAAAATCAACTCTGCAATCAGAAATCCGCAATCCGAAATTCACTCCCCAATCCCCAATCTCCAATCCCCAATCGTATGAACTGTGCGCCCAATTACAACTTGCGCAGCCCTTTTCACCATAGAATTCCCGTGTTTGGTCGCAACTCAGGCCCGGTACGCGTATCGTACTGGTATCAACCGACCTCGGGGATGAGTCTGGATGCGTAAACTTCTACTTATCGCACTGCTCGTGGCTTGCCCTGGCTCTGCTCTCGCCGGCACCGCGGTGTCCGTTTCCCATGAGCAGTTGATCGCATCGGCCGATGCGGTTGTGCTCGGGCGCATCGTTGCCATTCAAAGTTCCCCGATACCAAAGGCTCTCTCTATAGCTATCTTTCCCTGGAGGTCGAGCGCGATCTGCTGGGGGGCTTGCCCTCTCAAACAACCATCTACTTGCGCGAACGCGGCGGCCGTTATGGCGACATTGCCACCTGGGGATTTGGCGCACCCGAGTTCCAGGCAGGCGAGCGGGTTCTGGTTTTTCTCAAACTCCGCGCCGACGGCTTCTTTCAAACTGACCACATGTTTCAGGGCAAGTTTCGGGCGGCTGACTCCGGGCGGCTCGAAGCGCTGTTGCCCGGCGGCATCCGGCTGCTGGAAGAACAAACGCCCCGTTTCGAGTCGCTCGACCAAGTGGAGCGCTCCGCCCTAAGGCAACCACGGCGGCGGCTGTCGAGATGGGTCGAGCGGCTGCAACTGACGGCGCCGGAAGTTCTGAGTCGATTTTCTTTTGAAGGTGTAGGCGACATTGCGGCGCCGCGCACCGGCGGCCGCGGGGCGCAGTACTATACGCTGTCGGCCGGAGGAATCCGCTGGCGAGCCTTCGATACCGGGGGCAGTGTCTCTTTCCGGGTAAATTTGACCGGCGCGCCTTTGCCAGGAGCTACGACTACAAGCGCAATCAACGCGTCCCTGCAGGCCTGGAACAACGTCGCCGCTACCCGGATCTCGCTGGTCAATGGCGGAGCTACGGCGTTGCGCGGGGTTAATAACTCCGACAACATCAACGTCATCAGCTTTGGAGATCCCGACAACGACGTCCCCGACTTGAGCGGCTGTTCCGGGACTTTGGCTATAGCCTACGTGTCTTATTATCTGGCGAACCACACCGTCAGTGGAATCAGCTTCGGAGAGCTTCTTGATGCCGACATTGTGTTCAACAACGGAATCGAGTGCTCGATGACGGTGGCCAGCAGCCTGGAGGAAGTGTGCGGGCACGAGGTCGGACACACCATCGGCCTGGGTCACTCGTCGGAGAATCCGAGCGAGCCAAATTCTGTGCTGCTGGATGCATTGATGTACTATCGCGCGCGCCGCGACGGCCGTGGGGCCTCGGTTCGAGCCGACGACATCTCCGGAGTGCAGGTTATTTATCCGGACGGCAGCGTGGTATGCAACTACTCCATTTCTCCGACCAGCCGTTCGCATGGTTCCGGCGCTGAATCGTCCACTGTCAGCGTGACGACCACCGCGGGCTGCGCCTGGACGGCGGCCAGCAACGCCAGTTGGATCAGCATTACTTCGGGTTCCAGTGGAACGGGAAGCGGTACGGTTGGCTACAGCGTGTCGGCAAATGCGACCGGTTCGTCGCGCAGCGGTTCGGTGACGATCGCCGGCCAGACGTTCTCGGTAACGCAGGCCACTGCTACATGCACCTATTTGATCTCGCCGACGTCGCGTTCACACGGCGCAGGCGCCGAGAGCTCGACGGTCTCGGTTACGGCGGCTTCGGGTTGCAACTGGACGGCGTCAAGCAACGCGTCCTGGATCACGATCACCTCGGGCAGCAGCGGCACGGGCAATGGAACGGTGGGCTACTCGGTAGCAGCCAATTCCACTAGTTCGCAGCGCACTGGGTCGGCGACGATCGCCGGTCAGGTATTCTCCGTAACGCAGGCCGCCGGCACTTGCACGTATTTGATTTCTCCGACGACTCGCTCGCACGGCGGCGGCGTTGAGAACTCGACAGCGGCAGTAACGACGGCTTCAGGTTGCAGTTGGACGGCGTCCAGCAACAATTCATGGATCACGATCACCTCGGGCAGCAGCGGCACGGGCAACGGGACGGTCGGCTACACCGTAGCGGCCAACACGACAGGGTTTTCGCGCAGCGGCTCGGCGACGATTGCCGGCCAGATATTTGCGGTCACGCAGGCTCCGGCGGCTGCTTGCACGTATTTGATTTCTCCGACCACTCGCTCGCATGGCGGCGGCGCTGAGAGCTCGACGGTGGCGGTCACGACGGCATCAGGCTGCAGCTGGACGGCGTCCAGCAACGATTCATGGATCACGATCACGTCGGGCGGCAGCGGCACGGCCAACGGGACGGTCGGCTACACGGTAGCTGCCAATGCGACAGGATTTTCGCGCAGCGGTTCGGCGACGATTGCCGGCCAGATATTCGGGGTCACGCAGGCTCCGTTGACTACTTGCTCGTATTTGCTTTCTCCGACGACGCGGTCGCATGGCTCCGGCGCCGAGAGCGCGACGGTCGCGGTCACGGCGGCTTCGGGTTGCAGTTGGGGGGCGTCAAGTAACGCATCGTGGATCACGATTACCTCGGGCGGCAGCGGCACGGGCAACGGAGCGGTGGGTTACACCGTAGCAGCCAATTCCACGGGTTCCCAGCGCAGCGGTTCGGCTACGATTGCCGGCCAGATATTCGGGGTCACGCAGGCCGCTGGGGCTGCGCCTTGTACGTATTCGATTTCTCCGACGAGTCGATCGCACGGGGCCGCCGCCGAAAACTCAACGGTTGCCGTATCGACGGCTTCGGCTTGCAGCTGGACGGCGTCGAGCAATGCATCCTGGATCACGATTACCTCGGGCAGCAGCGGTACCTGGAATGGAACGGTTGGCTACACCGTGGCGGCTAACTCGACCGGCACGGCGCGCACCGGATCACTCACGATTGCCGGCCAGACATTCTCGGTCACGCAGTCGGCTGCGGCTGCGTGCACGTATGTGATTTCTCCGACAACTCGTTCGCACGGCTCCGGCGCCGACAATTCGACGGTCGCGGTAACGACGGCTTCGGGTTGCAGCTGGACAGCGTCGAGCAACGCACCGTGGATCACGATTACGTCGGGCGGCAGCGGCACGGCCAACGGAACGGTGGGCTACGCCGTAGCAGCCAATTCGACTGGTACACAACGCAGCGGGTCGGCGACGATTGCCAGCCAGACATTTTCAGTGACGCAGGCCGTCGCGGCTTGCAGCTATTCGATCGCCCCCACGAGTCGCTCGCACGCTGCCGGCGCTGAATCCGGAACGATCGCCGTGACGACTGCCTCGGGCTGCAGCTGGACGGCCGTGAGCAACGCAGCCTGGGTCGCGATTGCATCGGGAAGCAATGGAACTGGCAATGGCACGGTCAGCTACTCCACGCAGGCTAACAGCGCCAGCGGGCCGCGGACAGGCACTCTGACGATTGCCGGCCAAACGTTTACCCTGACACAGAGCGGGAAGGCCGAGTTAGGTGTGCTATTTCCAACGACGAGCCGATTCAATCCGCAATTGCAGCCTCTCAATGACTCCCTGCAGACCAGCATGGCTTTGCTCCTGCCGCCGGTGGGCATTGTCGATCCTTTGGCGCCTCCCGTTGAGGCACTCCAGTTCCGCGCCCGCAACGTCGACGGCAGCCAGCAGCAGGACTCCGCCGGATCGATTTACTGGGGACAGCAACTGGGCGTGCACGCAGATGACCTTCTCAATCTGCCCAACTTGCGCAACGTGACCGTGCCATCGGCTTTGGACGCTCTGGCTGGCGCAGCGAACATCAAGGGATTTTTCCTGATCCACTCCAGCGACTATGGAAATATGGACGGGGTCAGTTCCGATTTTCGCGTGGGCAAGAAGCTCGTTTTGGCTGGTCTGCGCTATCGTAGAGCAAACATTGGCAGTGCCGTGACGCGCCAGACGCACGTCTTTTTGGATAACCCGGGGGCCGCCGCAGCGACTGTCTCCGTTCGTTTGATCGTGCCGTTTCCAGCCGGAGATCAGTACGAGATCGCAACCTTGAATCTGCCGGCGAAGGCGTCTGTTTTCAGTTCACTCGATAAGCTCTTTGTATCACTGAGCGGCGGCGGACCCGGCTTCGACCTTCCTTCCGGATCGCATCTGGTTGTCGAGGCGTCCGCGGAGTTGCGCGGGATGCTGGTGTTTGAAAACGGCAAGTCCTCGATTGCCGCTGCCAAGGCGATTATCCCGGAACTGAGCGCCGCAGAAAAATTGGCGACAAGCCGTCGACTCTATGCGCCGTTTGTTACTGTTTCGCGAAGTTCAGGCTCTTCCGAGGAAGATCGGTTCGATTCTGCCCTGACGCTCTACAATGGCGATGCGACCGACGAAGCAACGGTGACGGTTCGCGCGTTTGGTCCTTCGGGCCTCCCCATGTTTCCGTCCGGAGCTTCGGTCAAGCTGACGGTTCGTGCCGGCGGTCAGGTCACGCTGCCGGTGCTGCGCCGTGACGGAGGACCGGGGCTCTTCTTTGACGAACCGAGCATTCCGGGTCCAGACCTGCGCAATGGGTACCTGGAGATTGTCATCAATAAGGATGTCAGCGCATTTGGAACGCGCGGATCGCTCAACGTGCACGGCTTCACGTCGGTCAAATTTGCCGGAGCCAACGAAACGATCATCCCCTTGACCGCCTCCGGTCTGGAGCAGGCTAATTTTCTGCACGTGGCGCACAATCCAGGCCAGGGACCGTTCCGAACTGCGCTGGCGATTCTCAATCCGGAAGACGCCGACACAACGGTGAAGATCGAGATCTTCGAAGCCAACAACGCCGCCACCGCCGGCGATCGCGCTCGGCTGGGACAACCATCCTATGTAGGACGGATCTCGCTGGCGGGTCATCAGCAGACTATCAAGTTCGTCGACCAGCTGATCAACGAGGCCCAGGCGATCTCCGGTCAGCCCAAACCGGCGCTGACAACGCAACTCGGCGGTTATATCCGTCTGACGTCGGAGAACCCGGCCGTCAAACCCATGACGTTTGCGACGTACTTCTCCGTCGAGGGATCGTCTCTGTTTATAGTCAATGCGCTGGCGTCGATTGATCCAGGTTAGTGGCCAGTGGTCAGTGGTCAGCAATAAAGCAGTGGCCAGTGGTCAGTGGCCAGCAATAAAGCAGTGGTCAGTGGTCAGTGGTTGCTATTTGATGAGTGGTCACTGACCACAGATTCCCGCAAATTCTTAAAGGGCCCCGCACCCTCCTGGGTGCGGCACTGACCACTGGCCACTGATCTTCAAGGCTTTTTGCCCTCGTGCCACTGCGGTTTGACGTCTGAGTTGGCAAGCCACAGGATCGGCTTTGTCATGGCTTCGATGGCTCGTGCCATGTGCCCGAAGTCGATCTTCGAAATGTCATCGTCGGCGCGGTGATACTGCTCGTGAAGTCCGAAACTCGAGACCGTGTGGGCCACAACCCCTCGCCGGGCCAGCGTGTAATTGTCGGAGCGCTGAAAAAAGTTTTCGCGCGGATGCGGATCGGCCACCAGCGGGGCGCCGTGGGAGGAAAGCTCCGAACCGAGCGTAGACCGCTCATAGCCGGTCAGCCACAATGTATTGGCTGGAACCGCAGCGTCGGGCCGGCCGATCATCTCAAACTGAAGGTTGGCGACAATGGCTTCCAGCCGAACCGGCGCCCGTTCGCGAAAGTAGGTCGAACCCATCCCGCCCGTTTCTTCGCTACCGAACAACGCAAAGAGAATGGTGCGGCGGGGCCGGGGAGCGGCCGCCAGCGCGCGTGCCAGTTCCAGGACGGCTGTAACGCCTGAGGCATCGTCGTCGGCGCCGTTATAAATATTGTCGCCATCCTCGGCGAGCTTTACGCCCAGATGGTCCAGGTGCGCCGACAGTAGGATGGCCTGATCGGACACCTGTGGATCAGCGCCCGGGATTCTACCGAGAACGTTCCAGGTCGACGACGTCGTAGCCGGCTTCAAGGGCGCCTCGAGAGTTATGTTCGTACCGTCTGCAAGCGCCCAGATTGAATCGAAAGCAGACTGGCTTACGGCTGCCACGGTTGCACGCACGCCCTCTTTGGCGCTGTCGATCCCCTGGATCTGAACGCCCATCTTCGGAAGTTGCGACCCAGTTGTAGCCCAGCGCTGGCGCACTTCGGGAGTCTCGCGGAACAAGACGGCCGAGGCGCCGCGCTGGATCAGCCGGAGCGATTGCAGCGAGACGGCCTGGGAGGCAGCCTCGCTGCCCGGATTGAGCAAGACGACGGCGCCTTGTGTAACTTTGTCCTCGCGTCGCGCTCCCAGTTTGGCGTCGATCTTGAGGAGCGGACCGGCGACCCGTTCCTGGCCGATTCGCAACACCAGCATCTCTGCACCATGCGCCCAGCGGATTGCGCCTTCAGCGGCCTCAATGCGCACGGTGGGTGGTGCGGCCAATTCAGGGCGGATCAACTGGATTGTCTGCAGGTATCCGCCATTGTCCCCCGCCGGTTCAATGCCGGCGCGGCGCAGATGAGCGGCAGCGTAGGTGGCGGCAACCAGTTCGTCGTGTGTCGCACTGCCGCGCCCACGCAGCGCATCGCTGGCCAGAAACTCCATGTGCCCGCGCACGGAGTCCTGCAGTGCATTCTGACTTGGCGCACTTGGCTCGCTTTGCGCACTTAGAGAAAAATGCAAAAGCAGCGCGACTATAAGGTTCACCAGGACGATTCTCATATGTCTCCGTTCAAGTGCTAAGTTATCAGTGGCAGGAATACAAGGAAAGACCTAAGAGTGTGCCACTCCTTCCGGGCCTTCAGTAATGATCGCCAGAGCCCGGGTCTCAGGTTTCAACGCGGCGGCGTCTCGAACAGGACGCAGCGATTCATCCTCGGTGATGGCCAACAGACCGGCCAGACCGCAGCAACCCGAAGGCCCCGATTGCAACTCGGGATCATCGCCGTTGGGATGAGCCAAGCGGCGCAACGTCTCGATGCACCGACGATCGTCGATGGCCACAAACGCGTCGACGGCTCGATGCAGCACAGGCCAGGCGATCGAAGAAACTTCACCGCAGCGCAAACCGGCCAGCATCGTGTCGAATGGCCCGGGCAACCGCACCGGCCGTTCCGCCTGGGCGGATTCGAGACAACAGGCCGCAGCGATCGGTTCGCAGACAACCACGAACGGACGCCGCTCGCCAAAGCGGTGGCACAGCCAACTGACTACAGCGGCGGCCAGGCCGCCCACACCAGCTTGAACAAGAACAATATCAGGCGGGCCTACGGACTGCCACTGTGCCGACGCCTCCGCACGCAGTCGTGTGTATCCGGCCATGATCCAGCGCGGAACCTGCTCGTAACCGGGCCAGGCCGTGTCCGAAACGACCGTCCAGTCGTTTGCGCTCGCTTCGGCCGCACAGCGGTGGACGGAGTCGTCGTAATTGCCGTCGACCACAACGACTCGCGCACCTTCCTGGTGGAGTGCGGCGATGCGCGCCGGAGCCATCTGTTTGGAAACGAAAATGCGCGACTGCAGTCCGTTCCGGCTCGCGACGCGAGCCACCGCCCGCCCGTGATTGCCTTCCGTAGCGCAAGCCAGAGTCGCTCCGGGCTGTATCTGGCGGCTTTGCTTGATGCGCTCGATCGCATAAGTGACGCCCAAAATCTTGAAGGCGTTAAGACCGAAGCGCCGGGATTCGTCTTTGACGAGGATTGGCCCAATGCCGATTTCACCGCCCAGATCGCGCAATGTTTCAAGCCGAGTGGGCGTCATCTCCGGGTGAGACTCAAAGAAGGCGGCAACTTGCTCGTACTCGTCGGCTTGGAACAGGCCAGAGTATGGAGCACCACTGCGGCTGTGTGCGTTTAGAAAATAGCGGGGACCCATTCAAGTGGCAAGTGATCAGTCAAGTGGCAAGTGATCAGTGGCAAGAATACAAGGAACAATGGGCACAAGGCTACAGCCCTCTGCGCTTTTTTTCTCAAAAACGCCAACGGTTTTGCGCAATTCACAGCAAAATAGCGCGGATTGACACGGATTAAACGGATTAACGCGCGGATTAACACGAACCAAAAGGATCAGGTGGATTGGAGTTAAGCGCCCCTGCAAGTAATCCACCTAATCCGTGTTAATCCGATTAATCCGCGTCAACAGCCCATTCACACCATCAGCAAACTCGCCATGAATACTCCAGGCCGCGGCTAGTGGCCTGTAACATCTGAAGTGGTACCAACAGTATTGATCCGCCTCAGGACGCGATCGTGCTCGTGGACGTGGTCGATTTCCCGTACCCTTCCGGGTACGGCACTGACATCACGGCGCCGCCAGAGGCCCGACCCTAGGATAAAATGGCTCGACATGAGCGCGCCGTCGACTGATTCCAAGCCCGAGAAGAAGAAACTGGAGCTGGCCACTATTCAACGGGCCTTCTGGGAATTAGTGTGGCCGCGCCGTGGACTTCTCTTGGGGGGACTGGCGCTGATGATCGTCAACCGGGTGGCCGGAATGGCCCTGCCTGGCGCGATGAAATACTTTATTGACGATGTCGCGTTGAAACAAAATCTGGATTTGCTGAAACCAATTGTGCTCGTTGTTTCGGCCGCCGCCGTCCTGCAGGCCACCACGTCGTTTGCGCTCACCCACCTGCTCAGCAAAGCAGCCCAGCGACTGATTACGGATTTGCGAATCAAGGTGCAGCGTCACGTTGGGATGTTGCCCGTTCGTTACTATGACGCCAACAAGACCGGCGCTCTGGTCTCGCGAATCATGTCGGATGTCGAGGGAGTCCGTAACCTGATCGGAACCGGTCTGGTCGAGCTCCTAGGTGGAATGTTGACCTCGGTACTAGCGTTTGTTTTGCTGTTGCGCATCAACGTGTCGCTGACTCTTGTTACGTTGCTATTTCTGGGAGTCTTTGCAGTTTTGCTGCGCCACGCTTTCAAAACGATTCGTCCCATCTTCAGGGAGCGAGGAGCCATTTATGCCGAAGTCACCGGCCGGCTGACCGAATCGCTTGGCGGCGTGCGGGTCGTCAAAGGATTCCACGGTGAAGAGCGGGAGGCGGGCGTGTTCGCCGCAGGAGTCCTGCGTCTGTTTGAGAATGTCCGGAAAACCCTTACGGCAACCTCGCTGATGGGAATGCTGTCGATGCTTTTGATGGGACTTGTCAGTGTGACTGTCATGCTGGTCTGTGGTCCACTGATCGTCAACAGGGAAATGAGCGTCGGCGATTTTTTTGCGTACACGATGTATCTGGCTTTTCTGGTGGCTCCGTTCTTCCAGGTCGTCGGCGTAGGCAGCCAGTTGACCGAAGCCTTCGCCGGTTTGGACCGCACGCATGAAGTGCTCGAAGAGACACCCGAAGATGCCGATCCCGCGCGCGTGCGCGCCCTGGAATCCATTCGAGGCCACATCCGCTTTGAGCGGCTGACGTTTCAGTATGAACCGGACAAGCCGGTCCTGCGGGGAATCACCTTCGAAGCGATGCCTGGAACAGTCACCGCGCTGGCGGGTCCCTCGGGTTCGGGCAAGAGCACGCTGATCTCGCTGGTGGCGGCCTTCGCCAAGCCCGACACGGGAGTGATTCTTGTTGATGGAGTGGACCTGTCGACGGTCCGTCTGGATTCGTATCGATCCCAACTGGGCGTGGTTCTCCAGGACAACTTCCTGTTTGACGGGACCATTGCCGACAACATTCTGTTTGGACGGCCCGAGGCGTCTCTCGAGGAAGTAGCTTTTGCGGCGCAGATCGCGCGGGTCGACGAATTCGCACTTCGTTTTGAGAAGGGATACGACACGATCGTGGGTGAACGCGGCGTCAAGCTGTCAGGCGGCCAGCGCCAACGGGTCGCAATCGCCCGCGCCGTTCTGGCCGATCCGCGCGTCCTGATTCTGGATGAAGCAACTTCGAGCCTCGACACAGAAAGCGAGGCGCTGATTCAGGAGGGGCTGGCCGGGCTTATGCGCGGCCGAACGACCTTTGTGATCGCTCATCGGCTGAGTACGATTCGAAGCGCCGACCAGATCCTTGTACTGGAGGACGGTCAAATCATCGAACAGGGAACCCACGCCCAACTGCTCGCGAGAAAAGGCCGATACGCGGGACTGTATCTGCGGCAAGCTGGTGTCGAAGCCAATCGTTTTATCAATCCCGGCGAGAAGGAGCCCGAGATACCCGTTGAAAAAGAAAGTCCGAAGGATGGCAGCGAGCGGCCCCTCCCAATCAAGAGCCCCATTGGAAAACGCGACTGATTTCGATTACAAATTGCGGATTTTTACTGGCGGGTTAACAATTTTGTTTTTGCCTTCAACATACTCAGGAAAAGCGCACAGGCTGGAGCCCTGTGCCACACTTGCAATCCGAAATCAATCCCCAATCCCCAATCACTACTGTCCGGTTAACAATTTTGTTTTTCTCTTCAACATGCTGAACTGTAGTACGTTGCGGCGCAATTTGATCGTTTTCGATTTCAATTTGGATCGAGTTTTTGCGTATGACCTTTTGGCTCAATACTGAAAGG
>JBPCNK010000228.1:0-4951 GCA_051001345.1 Acidobacteriota bacterium | reverse complement strand
CGGCAGGCGGCTCATCTCCAGCTAGTGACACTGTGCGGTGCAGTGAAAAGCGGCTTCACCACAGAGACACAGAGGACACAGAGAAAGACTCCGTATCAGCGACCGGCTGTCTGTAATTCCAAGTATGCATGTCAACGAACCTACTGTGACAGTTCTCCGTGCTGCGATCGAAGTTCATAAAACTCGTTCGTCTGCTTTTCTCTGTGTTCCTCTGTGTCCTCTGTGTCTCTGTGGTGAAGCCGGTCAAAAATCTGCCCCAGTTTTCCCATGGATGCCCCCGTCGGCTGCGATCAAGATCGCCTGCGCTTGATCGGGTGCAGCTCGAATTTACGGAACAGAATCTCAAAGCCTTCCGATTGCAGCAAAATCTTGCCGGCCGAAGGAAAGACGTGATGGGCCTCGTTGACTTCCGTGCCGTTGATCAAAATCGTGATGCGGTCGGCGACGCAGATACACTCAACCCGGGTCCACTGGCCGAGCGGGCTTTCGACGTCGTGTTTGCCGCGCGTGTCGATCCATTCCTCAAAATCCGGATCGTGCAACGACCACCAAAACTGTTTGCCCGCATACGCCGTCGGGGCGCCGCCCCGCTTCCAGCGCGTGCGGCCGTCGCGTCCGAGGACCGTGTCGCTGGCGATTGTGACCGGAATGGCCCGGCCAGCGCTGTCCTTACCGGCGATGACGATCAGGTCGCCGTTGCAGCCCTGCGCCAGCTGGCATTCGATCGATGACATCCAGGAATTGCGCGCGCCGTCAGGACCGGTCCCGTGCAGAAGAACGCCGGAGTTGCGGACCGTCTTGCTGTTGTAGGTCTTCGCACCCCACTTGTATTCGACGACGAGACGGTAATCGCGGTAGGCTTGCAGCGTGGCGGCGTAACCGTCGATTTCCCCGGAAACGTGCAATAGGCCATCATGGACGGTGAAGATTTTGCGCGGATCCTTGTCGCCCGTGTCCTTGACCCACGTATACAGTCCGCTGAGGTCGCGCCCGTTGAACAGGCGGATGGTTCGGCGCGGCACAATCGGCTCCTCTGCGGCGGCAGGCGCCGGCCAGACGGCGCCCAGCGCTCCCGTCGAAACGGCCAGAAAGCGTCGGCGCGACCAGCTGTGAAAAGCCGCATTTCTCAACATCGCAACACCTCACACAGGTTTACACGAGTTGCCTGAATTTGCAGCCACATTCTTCTTTTATTGCTAATGGTGAAATCTTGTCATTTCACGATGATTCTCGATTGTGCCGTCTATGCCAGCCCGCTCCCTTACGGTCGCGGCTCTGTTAGTGCTCCGTCGCCGGCCTGCGGCATACGGCATACGGTTGCGCCTATGCCGCGGCGGGCCGGCCGATTGACTTCGCTTTGCATCTCGAAGAGAATTCCAGTCACTCGTCCCAGGAACCCCGGAGGTCCGCCCTTGAGTCCTGCCGTCAGTATAACCCATCGCAATTGTATGAAGGCACATGGCAGCAGACACCGCTGGGGAGTACCTTGCCTGATTGTCGGAGCGTTCTGCCTGCTTGCGGGGGCAACAGCGGGAAAACAAGATGTCCGGCCCGAAAAGGACAGTTTGGCGGCGCAGCTTCGTGCGCTGGACTCAAACATCTTCCCTGCCCGCCAGCGCCGCACCCTTGCACGAATGTTGAGCGACGATGTGCGAGCGCGCCGTGACGCCGCCAATCAGCGCGACGCAAAGGCGTGGGCGCGCGTCACATCCAGAGCCGCTTGGGAGCGCTTCCGCGCTGTGCGCCTCGAAGCGTTGCGCCGGTCGCTAGGGCGCTTCCCGCCCGCGCCCAAACCCATCCGTGCGTATGTGACGCGCACGATCGAGGGCGATGGCTATCGCATCGAAAACGCGGTCTATGAAAGCCGCGCCGGAGTGTTTGTCACAGCCAATCTTTACTTGCCGTCGGCGCCGCGCGGGAAGGCGCCCGCGATCATCCTCATTCACAGCCACCACAACCCGAAAACACAGGGCGAGCTCCAAGACATGGGGATGACGTGGGCGCGACAAGGCTGCGCCGTTTTGGTGATGGACCAACTCAGTCACGGCGAGCGGGGGCAGCATCCGCCGGGCCGGCGACAGGATTATCGCTTCCGCTACGTCAACGGCATCCAATTGGATCTCATTGGCGACAGCCTCATGGGTTGGATGGCGTGGGATGTGATGCGCGGCGTGGACTTGCTGGTCGGCCGCGAAGAGATTGACCCGGAAAAGGTAATCCTCATTGGCTCGGTAGCCGGTGGCGGCGATCCAGCCGCGGTGGTGGCGGCGCTGGATTCGCGCATTGCCTGCGTCGTCCCGTTCAATTTCGGCGGGCCCCAACCCGAGAGTCCGTATCCACTCCCCGCCGATGCGGAGACAACATTCAACTACATGGGAGATGGTTCCTGGGAATCGACGCGCAACTTGCGCTGGAGCGGGCGCGATGGCTTTCTGCCCTGGGTCATCGTGGGCTCGGCCGCGCCACGCCGTTTGATCTCCGCTCACGAGTTCAGTTGGGACAAGGAGCGTGATCCGGTGTGGAGACGGCTGCAAAAAATCTTTGAGTTTTATGGCGCGCCCGCTCACATGGCGTTCACGCACGGCGCGGGGGTGCTCTCCGGGCGGCCGCCTGAGGCAACCCATTGCAACAACGTTGGAGCAGTGCATCGCAAAATGATTTACCCGGCGCTTCAACGCTGGTTCGGCACGGCAGTCCCGGAAAGAGAATATCAAGAGCGCCGCCCGGCCGAGGACCTGATGAGTCTCACACCTGAATGGAGCGCGAAATTGAGGCCGCGCCCGCTGCACGAAATATTCGGCGAGATGGGCGCATCACGCGCGGGCGCCATGCGCGCTCAACTCGGCAAGCTGACACGCGGTCGGAAGGGGCGCCTGCGCCAGGCCTGGGCCAGGCTGCTCGGCGACATCGAACCGAAGGCGGTATCTGAAATTTCAAATGTGAAATCTCAAATCTTGACCCCGTCATCCGTGACTCACATTGAGCGCATCGTGTTGGAAGTCGAGCCAAAGATCGTCGTCCCCGTGCTGCTGTTGGTCCCAGCACACACGGGGGATGAGAAATTGCCCGTCGTCGTCGCGTCGTCGCAAGAGGGCAAAGCCAAGTTTCTCAGCCAACGGGCCGAAACAATAGCCGAGTTGCTCAGACGCGGTGTGGCCGTGTGCCTGCCCGACGTACGCGGCTGCGGCGAGACAAGCCCGGATTGGCCGCGTGATGGCTGGAACGAAGGCGCAGCCGAAGGTATTTACGTTTCGTCCACCGAAGCGATGTTAGGGCAAACGTTGCTGGGCTCACGGCTGCGCGATGTGCGCTCGGTGCTGCGCTATCTCGGAAGGCGCCCTGACCTGGACGCAACGCGCATCGCTCTGTGGGGCGATTCTTTCGCGCCTCCAAACCCGCAGAACTTCACGGACCCGCTCCTGGGCGAAGGCGAGCCGCCCCGGCAATCCGAACCGCTGGGCGGACTGCTGGCGCTACTGGGCGCATTGTACGAAGACAGCGTCCGCGCCGTGATAGCACGCCGCACGCTGGCGGGCTATCAATCGGTTCTGCGCGATCGCTTCTGCTACGTCCCGCACGATGCCATCGTGCCCGGCGCGTTGACAGCGGGCGATCTGGGCGATGTGGCGGCAGTGCTGGCGCCGCGTCCCTTGCGATTGGAAGGACTGGTGGATGGGCGCAATCGGGTGATGGCGCTAGAAGACGTGCAGCGAATCTTTGAGCCAGCGCTTCAAGCCTATCGCGCGACGGCGGATAAGCTGCTGCTCGCGCCCGCAGACGGCGGCAACATCGCTGACTGGCTGGTGAAGTCGCTGACCAGCCAGTAGGCGTTGTCGCATCCCGTGGCAACGAACGGAATTCTGCGCGCCCAACGTGCCCGCCCGCGCGGCGCGGCTCCAAATTCTTCACCACTTCGGATCCGCCGAAGCTGCGTGTCAGACGGAGTTCTTTGTTGCTGAACCCGCCGCCGCTGAATTCGTTGTAGTCGAGCCGTCCCTGGCGGCCATTGATCGAGATGGCATGACCTTCATAGGGCAAGTAAGCATTGGCCGTGTAGTTCAGACAAACGCCATTATCGTACTAGCTGTTCATACTCTGGAGCAACTCCTTCAGGTTGACGGCCTGCAGCGCGTTCAGCGCATTGAATTCGCTTTCAATCTGGCCCTTCAGCTCTTCGATGCGAGGCATACGACTGCGAGCGGCTTCCCGTTTTCCTGATCGCAGCAGCTGCTGAATCTGTGTTGCTTGGATCCCGAATTCCGAGTGCAGGGTCCGAATTCGCGCCACGGTCAGAAGCTCCTGCTCACTCAGATTGAGCCTCAAATACTGCGTTTCTTTTTCCGCCAGCTCAAAATTGGCCTGGCTGAACCGTTCGAGAAATTGAGGGTCAGGCCAAACAAATTGGTAATGCAGCAGCAAAGTCTGTTCCACGATTCCTTTGTGCAGATCTTCGTTGAGCGTAAAGGTCTGTTCCAGATGTCTGGTCAGTCGCTCTCCATCGGCCGAAAAGCGGCGAGACTGGACCGTAAGCCAAATTGCTAAGATGAGGACAGTCGCAAAGGCGATTGAGAGCAGCAGGGAAAACTGCCGTGCGAGCATAATGAACCTCTTGTTCTGCCGGAATTGAATTATCCCACTATCATCGAAGCATCCGCAACGCGGAAGCGGATCGGATAGTCTCTGGAGAAATTCCGGCTCGAGGCATTCGACTGTTTACCCAGCGGCGCAGTCTTCATTCCAGAATGATGTCCTCGAAGGACTTCCCGGGAGGCGTCAGGGGTAGGCACTCCTCATACGGCGTGACCAGTTCAATGAAATGAGGATCCCGGTGCGCCAAAGCACCGGTCAGCACGGCCGCCAGCTCTTCCGGTTGGGTGACGCGATGCACTCGATCCTGCGAAAAGCCGCTGGCTCGGGCCAGCAGGTTCCAGTCCTTCGTTTGCTTCACAAC
>JBPCNK010000227.1:0-10426 GCA_051001345.1 Acidobacteriota bacterium | reverse complement strand
GCTCCTCACAGATTCTTCAAAATAAACTCCGTCATCAACGTCCGCATGTGCTTGACCAGAGCCGGATCGCTGACGCCGTGGCGCGATTTTGGATAGAGCATCAGATCGAAAGACTTGCCCGCCTTTTGCAGCTCGTGCACGAATTGAATCGTGTTCTGGACGTGGACGTTGTCATCCGTCAATCCGTGGATGAGAAGTATCCTGCCGTGCAGGTTGGCCGCGGCCAGTGCTGGAGAACTCGTTCGATACCCTTCCGGGTTGTTCTGCGGCGTACCCATATAGCGCTCGGTATAAATGCTGTCATAGCCTCGCCAATCGGTCACCGAACCCCCGGCGATACCGACCTTGAAACTGCTGCTGTGCGTGAGCGCATAACTGGTCATATAACCGCCGAAACTCCAGCCTGAGATGCCGATCCGGGCGCCGTCCACCCACGAATTCCTTTTCAACCAATTCAGGCCGTCCTCAATGTCCTGCAGCTCCGACTTCCCGAAATTCTTGTAAAGAGGCCAGGTCGACTGCGCGCCTTTACCGCTGGCTGTGCGATTGTCACAGATCCAGATCAGATAGCCCTTCTGGGCCAGTAGGTGATACCACATCGTCGTCACGCCGCCCCAACTGTCGCGTACCGAAGGGGCATGAGGTCCGGCATAGGTGTAACTCCAGACCGGATAGGACTTGGCCGGATCGAAATCGGGCGGACGAATCAATAACGCTTCCATTTCGAATCCGTCGCGGGTGAGTACTTTTAAGAATTCCATTTTGCCGAGGCGGTATTCCTTCAACCGGTCGGATGCCGCCTGATTGGCTTCGATGACCCGAACAAGTTTCCCGACTTTGTCGTAAAGATTGACGTGGGCCGGGGCAGCAGCGCGGCTTGAAGTGTCGATGAAGTATGAAAGGGTTGGACTAAACGCCACCTGGTGGTTGCCCTCCGACGGCGAGAGCCGTTGTAACTCAGAGCCGTCCAGCCGGATTCGATAAGGGTGCGTTGCGATGTGGCTTTGTTCGGTGCCGGAGAAATAGATCCAACCTTCGGTTTCGTCCACACCGTGCGAAGTCCGGACCTCCCACGGGCCTTGGGTGACCTGCCGCAGAAGCTTACCCGCTGAATCGTAGTGGTACAAATGCTTCCAGCCGTCGCGCTCGCTGAACCAGAGGAAGGATCCATCTTTGAGCCAAATAGGATCGCCGTTTTCGTTGACCCAGGCCGGGGTGGTTTCGCGCAGCAAAGTCTGAGTCTTTCCCTGGTCGGCCGGAGCCAGGTTCAGGTCCAGCCAGGTCTGCTCACGATTCTGCACTTGGAAGACAACCTTACGGCTGTCAGGCGTCCAGGCAACCCGGATGATGAGCGCGTCGGTCGGCGTGTAGGACGACAGATCGATCCAGCGCAGCGCACCCCCAACCACCGGAACAACCGCCAATCGCACGCCCGGGTTCGGGTCTCCGGCTTTTGGATAGGGCGTCACCTCTTCGGTCTGGCGGTAAGGTATATGGTCGATGACGGTAAAGGCCGGAACTTGGGACTCATCCAGTTGCAGGAAGGCCAGGCGTTGGGAGTCCGGACTCCACCAATACCCCTGATAGTTTCCGCGTCCGTACAGTTCTTCCTGATAGACCCAGTCCAGCTTTCCGTTCAGCCGCGTCGGGCTTCCGTCGGTCGTCAGAGCGCGTTCACGCGCGGTCTGAACGTCGACGACGTAGAGGTTGTTGGATCGCGCGAACGCAACCAGCTTGCCGTCGGGACTGAAACTCTCGGCCGACTCCGTATCCGGAGTTTGCGTCAGCCGGACAGCGCGCAGACCGGGGATCTCAAAATAGAACAGGTCGGAGGCGTACTGAAACAAGACGGCGCTTTGGCTTTCATTGAACTGAAACGAAGTGCGGCGCGAGATGCGTCGCGCGTCTTGCTCGGGAACTCCGGCGTTCTGAAGAGCAGACTGAAATTTGTCTCGATCCAGCAGGGGTGTCGATTGGCCGGTGGCGGCCTCGACCCGTTCAATCGCACCGTCGCCCTCGCCGCGCCTGCTGCGGACCTGCAGGTAGTGGGTACCCTCCAGATTCCACCGGAATCCCGAAGGAACCGAGCCGCTGAAATCGATTTTCTTCTGTGGATCGTAAAGATCGTCGAGCGTCAGGAGTTTGTCCTGGGCGACGGCACTTTGGGTCGACATCCACAACGCGAATGCGGCGGCAATGATCTGCTTCATAAGAGTCCTCAAAGGTTCGCCATTATAGCAGTCGCCAGTCGCGAGCGGCCATGTCCGAGCCGCGACCGTAAGGGAGCGGGCAATCACAGGCAACGATGTTCAAGATGTTGCCACGGATTGCCCACTCGCTTACGCTCGTGGCTCGGACATGGCGACTGGCGACTATTTCCGATTCGGGTCGCCGGTTATCAGGCGAGCGGCGCGGCGGAATGCGAAATAGTCCCAGGCCCAGTTGAGCAGGACGGCCACCCGGTTGCGAAATCCAATCAGAAAGAAGATGTGGACAAACAGCCACAAAAGCCAAGCGAACAGTCCCGAAAACTGCACCTTTCCGAAGTCGGCCACGGCGGCCGCCCGCCCAATGGTGGCCAGGTTGCCACGATCCCTGTAATGGAAGGGAAGCCGCGGTCGGCCTTCGATTGTACGCTGCAGATTGGCCGCGGCGTGACGACCCTGCTGCGTAGCCACCGGCGCGACGCCCGGAAGCTGCGTTCCATCTGGCTCTGTGAAGGAGGCCAGATCGCCAATCACGAAGATCTCGGGATGGCCCGGCACAGTGAGGTCCGCTTCGACCCTGACGCGCCCGGCGTGGTCAAGGGGCGCGCCAAGCGAACGGCCGAGCCCGGAGGCCGCCACGCCGGCGGCCCACAAAATCGTACTCGCTTGAATCTGGCGGTCCCCCATCGTGACCGTCTCCGCTCCAATTTTATCCACTTTTGAACCGGGCCAGACTTCCACTCCCAGGCGCTCAAGAGAACGCACGGCGCAGCCGGCAAGTTCGATTGGGAAAGTCGGCAGGATGCGGGGCCCGGCTTCGGCGAGGACAACGCGCGCTTCGCGCGGGTCAATCGAGCGAAAATCCTCGGCCAGAACGTGACGCGAAATCTCGCCGATGGCGCCGGCCAGTTCCACGCCTGTAGGTCCTCCCCCGATGACGACGAAGGTTAGGAGACGCCTGCGCCGGTCCGGGTCGGTTTCCCGTTCGGCTCGCTCGAAGGCCAGAAGAATTTTTCGCCGAATCTCCAGCGCGTCGTCGAGCGATTTCAGTCCGGGCGCCCAGCGCTCCCATTCGGCGTGACCAAAGTAGCTATGGCCTGCGCCAGTGGCGACAATCAGATAATCGTAGGACAGCTGGCCACCATCGTCGAGGGCGACGTTATGTGCTGCGACGTCGATGGAACGGACTTCAGCCAGAAGAACGCGCGCGTTCTTTTGTCGTCTTAGGATCGAGCGGATCGGATAGGCGATGTCTCCTGGAGAAACGGCGGCGGTGGCAACCTGATACAGCAGGGGTTGGAAAAGGTGGTGATTGCGCCGGTCAATGACCGTTACATCGAAGTTTGTTCGTCGCAAGGCTCGCGCGGCGTTGAGGCCTCCGAAACCTGCGCCGATGATAACGACGCGCACCCGGAGTTCAGTGGTCAGTGGCCAGTGGCCAGTGGTCGATCGGCATTTCCAACTGACCACTGGCCACTGGCCACGGCTCGTTGGTGCTGAAGAAATTACGAGCCAGAATCGCCCCCCTTGACCGGAGTCTTTTTTGTGATTCGGCCGGTGCGAATATCGATTTCGCATTCGAACAAAGAAACAGAAAAGGCGCGCAAGCTCGTGTCGCAGATCATTCGATAGTAATAGTCGCCTTTTTCCGTGGTGGGGAATTCCGCCGACCACAGCGGTTCGCCGGCAAACGAGAGCGCGACCAGGTTATGAAACTGCCCTTCGCATTTCGCGTCCGAATCGAAGAGGACAACGAGCTTGTCTTCAAGAACCACTGCGTCGACGATTGAATGGTTCAGTTGGAGCGTGTGCTGCGTCAGCATTTTCTTCGAGTCCACCATCTATCCGGATCGCTCCTGTGAAGATCGATCGGGTCGATGGGGATAGTATCCATGGCGGGCGCGGACGGTCAGATCCGGGCGCCCCACAACGCGTACGGTGATCCTGCGGAATCCGCCGTCACTCTGCGAATTCGTCGACTGATAGCCTAACAGATACTGGGACTGAAGGTCGGCTGCGATTTGACCAAAAATCCCCTCCAAGTCTCCCGCCCGGTCGACCAGAAAGGCGGCGCCACCAGTCTGGGAGGCCAGCGTAGTCAGTCCTTGCTGCGCCTTTAGACTGATGCGGTTCAGCCGAATCGACGTCCCTCCAGGGTTGATCGCATAGAAGAGGCAATCGGACTGCTGCAACTCGCGCAACGCGTCGGTCAAAGTTTGATGGTCGCTGTTGTTGTCTTCGCCGTCGGAAAGCGCCACGACGACGCGATGAGCGCCAGGCCGCGCGGTCTTTCGTAACGACCGCGCCGCAGCCGACACGGTATCAAAAAACGCCGTGGTTGTGCGCGTGCGCTCCATCTGTTGCAGAGCACGAAGAGCTATCTCCAGTTGCGAGGTCTGTTCCTGAACCAGGCGTGGTCGTACGCCAATTGAAAAGAGGGAAATGGTGTCGTTTGGATCGACGATCCTCTGGAGAAAGCGGGCCGCCGCCTGTCGCTCCAACTCGAACTGACCATGAACGCTGCCGGAAACGTCCACCAGTAGCGCCAATTCCAAGGGAACGTGGCCGGGATCTGCGATGTGGCTGATATTTTGCCGTTGACCATCCTCGTCCACGACGAAGTCCTTCAACGTAAGAGTGGACACTGAGCGCCCCGCCGAGTCGGAAACCGATACCGGGACCATGACAAGTTTGGTTGTGACCCGAATGATGGGAACTTCGTCCCCGGCCGGCAATACCAGGGACGCCCCGACGGCAAGAATCAGCAGGGAGCCAAGCGCCAGAGATCCGGATCCGCGTCGTCTCATGTAGTCCCCAGGAACAGACAATGTCCGGGGCCACGAGCGTAAGCGAATGGGCAATCAGAGGCAACTATGTCCAACACTGCCGCTGATTGCCCACTCGCTTACGCTCGTGGCTCGGACTAGTCGATTACTTGTCTAACGCATTCCGTCGCCGCTAGAAGAAGCTCCTTTAGTGGAGTCTGCCAGGCCACGGCTGACCAGGATTTTGACTTCGACGCGGCGGTTCTGCTCTCGTCCCGCACGGGTCGTGTTTTCCGCGACGGGTTGCTTTTCGCCATAGCCGAAGGGCGTGACGATTCGCCGCAGCGGGATCAGATGATTCTCAGCCAGGTATTGAACGACGGCGGCAGCGCGACGCTGGCTCAACCGGCGATTGGCGTTTTCACTGCCGTCGGCAGAAGCAAAACCGGTTACCTCAATGACGAAACCAGTCTCGCCTTTAGTCTGTCCGGCCAGCGTATCCAGTGCCGCCTTGGCGTCTTTGGAAAGTACGCTGTTGCCGACCTTGAACTGGATCATCGTCGATGTTCGTACTTCGAAGTCATCGAGCGAAGTGATCCGGTCGTTGGCTTCCGTGATGCGCGTGTCAGCACGATCGATGCGCACGCTAGCCTTGTCGACGCCGTTCATGGCAGCGTCGGCAGTCTCCTGGGCGGCCCGGGCGCCGCCGCGGGCTGCGTTGGAGAGTTCGTTGAGTTCTTCAAGCTGCCCGCTCAGACGCTGGGCATTGCGTTCGTTTTCGGCCAGGCGTCCCTCGACCGGGTTGACGCGTGATCCAATCGATTGGGCTACTTTGAAGTCGTTGTCAGTGAACTTCACTTCTTCGGCCCAGAATTTTCCGGAGGAATCGTTGCGACCCTTTATCTCTACGTTGAGGCCGCGCACCAGTTGGTGGGCAGAATATTTCTGCGAACTGCGAAAGGGGTTGCTCTTCTTCTCCTTGATTTGCGTCTTGCTGTTGAGCCACACGGTCACGTCCGGTCCGCTGGCGGTGCGCACTTCAAGGCTGTCGGCATTCAGGCTGCTGACGGCTTCGTGCACGATAACTCCCTGCAATTTGACCTGTTGGCCTGTTGCAGTCTCTGGGGCCATCTTGCCGGTATCCTCGGCCCATACCGGCGCCCCCAGCGCCAAGGTAACTACCAAAGCCAAAGCGAAAATATTGATCCGGGCTATTTGAGTCATTTCGTAGTTCCTCCTTAGAGTTCGCCAAAAACGAAGCAAAAAGCATGCCACCTGAACGGGAACCATAAGTTATTGAAAAGGCAGAAGGCCGTTATGAAATCCGTCGCTAAGTGATAGAGAGAACAGGGAAACTTGCCCGACGCCGGGGAGGGATTACCTGTTCAAGTCGCCAGTCGCCACCCAGTCGCCAGTCGCCGGTCGCCAGTCGCCAGAAAAGGTCGCGAGTTACGAGGGAAAGAGTGCTCGCGACCCACAACTCCCCCAGGGCTTCGGTGGAGGTGTCGTTGTCGGCGTTGACGACACCGATGGCGCCGCAGAGGAGAAATCATGGCCATGTCTGACAACTTGTCTCCAGCGGGCCCGTGAACGATAATCCACCCGGGTTTTCTTGTAGGTCGGTGAAATTATAAAAAGAGATCAAGGCAGTATTCCGAAGGACGGCATAAAAGTGCCTCTCGTGGTGCTGGGGATAACAGCATTCTTGTACGGGTTAGCCTGGATTAGCTCGTTCTTTGCTTTTCTATTCTTAGTTTGGCTAATACCAGCGATTGCTTATCTCTGGAAGTTTCTCCGTTACCTAGTCATTCCAATAGTCTTGTTGCCGGCGCTTTGGGGGTTGGGTCTTGTCGGTATTATTCTATCCGTCATTTTTGGCCTCTTGGCCCTAGTGGGAATCGTTCTTGGCTGGTCGGAAGAATTGGAGCGACCGTTTGAGACAAATCATGGACGTTGGTACGGGATTTCTCGACACCGCCTCATAGAGAAGATCGTCAAGGGCAAAACACAGCCTATGAAGACGACGGATTCGGGCAGAGATAGAGATATTGATGCCAAGCCAGAACCATGAAGTCCGGCTTCTCGTAGTCGCGAGTCGTCGTATTCCCGGATTGCTGGCGACTGGCGACTGGCGACTGGCGACTGGTGTGGCGACTGGCGACTACAATCGAACTACTCGCGCGAATTCAACGGCCGCGCAGGCCTGGATTTCACGCAGGACTTCGGTGGAAATATCGTTGTCGGTGTTGACGACGCCGATGGCGCCGCGGCGCGGCGCATCTTCGTCGCCCCGACCGAGCGTGAAACTCGCGATATTGATGGCGTGATTTCCCAGAATGGTTCCTATTTGTCCGATGACGCCGGGCTTGTCATTGTTGCGGATAAACAACATCGTCTTGCCGAGTGGAACCTCCAGATCAATCCCGTCGATCGACACTAAGCGCATATTCCGGTAATGCAATAGCGCTCCTTCGACCCATTCCTGGCCGTCGGCGGAGCGGAGTTGGATGCTGATCAGGTTGGAGAAGCTGCGCGGCCGTGTCGAGACGGTCTCGATGATGGCGATGCCGCGCTCCTGGGCGGCGCTGCGGGCGTTGATCGGATTGATGCGCGCCACCGTGGGCTTGAGAATGCCGCTCAGAATGTAGTTGGAAATCGGTTTGAAATTCAAGTCCACCAGCGATCCGTAGTAACGGATTCCGATTTCATCAATGCGTATCCGGTTAATCTGCGAGACGACGCAGCCGAGTTTAAGGCCCAAGTCCAGGTAAGGCCGCAGTTCGGCGTATTCCGCCGTGGAGATCGCGGGAAAGTTGACGGCGTTGCGGATGACGCCGTCCTGGAAGTAGTCAGCCAGTTGAATCGCGACATCGTACCCAACGCGCTCCTGCGCCTCGACGGTCGATCCGGCGATGTGGGGCGTTGCGATCACGCTCGGATGGGAAAGAAGCGCTTGGTTGGACGTCGGTTCTTCCCGGAACACGTCCAGGCCCGCTCCTGCCACGTGGCCCGAATCGAGCGCGGCCACCAGATCCTGCTCGTCGATCAAATCGCCGCGCGCGCAGTTGACCAGGCACACTCCGCGCTTCATTTGGGCTATGGAGCCGGCGTTGATCAGCCGCTCGGTATCCTCGTTGCTCGGCAGGTGCAGCGAAAGGAAGTCCGCCCGACGGATGACCTCCGCAAACGGATGCAGCTCGACCTTGAGTTCCTGCGCGAGTTTGGCGCTGACAAACGGGTCGTAGGCGATCACGCGCATTTCAAACGACAGGGCACGGCGCGCCACTTCCGCGCCGATCTTGCCGAGTCCGAGAATTCCCAGAGTTTTTCCGTACAGCTCGACGCCCGTAAACGATTTTTTGTCCCAGGCGCCGCTCTTGGTGCGAGCGCTTGCTTCGGGGATTTTTCGTGCCATCGCCAGCAGCAACGCCATCGCATGCTCGGCGGCGCTGACGCTATTGCCGCCCGGAGTGTTGGCGACGATGATGCCGCGCCGTGTAGCCTCTTCGAGGTCGATGTTATCTACGCCGGCGCCGGCGCGGCCGATCCACTTCAAACGAGCCGCGCCCGCAAGCACTTCGGCTGTGACCTGTGTCTTGCTTCGGACCAGCAACGCGTCGTATTGGCCGATGCATCCGAGCAGTTGAGAGGCGGAGAGATCAGGCAGGTAGTCGACGTCAAATCGGCGCTCGCGCAGCAGTTCGACACCGCGTTCCGATACGCTGTCGCTCACCAAAATTTTGATGGATTCAGCCACGTGTTTTAGGCTTCAGGCTCCAGGCTCCAGGGACTTCAATCCGCAACTCCCTGAAGCCCGAAGCTAGAGCCACTGTCCCGAAGCAGAAGTGGCACCGGCCACCAGGCCGGTGTGCTTTTTCAAATGTACACATGAACTCAGCTCCTCATTGTTTCAGATGCAGACTTCAGGCTCCACGCGCCAGGGACCTCAATCCGCCAATTCCCTGACGCCTGGAGCCTGAAGCCTGGAGCCTGGAGCCTGCTCGGCATATTCCCGGAGAGCCGCCTGTACGCCGCAACCAAGTTCGACGGGATGACCCATCCGCTGGAGCGCAATCTCCAGTCCGGCGAGAACTCCGATCGTATCGAGGAAGTCGTAGTAGCCGAGGTGAGCGATCCGGATGATCTTTCCCTTGAGATCGCCCTGTCCGCCGGCGACCACCAGGCCGAATTCTTCGCGGAGTCTGCGCACCAGGTCGCCGCCGCTGAGACCAGAAGGAACTTTCAGTGCCGTCACGGCATTGGCCGGGCTGCGCGAGTATTGTTCCAGACCGAGTGCGTTTGTTGCCGCGCGGGTGACGGCGGCCAGGCGCCCGGCGTTTGCGATGAGTTTGTCCAGTCCGAAGCTCTCAATCCACCGCAACGATGCATGCAATCCGACGATCAGAGAAATCGCCGGCGTCCAGGCCGACTGGGCCTCCTTCTGATGCTTGAGCTCCTTACGGAAATCGAAATAGTACCGCGGCGAGCGCGACACTTCGATTTTCCTGCAGGCTTTCGGACTGACGGCTACAAAGGCCAGGCCGGGCGGAATCATAAACGCTTTCTGCGATCCGCTGACGACGACGTCCAGGCCCCAGCCGTCGGTTTCAACCGGCGAAACTCCCAGGGCCGTAATGGCGTCGACGACCAGGCACGTGTCCTTGCAGCGCTCGACAATGGCGCCGATCGCTTCGACGTCGTTGGCTACGCCGGTTGACGTGTCGCAGGCCTGGACAAAGACGGCGGCGATGTTGGGATTTTGCGCCAAGGCCTGTTCGATCTGCGACGGATCGACCGCCTGACCTGGGCCGGGGACGATTGTTTGAGCGGTGGCGCCGTAGGCTTTGCAGAGCTCGACCCAGCGCTCGCCGAACTTTCCTGTGACTGCAACCAAGGCTTCGTCTCCGGGCGAGAGAAGGTTGGCGACGGCGCCTTCCATGGCGCCCGTTCCCGAGCTGGCCAGGATCAGGACTTCATGCTCGGTTCGATAGATAGAGCGCAGGAGCTGTCGCGTTTCAGCAAAGATAGCTTTGAAATCTTCTTTGCGGTGGTGCGGCATCCGGCCCGACATGGCGACCTGGGCTTCAGGCAGCAGTTCGGTGGGCCCCGGCGTAAACAACCTCTGTTTCATGCGTTCTCCCCAACAAACGGAAACAGCCAAAATACCTCTCTGTGTCTGTGGATGTCAATGACAGGCCAGGGGTCAGGGGTCAGGGCGTGATCGTGGTCGTGGACGTGCTCGTGGACATGCTCGTGCTCGTGGACGTCAATTGGTACGTCCTGTCTGCAACTCGTTTGCGTTGGACCAAATCTGAGTGTCGTACGGTGCGGTCTTCAGCCTCGGCGCGGATCAACACGCGGGCGACCAGCAACAGTGCTGCGAGCGACGACGGCTTCGCTAGTCGCAGTCGGTTGCGCGGACCCGCTCCCTGCGGTCGCGGCACTGAACATTCC
>JBPCNK010000226.1:0-25271 GCA_051001345.1 Acidobacteriota bacterium | reverse complement strand
CTCTGACGTCTCCTTCCAGGCCATCCGGGTACCTCCTCGAGATATCCATATTGCCTGCAAAAAGTGTCAACGATGTTGCTGGGTCGAAGTGTAAACGATGTTCCTGGGTTGTACCCCCCTGACCCCTGCCCCCTGAACCCTGACCCCTGATTGCAAACCTGCGATGACAGTCTCCAGGAATTCCCTGGCCCGCCGGGCCAACTGGTCGACTCCTTCGGGCGCCTGTGGCCTTGGCACAACCGGCGCCGAGATATTCTCGCAGGCCAGCGGCATCGCCAGGCCGGTGAAGGATACGGGCGCCAGCAGTCGATAGTGGTCTATTTCGCCAAATCCCGGACCACAGTCCACGTCAGTGGGAAAATTGCGGTGGTCCTTGATACAGAAGCTCCGAACGTAGTTGACGCATTCCTGAATGTCCTTGATCGGATCCGCATCCAGATAATCCATAACGTTGCCCGCGTCGTAGTTGACCCACACGCCCTGGTCCCCTACTTCGCGAACGATGCGCGCGCAATCCTTGCCGGTGCCAGTCTCCCCGCCGTGCTGTTTGATGACCACAATCACGCCGGCCGAGCGGGCAATCGGCCCCAGTTCCCGGAGGTTGCGGATCCAAACCGGATAACTGCCTCCTTCGGTGTGACCAAACGTCAGGACCTGCCCGATGCCGGCTGCTTCGGCCTGCGCGATCCGTTTCTTGTGCCCGTCGAGAGCCCCATCGGCCGCGACGTAGATGGTCGAAAACATCATCAAGGGCGTGAGTCCGAGATCGCGACAGCGACCGGCCAGCTTTTTGGCCTCAACCGGCGGAGCGTTGATGTCCAGCAGGGGCGCTTCCTGACCGCCCCTGGTTCGGTGGCGCGTGCCCCAGGCGACGTACTTGTAGCCGCTGGCAGCGATGCCCTGCAGGGCGCGCTCCAGCGGAAAGCTCGAATAGGGGAGCGTCATGCAGGCAATCTGAAATCGAGTTGGCTTTCCGGCTGCCGGCGCAGCCTGCACGGAGGAGAGCGCAGAGACTCCAGCGGCAGTTGCTTTCATAAAAGTGCGACGGGTGAGACCGAATACAGGACTCAAGGGCGAACCTCCTGGCTTGCTGGTATGGGTGGCTGGAATTCTCTTCGAGACGCGAAGCGAAGTCAATCGGCCGGCCCGCACAAAGAATCTGGCTGCAAATTCAAGCAACTCGTGTAAACCTGTGAGAGGTGTTGTCAATGTTGAGAAATGCGGCTTTTCACAGCTGGTCGCGCCGGCGCTTTCTGGCCGTTTCGACGGGAGCGCTGGGTGCCGTTTGGCCGGCGCCTGCCGTCGCCGAGGAGCCGATTGTACCGCACCGAACCATCCGCCTATTCAACGGCCGCGACCTCAGCGGACTGTACACGTGGGTCAAGAACACGGGCAACAGAGATCCGCGCAGAGTCTTCACCGTCCAGGATGGCATATTGCACGTTTCCGGAGAAATCGACGGTTACGCCGCCACGCTGCAAGCCTACCGCGATTACCATCTCGTCGTCGAATACAAGTGGGGTGCGAAGACCTACAACAGCAAGACGGTCCGCAACTCCGGCGTTCTTCTGCACGGGACCGGTCCTGACGGAGCGCGCAATCCCTGGATGTCATCGATCGAGTGCCAACTGGCGCAGGGCTGCAACGGCGACCTGATCGTCATCGCCGGAAAGGACGCCGGCGGCCGGGCCGTTCCGGTCACAGTCACCAGCGACACGGTTCTCGGACCCGACGGCCGCACGCGCTGGAAGCGGGGCGGCGCGCCGACGGCATATTCGGGCAAACAGTTCTGGTGGTCGCTGCACGATCCGGACTTTGAGGAATGGATCGACACACGGGGCAAACACGACTTCGAAAGCCCGCTCGGCCAGTGGACTCGGGTCGAGTGTATCTGCGCCGCCGACCGCATCACGATCTTGATCAACGGAACGGAAGTCAACGAGGCCCATCACGTCTTTCCTTCGGCCGGCAAGATTTTGCTGCAATCGGAAGGCTTTGAGATTCTGTTCCGTAAATTCGAGCTGCACCCGATCAAGCGGAAGCGGTCTTGATCGCAGCCGACGGGGGCATCCATGGAAAAACTGGGGCAGATTTTTGACCGGCTTCACCACAGAGACACAGAGGAACACAGAGAAGAGCAGACGAACGAGTTTTATGAACTTCGATTGCAGCACGGAGAACACTCACAGTAGGTTCGTTGACATGCATCCTTGGAATTACAGAGGAATTACAGACAGCCGGTCGTTGATACGAAGTCTTTCTCTGTGTCTTCTCTGTGTCCTCTGTGTCTCTGTGGTGAAGCCGCTTTTCACTGCACCGCACAGTGTCACTAGCTGGAGATGAGCCGCCTGCCGCGGCAGTCAAGAGCGACAGTCAAAATGTTGCCACCGATTGCCCACTCGCTTACGCTCGTGGCCCGGTCAGTGGTGGAGGCTTTGAAATTCGAGAGGAAACAACCATGAGCGAATCACCTAAGCTCCCGCCCGTTTCACGCCGTCAGTTTCGAAAAACCTCGAGCGCCGCGGCTGTAACGGGTGCGCTGGCTCCGCGGTGGACCGCCGGAGGCGGCCACGCCGCAGCAAACGATGTGCTTCGCGTCGGCCTCATCGGCTGCGGAGGGCGCGGTACCGGAGCGGCTGTGCAGGCGTTGCAGGCCGACCCCAACGTCAAACTAGTTGCCATGGGCGACGCCTTCCGCGACCGTCTGGAAGGCAGTCTTGCCAATCTGAAGGGACAAACTAACATCGTCAATAAGATCGACGTTTCCGAAGAGCGCCGCTTCGTGGGCTTTGACGCCTACAAGCAGGTCATCGACTCCGGTGTCGACATCGTGCTGCTGGCCACACCGCCCCATTTCAGACCGGCACATCTCAAATACGCCGTCGATGCCGGCAAGCATGTTTTTGCGGAAAAGCCGGTGGCGGTGGATGGGCCGGGCGTTCGTTCGGTTCTGGCCACTTGCAAAGAAGCCCAACGCCGAAACCTGTCGATTGTCTCAGGCCTTTGCCTGCGCTACTCGACCGGCTTTCAGGAGACCGTCAAGCGCATTCACGACGGCGGACTCGGGCGCATCCGCGCCCTGCAGGCCAACGACTACCGCGGGTCGATCTGGATCAAGCCGCGCCAGCCGGAATGGAGCGACATGGAGTGGCAAATGCGCAACTGGTATTACTTCACCTGGCTTTCGGGTGACTTCAACGTCGAACAGCACGTCCACTACCTGGACGTCTGTACCTGGCTGATGAACGATGAGTATCCGGTGCGCGCAGTTGGAACGGGAGGGCGACAGGTCCGGACTGGACCCGAGTTCGGCAACATCTACGATCACCACTCGGTGACCTATGAGTACGCCAACGGAGTCAAGCTTTTCAGCACCTGCCGTCAGCAGACCGGCTGCCACAACGACATGAGCGCCCACGTCCTCGGCGAGAAGGGTTACGCGCTGGTCTCCGAACGCAGGTTGGCGATATCAGCCGGCGACAAGGAATGGGTCTTCAAGGCGCCAGACGACAACCAGGACGACAACATGTATCAGAAAGAGCACGACGTGTTGTTTGCCGCCGTCCGCAGCGGTAAGCCGATCAACAACGGCGAGTATATGGCCAAAAGCACGCTGGTGGCGATTCTGGGACGAATGGCCACTTACACCGGCCAGCTCATCACGTGGGAGCAGGCGTTGAATTCGCAGGAAGACCTGACGCCCGAAAAATACGAATGGGGCCCGATCCCCGCGCCGGCCATCGCGTTGCCAGGCGTGAGGACCAAGGTAAAGATGTGATCGTGCTCGTTGACGTGCTCGTGCACGGGCACGTGGCAGTCATCGATTACTCGTACCCTTCCGGGTACGGCACTGACATCGGCTGCACCTCCCCTACTCGGAGAAACCAGTTTGCTTCGTGGAATTTTTGTAGTCACTGCCTTGTTTGTGATTCTTGTGGTACTCGGTTTCCCGGCGGTCGTGTATACGGCCGTGACGGGTAACGCCGGCCCCATGTACAGGCTGGGCGTCTGGGGCACTGCGCTGGGGCTGCGACTGGCCGGCATCCGTGTTCGTACTCACGGCCTTGAGAAAGTCGACCCGGCCAAAAGCTATGTTTTCATGGCCAACCACCAGAGCCACACCGATGCGCCCGCTTTGGTGACACACATCCCCCGACAACTCCGGGCGCTTTTGAAAAAGGAATTGGGACGGATTCCTATCCTCGGTCGCGCCATGCGGCTGGCCAATTTCATCTTCATCGACCGGGGCAACCGAGATAGCGGACGCATTGCAGTTGAAAGCGGCGCGCGAGCCCTTCAAGCCGGTTTCTCGTTTATGGTTTTTCCCGAAGGCACGCGCAGCTCCGATGGAACGCTCGGTCCATTCAAGAGCGGCTCGTTTGTCATGGCGATCCTGGCCGGCGTCCCCGTAGTACCCATCACATTGGTCGGCAGCCGCCAACGTCTGCCTAAAGGATCTCTGCGGCTGACCGCGGGGGTCATCGACCTGTATTTTCACGATCCGGTCCCAACGGCGGGCTATTCCACCGAAGACAAGCTGCTCGTACTGGCGAGGGTTCGGGATGCGATAGCGTCGAAACTCTAGGAAAGTGAGTTACGAGTTACGAATTACGAGTTACGAATCTGCCTGGCCAAGAGTTTACACCCACTGGCAAGCTTCAGACAGCCACTCGCCGAAGGGAGTTTTTTGTGACCTATCTTTGGAGGAGTTCGAAGTACTGTTCGCGACTCAATCCGGCGGTCCGGAGTAGATTCTTAATGATGAACACCGGAACATTGCCGTACATGGGAATCACCAGAGGCCGTTTGATACCAGCTTTGACGTAGGTGATCGCCTCTTTGTCGGTTGAGTGTGAAACCTTCGTGTTCAAAGACCTTGATGAGGACCCGGTAGTCGACGGGTCGCAGAGTGGGCATCTACTTCAAATCGACGCTAAGGCGATCAAGCGAGACGAACTCGGGCGCTCGCCAAGATTGGCCTTCACGCCGATAACCCGCCTCCTCGAGGATCACATCCAGCGTCCCCATCTCTTCGCTGGTTTCCAGGAACCCAAGTACTGCATCTCGAATGTTTCGCCGCGCTGCTTCCGCGATAGCGCCGCAGCTTGAGACGTCAAGCTCCGGAACGTAGGCCACAAAAGATTCTTCTTCCATGAAAACGTGCACCGTAAACGACAGGTGACTCATAAATCGCCCCTCTGTTGGATTTTGTGCAGATGTCGCATACGGCCCAATCGTAACAAATACGCAGGTTTCGTCAAGCCGACGTGGAGAGAAGTACGAGTTACGAATTACGAGTTACGAGCTACAAGTTACGGAGCACTTTGTACGACGCAGACTTACGTTACGATAAATTCGTAACTCGTAATTCGTAATTTGTAACTCGTAGTTCGCGGCTCCTATTTGGATTCAACGTACTTTTATCCACCGAAGTGTGTTTTTCCGGTCAGTCGTAACGCTTTTGATTTTTTGATGGAAGTGCTCAGTCTTGTACTCGAGCAGGATGGGGTTGTCGGCGTCGTCGAGAAACCTCCATTCGTTGTTGCGGTCATCTTTGATCTTCAGAGCCCGGGCCGGCGATGACAGGCGATTGACGGCCAGCGTGTAGTCCTCTTCAGCCAGCTTCTGAAATTCATTCTTCAACCCGTTCAGGTAGACGCGCGCGCTGCCGTTGTCCTTGATCTGGTTGAACACCTTCCGGCTGAGCCACAGCGTCGTGCTGTTTCGGCTCTCCACATCGACGCCCACGTCAAAGAGGCTCGAGATAATGTACCTGTCCCCCATCTCGATAGCGCGCTCTGCGAGGTTGACCGTCCCCTGGCTGGAGGGGTTCTCCCATTCAAAGTAGCGATCCGGGCGGAAGCGCGCCAACCGGACGACAAACTCATAGGTGGACTTTTTCGTCGTCATTTCCCAGACAATGACTGTGTCCCGTCCCAGCAAAAGGCTCGCGGATGCGGGCCTGACTGCCGCTGCCGCCACTGCCAGGATCACGGACACCCACAGCAACCGCCTCATCGTTTCCTTCGCGAGGTCTTCAAATATTCGGCGATGTACTTTGCCAGAATGTCGCACTCCAGGTTCACGCGGTCCGTCCTCCGATAGATTCCAAACAGCGAGTGCTTCATTGTAAACGGAATGATCATGACGCGAAAAGCGCCGCGTGTTTTGCCGACGACCGTGAGGCTCACGCCGTCGACGGTAATCGAACCCTTTGTCACGATGTGACGAAGCATCGGCGCCGGTGCGGCCACGTCGAAGATCCAGGCATCTCCCTGCGGCGCAATCGATCGGATTTCACCCGTACCGTCGATATGCCCCTGTACCCAGTGACCTCCCATCGGATCGCCGGCGCGTAGCGCCCGTTCCACATTCACGAGAGCGCCGGCGCGCAACGCGCCGAGATTGGTCTTGTTTACCGTTTCAGGCAGGGCCTCTACACGGAAGGCTGCCTTGTCGCAGCAGACCACGGTCAGACAGACGCCACAGATGGAGACACTCTCGCCCGCCTCCAGCCGCCAGTCCTCGGGAAGCTCGATGTCCAACTGCAGGCGCCCTTTCGTCTTTTGAAGGGCCGCTACCGGTCGCACCGCCTGAACAATTCCCGTAAACATTTAGCGCTTGCGGGCCGCCGGCGGGCCTTTGGTCGGCTTACCCGGGGCGCGGCGCGGGCGCGCCCAGCCGACCTTGCTTCGCTGCGCCGGTGCGGCGGTCCCTCCGGAGCCGTGGGGTTGTTCCGACAACCCGCGCAGTAAAGCAACCTCAGCTGGTTTCAAAGAACGGAACTCGCCTGGACGCAGTTGGGCGTCGCGAATAGGGCCATAGGCAATGCGCCGCAGCTTCTGAACCTGGTGCCCGATGCTTTCAAACATATTTCGGATCTGGCGGTTTTTTCCCTCGTGCAGCGTCACGCGATACCAGGTGTTGAGATCCTGGCGCTTCCGTTCGATCCGGCAGGGCGCCAGCTTCTGACCCGCGACCACGCCGCCGCGCGCCAGCCGCGCGATGGCGCCCTCGTCAGGCTTGCCTTTGACCTTGACCTCGTACACTTTGGGGCAATGCGTGCCCGGCCGCATCAACAGGCGCGCCAGCGCGCCATCGTTGGTCAGCAGGATCAAGCCTTCGCTGTGGTAGTCCAGGCGGCCGACCGGATACAGGCGCTGCGAATTGCGAACCAGATCGGTGACCTTAGGACGCCCGAGCGGATCGGACACGGTACTGAGAACCCCGGGGGGCTTGTTGACCAGGACATATTCGCGTTTGCCCTGGGCGGCCAGCCGGCGGCCGTCCACCTTGATGTGGTCGACCTCCGGATCCGCCTTGGAGCCCAGCGTCGAGACGATCTTTCCGTTGACCGACACGCGGCCCTGCGTGATCCACTCTTCGGCCTGGCGACGCGACGCGAGCCCGGCGGCGGCAATGACTTTCTGAAGTCGCTCTAACATAATCTTTCTTAACTTTCACCGCAGAAACGCGAAGCAAGTGCAAAGTACGAGTTACGAGTTCGAGCCGAGTTACGAAACGGTTTTAGCCGGTTTTAGCCGGGACTATTCATGGCGAACGTCGTTCCAATAATTTTTGTGGGCTATATCGTACTCGTGCCTTAGCGCGGATTAAACGGATTAACACGGATTATTTGCTGATGAGTTCAACGCATACCAAAGTCGCCTAATCCGTTTAATCCGTGTCAATCCGCGCTGCATTGTTGTGGGCCCTTTTCAAATTGCCCGAAGAACGATGATCAAAATTCAATGATTTTGGCAATTGATAGCATGGCGAACGTCGTCGTCGCTCGCGGGCCGGCAAATCAAAACGTTATCGAGAATCGTGGCGACATCCAAGACCGTCAAGTCACCGATGGTTCGTTACCTGTCAATGATGCACGAACCCGACGACGCCGTCACGGTAGTTGATGATCAAAGTAAAATGCCGAAGGGTCGGATGACCGATTAGACCGCCAACCTCGGATCCGATAACCTTGCTGAGGTTCTTGAGTTCCAGCGACAACATCCCCTGATTCTGCTGCCTGAAACTGGCGAACTGCAACGTCACAGCCCTAGCCCGGTAAACATCTCGGACGCGGCCGGATACGCCCGCTACGGTGTCGCCGCTCCGCGCCAGGTGGGTCGCCTGTTCGCCGAGTTCCGTGGAAATGATGCTCTCGGCAGCTCCCGAGTCAATAATGAAGTGGCTCCGAAATTTCTCGTCGACGACCGTAGGAAGGAAAAGTTTTCCGCTTAAAACGCGGATCGGGTGAAGGTTAGCTGTTTCGTGGGGAACTCCTTGGTCAAACCGGTCAAAGTGATACCGATCCCCAATCTCAGTCGGCACTGCCGGAGCGTTGCGGTGGGGCAGAAGTGCCAGTTTCAAAAGACGCCCCGGGTAGTTCAGATGGATCAAGAAGTCGGCGAAGATGTCGGTACCGATCAACCCGTCGCTGTCGGCGAAAAGCCGCTTCTGAGTGACTTCCACAACGCAGTTGTTGAATTCAAGTTCTCCCACCTGAATTGAGTCTGCCCACCCAAAATTGGTTTCAGGAGCCCGCTGATCGCCGATGCCGCGAACTTGGGTGGGAAGTACAATTTAGATACCTGATTTTTCGGCCGCCCTTTGGTGGATCATCAGGCCCGACGCTCCAGTGTCTAAATGAAGAGTGAGTTGTTTACCGCCGTTGATTCGAACATTCAGTCCCAGGCCGAAGGCTTCCCTGGGGCCATTCTTCAATGATTGCAGTTTGATCTCGTTGGCCTTTGGCTCACCCTTCAACACCAGAAGTTTCTTGAATCCCGTCTTTCTGCGGACGTCTACCGAAGACTTGACTCGCGCCAAGGTGAAGTCATCCTCGTTGGTGGCCAAAGCGATGTAGGTTTCCCAAAGCCGGGCTTCCTCCTCCGAGCTTTTCAGGACAGACGCCCACTGGCGGATGACATCCGGATCCTTGGGGTCCAGCTCGTATGCCTTCCGAAGGTGAGGCAAGGCGCTCTTGTAGCGGCTTTCTGTTTTTAAGACCCTTCCCAAGCCTAGATGCCCTCGGACCAAGTTGACATCCAATTTGATGGCGTTTTGATAGGCCGCCTTTGCATCGTCGAATTTGCCTTGTCGAAAAAGAACGTCGCCCAGCAGGGAGCGCAGGTGTCCGTTAGCTGGATGTTTGTTACAGCTCTTGGCAGACAAATCGAAGGCGGATTGTACGTCATCCTTCTTGAGCAGGGTTCGTCCCAGCCAGTACAAGGCGTTCGGATCGTCAGGGCGTGATGTTAGAACCTTCTGGTATTGGACAACGGCGTCATCGAACTTGCCGAGTCGATAATGCTCGTTTGAAGGCGCTTGAAGAGCCTCGACGCTCTGGTAGGCTCGAGCCTCGGTGCCCAGATTCGACAGCAGCGCCAGGGTGCATGGGTTCATCGACCGGGATAGCTGGCTGTAGAGAAAATACCATCACTATCGGGACCGTCCAATGATACAAGATGGAGATAGTTGCCACAGCGCGGCAAGTCGCAACCAAAGTCGGCAGCCGGCAGTAGGCAGCGCCGAACTGGCGACGAAGCGCCAACAGAGCTGCGGCCGGAAGGCCGCGGGCCGCTAGGTTAAGAAGCGTAATCGCCAATCTTGCTCAAGTGACAAGATTTCACTAATTGGTAATACAAGGAAGGTGCCCGATGAAAATGAAAAAGCCGTTGCGGCATTTCGCATTAATCGCTTCGTTGCTTTTACTGGCGGTCGTCTATTACGCTGACGCGAAGATGCGATCGGCGACAGCCATGGCCGACAGTGCCACGAGATTTCTCCAGGCCCTTACGCCCGAGCAGGCAGCGGTGGCAAAAATGGCGTTCGACGATGCCAATCGTCTGGACTGGCATTACATTCCGCGCGCCCGAAAAGGCATTCCCCTCAAGGACCTCAACGAGAGTCAGCGCAAGCTGGCCCACGACTTTCTCAAGACCGGGTTGAGCGCGAAGGGCTACCAGAAAACCGAGACGATCATCAGTCTGGAGCTTATCCTGCGCGAGTTGGAAAAGAATCCAACACGGCGGGATCCCGAATTGTATTACTTCTCGATCTTCGGCACGCCTTCGGCCAAAGAGGCCTGGGGATGGCGCGTTGAAGGGCACCACCTGTCGCTGAACTTCACGGTTGCCGCCGGCAAGATGGTGGCTACGACTCCTTCGTTTCTGGGCGCTAATCCAGCCGAAGTCCGAGAAGGGCCGCGCAAGGGATTGCGAGCGCTCAAAGCGGAAGAAGACATGGGCCGCCAGTTGCTGGACGCGCTTGACGCGGGCCAGCGAGCCCGCGCTGTTTTTGACGTGAAGGCGCCCGACGACATCATCACCACTTTCTCCAATAAAGCCGATCCACTGGCTGCCGCCGGAATTCCGGCGACTGATCTGACCCGGGTGCAAGCCGCGTTGTTGCAGGCGCTGGTCAATGAATACGCCTCGACGATGCCGGCCGATCTGGCCGCTGAGCGTCTCGAAAAGGTCAAGCGGGCCGGGTGGGACAAACTGCACTTTGCCTGGGCCGGCGGCGGCCAGCTCGGCCAGCCGCATTACTATCGCGTGCAGGGACCTACATTCCTGATCGAGTACGACAACACTCAGAATAACGCCAACCATATTCATTCGGTCTGGCGCGATTTTCAAGGAGACTTCGGCCGCGACCTGCTGCGCGAGCACTACGCCAAACACGCACACGTTCAAGGGGCAAGTGATCAGTAGCAAGAATACAAGGAACAGCCCTTCAGGCTTTATTGTTACAATTCAAAAACGGACTCCCCGCACGGGCCCTTCCGAGACCGCAGCATTTGATGGTTTGAGGGTAGTGATTTGAGGAATGCGAGGTAAGCTTTGAGGTCCAGTTTCGGGAATTGACGGAACCTTCTCAAGGCCAGGACATCTTCACTTGTTGTGGGAAGATCTCGCTCGAGATCTAACAGTTCAAAGTCCTCGTTTGATCTCATCGTAGCGCACCGAGCGCTTTGTCAAGTTCCAAGTATGGATTCCTCTGCGCCTTCTCTGCGGCCTCTGCGTCTCTGCGGTGAAATCGATTTATTCACACCCATAGTGAGCCGTTCACTTCAATCCCCAATCCCCCAATCCGCAATAAATCCGCAATCCGCAATCCGAAATCCGCAATTGAATCCCCATTCCCCAATCCCCAATCGATGACTTCACCGACCCCTGCGACGATCACGCCCGGCCTACTCCCAACGCATCGGCTGCTCGATTGATGTAGTTGAACCACGCAGCCAGCAGCGTGATCTGCAAAATGGCCTGGTCGTCAAAACCATTCGCGCGCAGCTTGTCGTGGTCGGCCCTCCTGACGGCCGTTGCATCGCGCGTAATCGTGACTACGTAGTCGAGCATCACCCGCTCGGCCTCCGTAATCGGCGCGCTCCGATAATCTTTGGATAGCGCCGCGACCAGCTCTTCGTCCAGTGTGACTCGACGCAGAAACTCTGCGTGAGAGTCGATTCAATACACACACCGATTGGTGACCGAGACGATCGTGGTGATCATTTCGTGCTGGCGCCGCGTCAGGGGAAGATCGGGAGACATCAGCGCGCCGAAGGTGGCAAAGGCGTGGTAAAGGGCGTCGGGGATCAGGCTGTGCGAGGCGACGATATCGGAGGAGCCGTCGCCGGTTGGATGCACCGGCTGGGCGTATTCGACCGGGTACATGGCGCGTTGTCCTTCGACCGCGCGGCGCAGCTTTTCTCCACCCTCGGCCAGAGGGATTGTTTTGATCCAGGTCATAGCGGGGGTCTCCGTGATGAATAGAACTCCGAAAGGGCGATGCCAGTGAAAATCAGCGCCATGCCAGCCACCGTCCGAACGGCGATTGATCGCCCGACGACGAGCCAGTCGATGAATAGCGCCACTACCGGAAAAATATAAACGATCAGAGACAAGCGGACTACGTTCATTCTCTGCAGCAGCCAGTAGTAGATCGAAAAAGCCAGCGCCGAAGCCACCAGACCGAGATAAACCGTCGCCAGAATCGCTCGCGTGCCGGGGTGCAGCAGCGCGGTCTCCCCGCGAAACACACCGATGGCGGCCAGCATCAGGACGCCCCACAGCATCTGGTGCAAGCTGAGCGGTATGGGGTGCACCTTGCCGAGGCGACGCTTGATCACAATATTGGAAAGGGCGCCGGTCATGGCGCTGACGACAACGGCGGCCGTGGCAAAGGTGACACGCGAGTCAAAGCGTGTGTCGACAAATTCCTGGTAGAAGGTCAGGACGACACCGGCAAATCCGGCAGTCAGGGCGAACCCAATCGGCCAACGCAAGCGCTCTCCCGGCAGGAAAAAACCAGAAAAGACAGCGGTAAACAGCGGGAAAGTTGCAAAGAAAATGGCGGTCACTCCGGCGCTGAGATACTGTTCGCCCCAATAGATCAGGCCGTAATCGATCGCATAATTCAACGCCGCGCACAGAAGGATCACGCCGTACATCTCCCTGCCGATCCGCAGCGAAACCCGATTAGCCAGGGCATAAAGAAATAAAAAGACAACAGCCAAACCAAACCGCGCCGCAGCGCCCAGGAAAGGAGGGAAACCTTCCAAGGCGAACTTGATCCCGATCCAGGAAGTCCCCCAGATCAAGCAGAGCGACAAAAAGGCAAGCAGTTTCATGCCGGTCCCGGTCCCCTTTTCCGGAAGTCGCAGTCTATCTCACGCTTGTCCGAGCCGCGAACGTAAGCGAGCGGGCAAATCGGTGGAGGATCACAACTGTGCGGTTTCGGTATGAGGATGTCCCAGAGGCGAACAGTTTCAAAGGCGGAAAGGGCGGGAAGTCCAGCAAATTGGTCAAAGATGGTTTGGCGCTCCATTTGCAGGAATTCTGATAGTTTGCGGGTTGCGGATTTTCCGATTGCGTGAGGCTTCCGGTTGAGCCCGCAATCCGCAACGATTTTTCATTGTCTCTATTTCATCGATGACAGAAGATTCGACGTTAATTCGGTTGGCCGACCTCGAGAAATCCTACGAGGCCGGATCCACCAGGACTCTTGTCCTGCGGCGTATTGGCATCGACGTGCGCGCTGGCGAGTTTGTCTCCATCATGGGGCCGTCGGGGGCGGGAAAGTCGACACTGCTTGCCATTCTCGGAATGCTCGATAGCGCCTGCCCGCCGGGCTGGTGAATACCGATGGAACGGCCGCGTGGCTGGTGGTGACATGTGGGCTGATTTGTTTGACGGCCTGACCCAATCCGCAATAAATCCGCAATCCGCAATTGAAATCCCCAATCCCCAATTTGACCAATCATGAAGCCACTATGGCTACCAACGACCCCAGCGCTTCCTGCAAAACCGGCTCCTTTGGATAGCCATGGCCCAGGTGCTGGCGCAGGCCTTCGGCATAGGGAAATCCACACTCGCGTCCGTATTGTTCGGCCCAGTCGGTCATGCGGTCCAGATACTCGTCGACTCCATGGTGAGCGCGCAGCCAGGTTCTCTGGGACTCGTGCAGTCCCAGCATGTGGCGCTTGCGCTCCATCTGGGCGGTGATGTCGACGTAAAAGTCGGGGCGGATGCGCGCGGCGAACGGGCCGGTCCCCTCGACCGGATCGGCGTAGTAAAGCGCCGGCGTGCCGCGTGCCGGTCGGTGCGGACTACTCGATCCGGTCGCGTACAGCGGCATGGCCACGGAAAACGCAGCAGCGCGCGCCAAACGCGAGGTTTCCTCATGGTCGATCATGTAGTCTACGGGCGAGTGCGTGATGACAACGTCGGGATCGAACTGCCGCAAAAGTTCTACCGAGCGCCGCAGGGAAGTGGCGCCGGCAAAAACCTCGTTATCGGAAAAGCCCGCGCACTCGTACTGCGCGCCGAGGTATTTCGCCGCGGCTGCGGCCTCAGCCAATCGGGTGCGCGAGATTTCATCGCGCGATCCCGTAGACGAGCCGCAATCGCCAGCCGTCATGCTGATAACGGCGAGATCCCAGCCGCGGTCTTTCAGATGAAACAGCGCCCCAGCCACGAGAATTTCGGCGTCGTCGGGATGCGCCAGCATTGCGACCAGACGCATCAGTTGCACTCCGGAACGAGCGGGCCGGCCAGCGCGCGCATGAAAAACAGAGTGCCCGGTTGCGTCGGCATCCAGGTGGAAGGAATATGGCGGTTGACCGGGTGGCGCAGCGTCACCCACAGAGACAGTCCCTGCCACTGCATGCCGCGCCCCAGGTCGCCGTCGGCGCCTCCGATGGCGTAGTCGGCGTTGGCAAACAAAGCCGGTCCGATCGTGTTGGCGAAGGCCGGCACGCGGGTCGTGCGGCTGCGGAAACTCGTGATGGCGTTCTGTTCGATGGTCAGCGGGTGAAGTTTGGCGCCCAGGCGGTGCGTCGACTTGCGCCAGGCCTGGTCGCTTTCAAACTCCGCGCCGAAATGCGGTTCCCAAAAGGCGATGTGGCAAACGCGGCCGATGCCATAGACGACCACGAGCTTTGCGCCTTCGGCGCGCAACGCGGCGATCCGTTCAGGGTACTCGGGGAGGAGTTTGCGCGTCGCGAAAAAGCGCTGCTGGCGCGGCACGGTGGCCTCCCCCAGTGGGCCGTAGAAGGCTGCCTCCATCGCGTTTTGAAACGATCCGCGTTCGTCTCCGGCCAGCGTGTTTCCTTCGGCGTCGCTCCACTCGTCCATGTTGAAGCCGCTGACGTGGCGGCAGTCGACATTCCATTCATGCAGAAAGTAGACGGCCCAGCGGTACATGCCCATGGGTCCGACCGGCAGGATCATGGCAAGTTTTCGGCCCTCGCGATGGCAGCGTGTGATTTCCAACGCGATTTCATGGCCGAGTATGACGTCGAAATCAGCCAGCGTGTCGGCCATGCGGATCCGGAAATCCTTGTGCCAGTGAACCTGCCGCTCGAAGATGGCGGCCGGATCGTCGGCCACGCAAGCGTCCCAGCGTGCCAGATCCCAGGCCGCGGGCAGGAAGTTTTCCATCAGCGAGCCCTTCAGGGTGGTTAGTAGGTCCATTGTGACGTTCTCCCGATTGTGTTCGATTCGTGAAGTTCAACTTGAGGGCGCAAACTATTTATGGCTTAAAAACCGACTACGTCCACGAGCACGAGCACGACGACGAGCACGGCGCCGTCCACGGATCCGTTCCCGAAGGTAGTCACAGTGTACCGAACTCGCGGAAACGGATTTACGATCTTTTTCGTGAGCGGCTAGAGGATCGCGCTCGTGTGGCGGCACGACGCCGCGGCCGTCGCAAGCCACAGACTGCGTCTGATTACGGAACCCCCGGGCGTGCGGGGGTGGGCGTCTGAGTATTGACGTTGGAGACGGTCCCGCCGTCGATTTGAATTGAAATGTAAAACGGCGCAGGTGAACTCGTGATCTGCACGGTGACGACGTGCAGTTCGTCGTCCCCGCTCCAGTCGCCATAGCCGGTAAAACTGAGTGTGTCAGGCTCCGCTGCGCCCGTGGCGCTGAAGCAGCGCACCGAAGCCAGCCGCCGCATCTTGAAGGATCCTCCCGAGACAGGATCTGGATTGCTGTACTCAAAGGTCGCCACGCCCGGCCCACTGCAGGGTACCGAGTAGCGATACGAGAAGACATCGCCGTTGGTCGCGACTGCGTTTCCGCTGCCGGATGCGACAGAGGGGCTGCGCATGATCGGTTGGCTTGCAGCAATCTGCAGGAAGGGATCCAGCACCGATCCAGGTCCGGCAATCCAGCTATGCGCCTTCACGAAATCCGGTGAAGGAAATCGAAACCCCGCGAACGGAAGCCGCACTTCGCCATCGAAGCGAAAGAGTAACTGCCCGGCAGCGCCTCGCTCGAAATAGGCAGGACCACGGAAGGAAAACGAAGCCGGCGGAATCCGACCCTCGTTTTGCTCCAGCAATGTAAACAACAGGTTCTGTGCAATGAAACCACGATACAGCAGACCTCCAACCAGCTGGCCGCTACGCACATCAACGGCGCCGATAGCCAGATCGAATGGATCGTCTGCAAAAGCCATTCCGCGAAGGAAATAAGTCTGCAACGGAAAGCGCAGATATTCGCTATGGCCGATGAAACCGAGAGAAACGCCCGGCAGCGACAGCGGCGTTGCCGGCGGTGTTGCCAGCAGGCCGGCGGGCGGAAGGCTCGAGACAACCACCGGCACGAGTGGACCAAACTGATCGCCAAACTGTATTTGAAGGCGCCCGTGCAGCTGGGACCGGCCGGTGGCAGTACCGCCCAGCTGCGGAATCTCCAGGCGAAACGTGTCGCCAAAGCTGGTCTGCTGCATGAGGGTCGGGAATTCCAGAATCGTGTTGGTTGGAATGGCGGGGCAGCGAGGTTCGCAGCTGGGCGCGGCGGCCTTGCGCGTGCTGACCGCCAGATGCGGGTGCAGGCTGGTGCCGGGCGTGGGAATGCTCGCACAGCGCCAGTCGGCATCGCAAAGCGGGAGCGGGAAGCGAACAGTCTGGCCGCCTTGCTTGTTGCCGAGTGGAAGGAAAGTACTCCCGAAAAAGGTGTAATCGAGCAGCCCGTCAGCGCGCTGCTCAAAGCGCGCCCACGCCGATCCGTAGGATCCCGGAAAGCGCACCGAAGGAATGACGAGATTCGGGTTGACCTGCCGCAGGGCGGTCAATCCGGTATTTGAAAAATTGAGATTGTATTCCAGGTCGGTCACTTCGCCCGTCAGCAGGTTGAGCGTGCCGGCCGAGCGTACGCCGGCAACATCGCGGGCCTTGTGCGAAAGAATTGGAAACTGAAAAAACTGGGGCGCTCTCAACACGGTGTCGGCGCCGGTTAGTCCTCCCGGATGGGTGACGATGAAACGCGACAGATGGTCCACCGGCGGCGCGAATTCGATGCTGACGAAACCGGAGAGCCGGATTCCGGTCACGGCGAAGCCCCCAAACACATCGCTTCCGCACGTGCCGTAGGGATTGTCCTTATCGTCGGGGCAGTTGACTACCCGAAACGCGTCAACGATGAAACTGCTGTCGCTCTCGACAGGCAACGTTTGGGTCAGGCCGGGTGGTAGTCGCAGCGGCACGGGCAATGGATCAAGCAGACCCTGCGCGAACAATCCCCCGCAACCGCCAACCACACAGGCGACAAGCACGGCAAGAAGACGGTTCATCGTCTCCCTGTCGGCGCCCGCAGTGCGCCGCTATTGGCCCGCGGGACGAACTCCACCTGGGCGCCGATGTCCTGCTCGACAAGCGCTGCCGTGTCGACGGATCGGAACGACCGCCCGTAGGTGCGATTGAACAAATCGATCACCTCGTTGGCGATCAGGCCATGGCCGACAGGCCCGGGATAGAGTCCGTTGAGAGAGTAAAAGCCTCCGAACAAGTCGCCGTTGAGCCGTCTGCCGCCCAGCAGGACGCCCTGCTGGCGCAACTTTCTCCAGTAGGCGTGCAGGTCGTAAACGACGCAATCGTACTGGCGCGTAAGCGATTGGATCTCGGTGTTGAGCCCTTCGATGCGGCTCCGAATCTCGGCAGCTGCCTGTCTGCCCAAAATACCATCCGCTGACAACTTGGCATTGGGGTCGCGGAGTCGGTCGTGCGCCCACTGCATCAGCGCCGGCTGCAAGATCAGATCGTCCGGCGCGAGCCCGTGCCGTTCCAGGTCAGCCTGTGAAAGGCCAAGCAACCGCGTCGCCGAGTCGAGTGAAGAGAAGTAGGATGAGTCCAGCGGATCGGGAATTGTCAACACCACTACTTCGGCGAAGGTGGCTTTGAGTTCCCGCAGTAGCCGACCGTAATCTGTCCGGAAGCTGCTGCTGGAAGGCAGCAGCGCCGGACTGCGCAGTACGGCCGCTTCGGCTGCTTCCGCATATCCGATCTCGACCAGAACCAAGGTAGGCTGCATTTGTTGCGCGTACTCGAGCTGCGTCCATAGCGGCACGTCTGGACTGAGCACCAGCGCGGGAAATCCCAGCACCAGGTTGGCCGCCGTCTGCTGCGGGTCCTCCGGCTGAACCAACGGAGCAACCGGACGTCTGTGCAGCGTGTCCGACAACTTATAGCCGGGTACCGACAGGTTAAAGACAAACAGATTCGGCGGCGACTCCCGCACCGTGGTCTGCGGCGCAGAGGGAACTCGCATCGGCAGTTCGGCGAAGCCGATGACTTTACCGAGGCCCGGGGGCTGCATCAGAGGTTGGGGAAAGACCGTGCCCATCTGTCGGGCGATCCATGCTGGAAAGCTGCGCGTCTGATACTCGGAGCTGAGCGAGAAGTGAACCAAGCCGGCGGCCAGACCTTCGCCGACCACTACGAACGTCGTCGGGTCAAGCTCCCGCGACTGCGCAGAGGCGCTCGCAAATGCGAGAAAAAAAATCAGCGCTCCAGTCAATCTGCGCACGAGAATGAGCAGTCTACCACTGGCCGTCTTGGAGTTTCAAGTCATCCAAACCCCTGCAACGTACAAATCACGAAGTACGAGTTACGAGTTACGAAGTACGAAGTACGAAGTACGAGGGACGAGGGACGAAGGACGAAGGACGAAGGACGAAGGACGAACTACCTTTCCTAGAAGGAGTGGCACCGGCCGGTCTTTTACGAGTGTACAACCTCAGCCCCCAACCGTCGGAGACGCGAAGGTTCATATTTTGCTAGTCCGCAATTATTCCTTCGTACTTCGTAACCCATAAGCTTCGTCCTTCCTCCCTCGTCCCTCGTACTTCGTCCTTCGTCCTTTGTACTTTGTACTTCGTAACTCGTAACTATTAACGTTCCACTTCGACTCCAACAAGCCGTCCCTTGCCGAAAGGATCGGAGGTGCGTTTCATCCAGGCGTCCAGGCGGTGGCGCAGTTTCTTGCGGATCGATTGCAGCGCGCTGTCATCGATCCGGTTGGACGTCTCGCGTGGATCTTTCTCGAGGTCATAGAGCTCCTCGCCCCGGGCCGGATCCTCCCAACGGATCAGCTTGTGCTGGGTTGTTCGGATGACGCGACAGGCGTGAGCGCCGAATCGCTTGGAGGCATTGTCGGCCCACTCGGTGAAGGCGTGGTCGATCGAGTGGTTCGTTTGATTCTGAAGCGATGGGCGCAAGTCGCGGCCTGGCCAGTTGCCGGGCACGCTGAGGCCAGCCAGCCGCAGCAGCGTAGGGGGCAGATCCAGACTTGAGGCGCAAGCGTCCGTTGGCCCTTGAAATTTTGCAACACCCGGCGCGCGGATGATCAGCGGAACGCGGATCGAATCTTCGTAAGGGAGCACTTTGCCGTCCCAGCCGCGGTTCCCCATCATGAATCCGTTGTCCCCGGAAAACACGATGATGGTTTCGCCGTCCAGCTTCTGCCGCTCAAGCGCATCCAGAATACGACCGACCTGCCGGTCGAGCATCGTGATCGCTTCATAATAGTTGTGCCAGTTGCGAACCTGTCCGGAGCCGGTGAAACCGGGTGGGAACAACTGTTCGGCGGTTTTGTCTGCGTACAGCGCCTGAATGTCGGCGGGGTTTGGTTGGAACGGATCGTGGGGCGCCGTGAAGGCGACCCACGCAAAAAAAGGCGCGCGCCGGACCGCCGGACTTTCCAGAAAATCGATCACATCGTCGGCGAATACCTGCTGGGTGAATCCTTCGACCGTCTGGGTCTGGCGCGAGTTTCCGCGGGCCAGTTCCGGGTTGCGGTAAGGGCCGCCTCCCCCGGGCATCCACGTCCGGACGTCCGAGAACCCGCAGTTCCACGGATCGGGGCGAAGATGCCACTTGCCGGTAAAAACCGTTTGGTACCCGCCCTTGCGCAAAAGTTGGGGCAGCATCGCGTAGCGATTGAAGCCGTCGGTGCGCCGAACGTCGGCGCGCTGGTATTGGTTGGAATACCAGCCGCTCTGATGCGGGGACAAGCCTGTCAACAATTGCGCCCGAGCGGGCGTGCACTGGGGAACGTGCATGGTCGCCTGGACAAAGTGGACGCCGGTGCGAGCCAGCCGATCCAGAGAAGGCGTGATGATCTTCGGGTTGCTCGCTGCGGCCAGCCCGTCCCAGCGATGGTCGTCGGACAAAATGAAAAGGATGTTCGGTCGAGCCGCCAGCGCCGGCTGCGTCGCGACAGCAATCACAACAATCACTAGGATTAGGGCGACGCCGCGGTAAGAGGCCATGCGCTCAGTTTACAATGAGCGCGTTACGACTTACGAGTTACGAATTACGAATTACGAGGTACAAAAGACGAAGGACGAAGGACTAAGGACAAAAAACAATGGAGTCCCGTACAAATGGTGCTTCGTAACTCGTCCTTCGTACTTCGTCCTTCGTAGGTCCTAGCCTCCGATTGGGGGGCTGGCTGGGGTGGGAGCCGAGCCGTCGGACGTGTAACGGAGGACGCCGGTGGAGTCCCCGAAGAAACCCCGCGTTCCCGTCGTGGGATACTGCACCGGCACCGACGTGACGGTATATCCAGTGTTGGTGTTATCGCCCGTCAGCGTGTAGTTGTAACCGTCCTTTGAGCCGCTTCCGAGGACGTTGTCGATCAGACCTGTCGACTGCAATTCTGCGAGCGATCCGTAAAAGCCACCGCCGACGGTGCTCGCATAGGTCATCTGCGCGGTCATTATCGTCCGGACCGAAGCCAGCGCAGCGCCTTCATTGGCCGCCGCTTTCGACCGGAGCAAGTGCGGGACCGAAAGAGCCGCCAAAATCCCAAGGACGGCGAGGACGATCAACAGTTCCAAAAGGGAAAAGCCTGACTGCTTCTTCATAAGTTGGGTACCGCCGCTCAATCCAATGCACTTGGCGATCCAAAGCACGTGTGGACGTAATTCGTTGATAATAGAACCGTTGGGGTTGGCATGTGACAATTTCTGTCACCCTCACCAGCCAAATCCGTCGGGACGAGGTACAAGGTACGAGGTACAGGGTACGAGGTACCAGGTACGAGGTACGAAGGACGAGGTACGAATTGGGACTGGCATCGCCGACTCGTTGGGGGGTGAGCCAGTGTGCCACCTGAAAAAGCGCACAGGGCTGGAGCCCCGTGCCCACACGTGCTGTCACGTCCTTGCATCTTTCCTGTTTTGCCGGTCTTAATTTTGCAATTCGCCCTTCGTACTTCTTAAGCCCTTCGCCCTTCGCCCTTCGCCCTTCGCCCTTCGTCCTTCGTACTTCGTACTTCGTAAGTCACTACCTCGCCCGCTCGCTTACGCGCGCGGCATTGCGTTCGGGAAGCGTCGCCGACTTACTCCAGGCCGAGTACCAGAAGTCGCGCAACGCCTGGGAACCATCGGCCAGGCGGCGACAGGTGAATTGCTTGGCTTCGGCCGTCTCGCTGCCGCTGCCGAAGGGATGGGCGGCGTCAAGCGCATAGACGGTCTCGACGTGTCCATGCGAACTGCGAATGTGGCGCAGCGCTTCCTCCAGCCAGGGACCCAAAGAGCGCGGCTGACGGGCTACCAGATCCTCGAAGTCCCGCTCTTCGATGGCCTGGTTGACGTAATCGGTCTCAAAGCGCCGATGGATGGTTTTTCCGATGTAACCTTTAGGGTTGGCAAAGTCCGCACTCCAGCCGTCTACGTGGACGCTGGTGTGCAGAGGCTGTGCCGTGTCGGTAATGAAGTGTCCCAGCAGACCGGCAATGTAAATGATGTTCTGTTCGATCTGGCGCTTGATTCTTCGCTCCGTGTCGGTCGATTCGGCCGCCTTGCGCCACAACATGAAATTAACCGCCAGCATCTCCGAACGCTCGGCGATGGCGTACGGCGCAAAGCCGACCTCTCCCCATGTGAATACGCCGCCGGAAGGCTTGGGTTTTCCCGCGTACTGAAGAACATAGTCATATCGATGCCTGGGCAGTGGCTCGATCACGTATTCCAGTTTGACGGTATGGTCGCGATCAACGGCGCCGCGCAGCGCCGGCTCGCGTCTTTCGACACGCCAGCGATCCGGCTCCGGGCAGAGGTATCCGAGTTCGACTTGGGCTTGGCGAAAAAACGCCGGCATGTCATCGGGCAGCGAGCGCACCGCTACGCGAGCCGTCATGCCGTGGCCCTTGTCCCCCCAAGCGCCGGCGGGGCCGGCCAGCAAAGCCAGGAGCGCCAGTGCGCCCGCCAATGCCAACAGCCGGCGCGTCCGGCTATGGAAACGAAAACGATTGGATGCATTCATTGGCCAATCGTAGGCTGAGTTTGAGGAGATGGCAATGAAATCAGTGGCCAGTAGCCAGGGCGTCGGCAGTCGGCAGGGCTACTAATCAAAATACGTTCCTGGGAGCGTGGGCGTCCCGCCCGCAGAGTCTGGCATTCGGTTTGATTTGCGCAGGGTCAGTGGTCAGGAGCTTGCTCGTGCTCGTTAACGTGCACGTGCACGTGGACCTGGACGTCATCGGAGGGGTTAGGCAATTGCGGATTGCGGATTCATTGACGATTGTGGATTGCCTTTCAATCTGCAACTCCTAACCCCTGAAGCCTGAACCCCTGAAGCCTGAACCCCTGCATTTAGATTGCGGCTTTCGGCCTCCGTGGTAAAATGAAGGATCATTTCAGCTTCCAGGAGGTCACCATGCTTCAATCGTTTAGGGCAATGGCACTGGTCATGTTCTGTTTTCTCTGCGCGGCGTTTGCCGGGGGCGCCGACGTCGTCAAAACGCCTACGGGAAAAACGTCCGATTTTAAGGTGAAGACGGCCCTGCATTCGGTCAGCTATTTGGGAATCTGGCGCGGCCAGACGCAATTGTCCGTCGACGATTTCCTGGTCAAGGCCAAGCAACTCGGATTCGATGGCGTCATGCTGGTGGCCAAACGTCCTCACGTTTCTCCCCTGGATTATGACGAGGCGGCACGCAAGCGGCTGCGGGCGCGCATCCAGGAACTCGGCCTGGAGCTGGTAGGACTGGCAGGCTACACCGACTTTACAGCCGGCGTCGACAAGCCCGGGGTTCCCAATATCGAAATCCAGGCTGCCTATGTCGGCGAGGTCGCAAAGCTGGCTCGCGACCTGGGAACCAACATGGTCCGCATTTTCACGGGCTATGAGCGGGAAGGTGTCCCCTACGACAAACAATATGCGCTGGTCCTCGAAGGCCTGCGCCTGGCGGGCAAAGAAGCCGCCAAGTATGACATTACTTTGGCGGTGCAGAACCACCACGACATTGCGCTGCACCACGACGAGATGTACTGGCTGCTGAAGGAAGTCAATTTACCCAATGTTCGCGCCGGATGGGACGCCTGGTCGCCCACCCTGGAAGGCCTAAGCGGCGATCAATTGCGCCAATCGATTCTGAAGATGAAGCCGTATATCGTTCACACCATCGCCGCCGACTACGTCAAGATGTCGCGCTACCAGTACAAACACGACCTGACCAACTATTCCAGCGTCCAGACGGCCATGCGCGCCGTGCCGATGGGAGAGGGGATCATCGATTACAAAACCTTCATCGGAACACTAAAGGAAATCGGCTACCCCGGTTACCTGACCTATGAAATGTGCGAGGTGCTTGACGGCGGCGGATCGGTAGAGAATCTCGATCGGACGGCGCGGAAGTTTCTCGACTACGTCCAGCAGTTCAAATAGAAGTCGCCAGTCGCCGGTCGCCAGAGGAACGGGGCAACAGGGCCGCGATTTCAGGGCCGCGCGCGTAAGCGAGCGGGCAATCAGAGCCGCGACTGTCAGAGCGGCGTCGGTGACGCGGCCAACGGTATCGCGACCGGAAGGTCGCGGTACGGTAGACCCGGAGCGCCAACGGTACCGCGACCGTAATGGAGCGGCCCGGTAGATAGGAATCGGAATCCAAAATTCCGCTGAAATGACTAAGGTCTCACCCGTTTGCAATTTAGAGGAGCTCTCTATGACTCAAGAATGGAATCGACGGACATTTATCGGAACACTTGCGGCCGCAGGCGCCACTGTGGCAACCAGCGCCATGCAGATTTCCCGGCAGGATGGACCGGTGGTCGTCGACATGGCGCCCGATGGTCCCGTGCTCAAGGCCGGACTGATCGGGTGCGGCGGCCGCGGCCGCGGAGCGGCGGTCAACTTCATCGACGCCGGGCCAAATCTCCAGATCGTCGCGCTGGCTGACGTTTTCCAAGACCGCCTCGACGAAGCGCGCAAGCTCATCAAAGCAGAGCGCGGCCAGGAAGTCCCGGAGTCGCGCTGCTTTGTCGGATTTGACGGCTACCAGAAACTGATCGATTCGGGCGTCGACATTGTCATCAACGCCACGCCTCCGCACTTCCGGCCCCAGCATTTTGCCGCTGCGGTGGCCGCCAAGAAACATGTTTTCCTGGAAAAGCCGCTGGCGGTCGATCCGGTCGGCGTGCGCTCGGTGCTGGAGACCAACGAGAAAGCTAAGGCGCTCGGACTCTGTGTCGGAACCGGAACGCAGATGCGCCATGACCGCGCCCGCATCGAGGCGCGCAAGCGCGTTCTGGATGGCGCCATCGGCGACATTCTGTCAGCTCGCGCCTTTCGCAACCAGGGCGCGCTGTGGTACAAGCCGCGCGAAGCCGGTTGGTCGGACATGGAAGCGATGATCCGTGACTGGGTCAACTGGACGTGGCTTTCGGGCGATCACATCGTCGAACAGCACATCCACCACCTGGACCAGATGCTTTGGTTTTTGGGCGAGCCGCCGGCCAAGGCTCTGGGGATGGGCGCTCGGGCGCGCCGGGTCACTGGCGACCAGTACGACTTCTTCAGCATCGACTATGCCTACAATAACGGCGTGCACATGCACAGCACGATCCGCCAACTCAACGGTTGCGGCAACACGCGGGCCGAGACGCTGGTGGGGACGCGCGGTTCATGCGAGACCGAAGGGATCATTTACGACCCGAAGGGAAAGGTCGTGTGGAAGTACGAAGGCCCCAAGTCCAACCCGATCGTTCAGGAACACTCCGATCTGGTCAGGGCCATCCGCACCGGCAAGCCCTACAACACAGCGCGTGAAACGGCGATCTCGACGCTGATGGCGATCATGGGACGCGAATCGGCCTACACCGGAAAAGAAATTACCTGGAAGGGAATCATGGAATCCGACCTGCGCTTGGGCCCGACCGCGTATGCGATGGGACCGGTTGCGATCAAGGCGGAGGCTCCCGTTCCAGGGGTGGGCGGACCGGAGCTGTACAAGTCGGAGTAGGACGAACCCGAAACCCCAGGGCTCACACCCTGGGCTTTAATCTTTCGCCCCTACGGGACTTGTCGAAACGACGAACCGAAACCCAGGGCTCATCGCCCTGGGCTTTAATCTTTCGCCCCTGCGGGGCTTGTCGAAACGACGAACCGAAACCTAGTGTAGTGTCCAATAAAGAACTGTACTAGCCATTTCTTCGTTTTCTTGGAGCTCGGCAGAGTGCAGCCGGGCTGAATCTCC
>JBPCNK010000225.1:0-5589 GCA_051001345.1 Acidobacteriota bacterium | reverse complement strand
CACGAGCACGGGTCCGATCACGCTTCCAATACGCTGACGTCGGCGTGGACGTATCCGTTGACGTTGTCGTGCACGTGGACCTGCTCGTGCACGTGCACGTGCTCGTGGACGTGGACGTCATCAGCTTTTTTGTTTGGCTATTGCCAAATTCAATCCCCAGACGATGCGCTCTGGGGAGCTCGTTGTAATGCAGACCCGCTAATCCAAACTCCGTTGCGGGAGGCTGGTGGCACGGACCCGCTCGCGTCGCTCGCGGCACTGTTGATTGCGGCTGGTTGGCATGCTCGGAAACTTTGATCAGGTTTTGCTCCCAATTGCGGGATTGTGGATTGGAGCTATGGTTTGTCGCCTAGGGCGCGATAGAGTTCTGGCGTATCGATGTCGCGGAGCACTCCAGGGTCACGGACGGGCCATTGGACGACCTTTTCGGCGTGCCGGTGCACCACGGATCGCGCGCCGTCTTCAAGAGGCGCTTCCAGCAGATCGTCATAGTACGACGCAGCAAACAACACCGGGTGTCCGCGACGCCCTTCAAACACGGGCACGACAATCGACTCCGGGTTCCGACCAAGCACCCGCATCAACGCCCGCATCGAACAGGACGTGACCAGCGGATGGTCGACCAGCGCTACCAGGAAACCATCGACCGCCCGGGAATCGCAGCGGCGCAGTCCGGCCTGCAGGGAAGAAAGCTGTCCAAGTTTGTACTCTTCATTGACTACGCAAGCGACTTCAGGGGTAATCCGGCAGGACTGCCGGATCCGGTCGGCTTCCGCTCCAAGGACAATGGTTACCGAGCGAAAGGGCACCCGGCGAAACGTAGCGAGAATATGCTCCAGGAAAGTCTTGCCTGCCAGATCGAGCAACGCCTTGGGAAATCCCATTCTGCGGGATTCACCCGCGGCCAGCAAGATGGCGTCAACGCGCGGCAGATGGGCCACCGGCATCAGACCGGAATGTTATAGCGCAGGTAGAAATTGTAGTGGCGAAAGCGCTCGTGCAGGATCGACACGATGTCGGGAGAAAGGCGGGCCTCCGACGCGCTGATGTTTTCCTCGACCTGCTGCGGATTCTTTGCGCCGGGAATCACGACTGAGACGGCGGGGTTGGCCAATACGAAACGAAGCGCCGCCTGCGCCAGCGTCACCTGCGTGCCCACGAGCAGCCGCCGGACTTCTTCGACGATGTCGATGGCTTCGCCCAGGCGCTTGGGCGTCAGGAAATTGCGCCGGATGTCATCGGCCGGAAACTGTGTCTGACGGTTCATCTTGCCGGTCAAAACGCCCGAGGCCAGCGGAACGCGCGCGATAATGCCGATGCCCTTCTTGAGCGAATACGGAAGCAATCGATCATCCGGCTTCTGGTTGAGAATGTTATATAAAACCTGCAGGACTTGCGCGTGGCCGGAGTCGATGGCTGTCAATCCTTCGTCGATCTGCGTGACCGACACTCCGAATAGACGAGTCTTGCCCTCACGTTGGAGATCCTCCAAAGTTCGAGTCACCTCTCCCTGGGCGAGCACATCGGCGGGAGGGTTGTGGAGTTGGAAGACGTCGACGTAATCGGTCTGCAGCCGGCGCAGTGAACGGTCCAACGCCGAGCGCAGATGCGCGGGCGAGAAATCCTTGCGATGGCCGCCGTCCGGAGTACGCACGATGCCGGCCTTGGTCGCCAGGACCACTTGGTCGCGATGGCCGGCAAAGACCTGGCCGATCAGTTCTTCGCTGCGGCCCAGTCCATAGATGTCGGCCGTGTCGAAAAAATTCACGCCGAGGTCAAACGCCCGCTCGAGCGCGCGGCGGGATTGTTCGACATCGACGTCGCTCCAACCCACCGGCACGCCGGAAAAGTCCACGGCGCCGCCAATGGCCCAGCCGCCGAAGCCGATTTCGGAAACTTTGATCTCGGAGGCACCAAGGAGGCGGTATTTCATTTTGATTCCATTTGGTGGTCCTTTATACCATTGGGGATTGGGGATTGGGGATTGGGGATTGGGGATTTAATTTTGGCAATAGCAAAAAAGCCGATGACGTCCACGTCCATGAGCACGTGCACGTGCACGAGCACGTCTACGAGCACGACGACGTCCACGTGCACGTTATGATACCTTTCCAACAATGAACTCAAAGCGCCTCGTCTGCATCGGCGGAAATGCGGCCGGCATGAGCGCGGCCAGCCGCGCGAAAAGAATCGATCCGTCTCTGGATATCCTTGTTCTCGAGAAGTCGCCATTCATTTCCTACAGCATCTGCGGAGTTCCCTACTTTGTGGAAGGCCTGGTCAATGAAGTGGACAGGTTGATCCGATTCACGCCGGAGACGCTTTGGAAGGACCGACAGATTCGAGCGCGCACCGGCTATGAGGTCCTCGAGATTGTTCCTGCGCGTCGCCTGCTGGTCGGGCGGGACCTCCAGACGGGACAAAACGAGAGCATTCCCTACGACTCACTCCTGATCAGCACCGGATACATCCCGATCATCCCGCCGCTCGAGGGCCTGGACGGACCCAACGTCTACACGCTGAGCAATCTCGATGACGGATTGAACCTGCGCGAGTTGGTAGAGAAGCGCCCGCCGGGGCGCGCCGTTGTCGTCGGCGGCGGCTACATCGGCTTGAGCATGGCGCAGTCTTTGCGGCATCTGGGCTGGCAAGTGGACGTCGTCGAAAAAAACAGCGCTGTGTATCCGTCTCTCGATGCCGACATGTCGGCGCTGGTCGAAGAGGAACTTAAGAAGAACAGCGTCGGCATTCAATTGTCCAATCCGGCGCGGGGCCTGCGCCGGGACGCGGACGGAACCTTGCGGGGCGTGGCGCTCGAACACGGCTCGCTGGACTGCGATCTAACGCTGGTGGACATCGGCATTGTGCCCAACGTCGAATTGGCCCGTAGCGCCGGGATCCCGCTGGGTGCGACGGGCGCCATAGCCGTCAACGAGAGAATGGAGACAGGCACTCCCGGGATCTTTGCGGCAGGAAATTGTGCCGAGACGCTCCACCTGGTCTCGCGCCGGCCGGCCCTGTCGGCGCTGGGAACGGCGGCTTCCAAGCAGGGGCGAATCGCGGGTGAAAACATGGCTGGCCGGCGCGGCGTGTTTTCCGGAATTCTGGGGACCGCCGTCAGCGGCGTCTTCGACCTGACGGTGGCCCAGTCGGGCCTGTCGTCGGAAGCCGCTGCGGAAGCCGGGTTCCGCCCCGGCGTCAGTCGCGTATCGGTTCCCTCGCGGGCCGGATATTTTCCGGGCGTTCGCCCCGTCACCCTGAAACTGATTTTCGACCAGCCGAGCCGCCGCGTTCTCGGCGCGCAGATCATCGGAGATGCGCTGGTCGCGAAGCGGATTGACGTGGTGGCGGCAGTTTTGACTGCCGGAATGCGCCTGGAAGATGTCGCGCAGTTGGATCTGGCCTACGCGCCGCCTTATGCTCCGCTTTGGGATCCGCTGCTGGTGGCCGCCAACGTGGCCTTGCGGGAACAGTAACGAATGATCGACAGCGTAATATCGTCGTGCTGGCTGGCGCCGCCGACAAATACACGCAAGCTTTCCACGACCCGCGCGACGATGTCCTCGCAGCTCAGGTCTTTGGCCGGCTTCAAGATTTCCAACAGGCGGTCTTCTCCGAACTCCTCACCCAGAAGATTATTGGCTTCGGAGACTCCGTCGGTGAACAGCACCAGTGTGTCGCCATCGTGCATCTGGACACAAGCGTCGGAATACTCTGCCTCCGGCATGATTCCAACGACCATGCCGCCTTCACCCAGGCGGTCGACGGCGCCATCCTTGCGGAGCAGAAATGGCGGATTGTGCCCGGCATTGGAGTAACAAAGTTCGCCACTACGATCCAGAACCCCGTAGAACAGAGTCACAAATCGGTTGTTCAGCTTGCGGGACGACAGGTATCGATTGAGCTGTACCATCAACTCGCGCACCGACGGCGCCGTCAATGAATACGCCGCCATCGCGCCCTGCAACATCGACGTCAGCAACGCCGCAGATGTTCCTTTTCCGGAGACATCCCCCACCGTAAAGCCGAACCGGTCGGGCGTCAGCTCGAAATAATCGAAATAGTCGCCACCGACCGCATAGCACGAAACGTTGACGCTGGTTGCGTCAAAGAACTCGCCGTTGCGCGTCCCCTGCGGCAACAACAACTGCTGCAACTGGCGCGCCACACCCAGCTCGTCGTCTGTCCGCCGTTTTTCCTGCGATTCGCGATAGAGCCGCGCATGTTCAATTGCCAGGGCCGCCTCGGTCGCCAGTGACTCCAGAGCCGCGCGCGTTGCCTTGGAGATCAAATTGGTCTTCTCGCGGCTGTCCAGGTAAAGAACACCGAGCGGCCGGCGCAATTCCATGGTCTGGCTTGGTATATCCTGCAGTTGAATGACACGCAGCGGAATGGCCAGCACCGTGCGCAGTCCGAGCTGCAGCGTGCTGGTGTGTTGGTGGACGTCGTCTTCTGCCAGCATGTCGCTGATCAGAATCTCCTGACTGGTCAGGTAGGCCTGTTGCGACACTTTCTGGCTGAGCGTTACTTCGCCGGTGATGTTCTTGCGGTTGCGTGTTCGTCCAGCCTTCAGCTCAAGCTGTGAGCCGGAAGCCAGCAGGATGAACCCGCGCTCGGCATCGGTCAGCTCGACGGCTGAATCGATGACCATGGCAAGGATGTCTTCGAGAATGTTGCTGGCGCTCAGCGCGCGAAAACCATTGATGACGGCCGCAAAATGGCGAAAGTCCAGAACCGTCGAAGGATTTTCCCCGGAGACGAACATCGCGCGAGTCGACACGTCGGGACCGACGAGAAAACGGATCTCAGGGCCGCGCTCGCCTCCGATTTGAATTGTATCGCCGGCGACCAGTTGTTTGGAGTCGATCCTCTCTCCGTTGATGAACGTGCCATGTTTGCTTGCCAGATCCCGGATAACAAAGCCGTCGCCTTCGCGGGCCACTTCGGCGTGCTGGCGCGAGACATAGCTGTCCAGTAACTGCACATCGTTGTCGCTGCGGCGCCCCATCGTAATGCGCTGGCTTTCGAGAATATGCTCGTGGGTCTGGCCGTCCGGCATTTTGATCAGCAGGCGCGGTGTGTCCGGAGTGGCGCTGGCCGGCCGCACAACCTGTTGCAACCAGCGGGCCCATTCCGGGTCATCCTGCGGCAGCATCCCGCTGTAGGCCGAGATCGCATGGAGCGCAACCTCCGTCGACGTATCCAATGTTTCGACCCCGACAATCCAGATGCGGACACGGGTATTGGTCCGGTGCACCTCCTGGAGGAATCCCAGGTCTTCGGGTGCTCCGGTCCAGCGAAAGATGATGCCATAGAACGGAAGCGTGTGAATCCAGCGCAAGGCCTCCTCGTGCTGGTCGGTGACGAGCGGCAGGAATTGGTCCTCGAGCTGAGACGAAAGGGCGGCGGCGGCGGCCGGGTCGCGCACCAGGATCAGGATTCGTGAGAATTCCGCCGACATGGCGGGAATTATATACCAGGGGTCAGGGGTCAGGGGTCAGGGATCAGGGAATCGCAGATTGGAAATTGAAGCGCAATCTGAAATCGTCAATAAATCCGCAATCCGCAATTCGCAATCCGCAATTCCCT
>JBPCNK010000224.1:0-18904 GCA_051001345.1 Acidobacteriota bacterium | reverse complement strand
TTGTCAGGTTGTCGAGCTTCGTCTGAAGGGACTCATCCATTGCAATCTTCAATTATACGGAACTAGGGGTCAGGGGTCAGCGGTAAGGGGTCAGGGAATTGCGGATTGCGGATTCATTGACGATTGCGGATTGCGCTTCAATTTCGAATAGGCAATTCCCTGACCCCTGACGCCTGAAGCCTGATCCCTGCTCTCATCCGGCCGATGCGGTTACGGGCGATCGCTTGGGGGACCAGCCATGACGCAATACGCGCACGGAGACCTTGCGCCGGCCAAATTGAATGGCTTCGTCGTAGTCGGGAATAAAAATGTCGATGATCCGGCCTTTGACGGCGCCGCCTGTATCCATCACCGTGTAAATGCCAGAGTAGCGTCCAGCCTGGACTTCCATGACGGTTCCGAGCGGAAAAAGCCTGGGGTCGGCCGCCACAATTCCCTTGGTGACTGCCACGCCAGATTTCGTAATGCCAAGGTCACAATAGGCTGTCGCCCAGACGGTCTCATGTGACGGAGCTTCAACTGCCGCCAAAAGCGGCGGCATGGGTTGTACGGCAACCCGAACTGTGTCCGGCGGTTGAGCTTGGGTCCCCTGGTAAAGAGCGGAGCCAAACAAGGCAAACGACCCGACCACCAGCCATCCGGCCAGAATCAACGTCTGTTCAGTCCAACGGGATTGTGACAAACTCATGCGCGTCCTCCCGCCTCCCTATTAAAAAAAAGCCTGCTCACCCAGAAAGCAGCAGGCTATCATCTAAAATGCCGGGGAAGCCAATGCTCTAACCTCATGAATCCACTTGGGTTCACAAGCAATCTGCACTTGCAGCCCAGCTTATGGCCAATCGCGCAGATGTCAACGAGACAGGTCAAAAATTCTTTGTAATTTGGATCACACGGGAAAAATGTCGTGCAATTAATCCCTGTGGAAAAGGTGTTAGAAGGGTGAAACCTTGCGAGCAGAAGGCTTTATGAGGCTTGGACCGACCTGGGCCGTAAACGTATCGAGGTATACAACCTAAAGTCTTGAGAAATCAGTAACAATTGTCTTGTCCCCTAGGATTCTACCCTTGCGGAGAGTTGCTCCTTCCCCAACCAGGCAGCTCGTGCCTATGATGGCGCCACACACTCGTGCACGTCGTTTCAGACGCGTGCCCGGCCATAGGACGGAATCCTCAAGGACAGTTCCTTCCTCGATGCGGCAGTTCCTTCCGACGACGCTATTGGAGATTTGCGCCCCTGATTTCAGGACACAACTGGGATGGATGATCGAAGCGGCGTCGATTTGAACCCCCTCAGGAATCTCTGTCTTTCGCTCCAGCGGAAACCCCGGGAAACGGGGCGCCTGAATGCGGCCGTCCAGGAGGTCGAGGTTGCATTGCAAATAGTTGGAAGGACGAGCGATATCGATCCAATACCCGTTATGCTCGTAACCAAAAAAGGGGAAGTCTTCGGCCAACAAGCGCGGAAACAGGTCGCGCTCGAATGAAAATGATACCGCTGGCGGGATCAGGTCCAAAACGCCCGGTTCGAGGATGTAAATACCGGCACTGGCAAGCGGCCGATTCAGGGGGAGAACGTCACGCGGCTTTTCGACAAACGAGCGGATCGATCCGTCTGCGGCAAGCTCAGCCACGCCGTAGGCCCCCGGGTTGGGAACTTCGACCAGCACGATCGTAACCAACGCGGCAGTCCTTCGGTGAAACCGCAACACATCGGACAGGTTCAGGTCCGTCACGATGTCGCCATTGATGACCACCGCAGTTTGCTCGATCTGATTTTCTGAAAGCTTGAGAGCTCCGGCGGTGCCGACCGGCAGGCTCTCTACGGCATAGCGCATCAGGACACCAATGCCTGCGCCGTCTTCGAACAGGTCACGGATTTTGCGGGGCTGGTAGGAGAGGCTGAGAAGGATGTCCCGTATGCCGGCCTTCTTGAATAACTCCACATGGTAGAGCATAAGCGGCAGCCCGCCGACGGTGAGTAGCGGCTTTGGGGTGTTGAGCGTCAGCGGCCTAAGCTCTAACCCTTTTCCCCCAGCAAGAATGAGTGCCTTGGGCAGCAATGTCCCTCTACTACGATGGGCGCTTCTAGGAGTGCTTCAAAAAGTGGCATTCTATCAGATATGCAGTGCCGCCGGTGGCGGCGAGGCAAAAACCGTCCACGTCCACGAGCACGTGGACGTAATCGTGCTCGTGCTCGTGCACGTGCTCGTGGACGTCATCGGCTTTTTTGTCTGACTATTGCCAAGGTTCAATCCGCAATCCAGCCGCTCCTTTTTTTATGCTATAGTCACCGGGAACTGAAAGAAGGAAGCGATCCATGAATCTGCCCAATTCCCTGACCCTGATCCGGATTTTTCTGGTTCCGGTACTGGTCGTCGTGCTGTTGACGGGCGTTGCGGACTGGCAGGTTTGGGGAGTGATTCTCGTTTTGCTGGCCGCCTTCACCGACTGGCTGGACGGGTATCTAGCGCGGCGGCGCAAGCAGGTCACTACGCTTGGCAAATTGCTGGATCCGATCGCCGACAAGCTGCTGATCTCGGCGGCGTTCATCTCTCTGGTTGAAATTAGGATTGTCCCGGCCTGGATGGTCGTCCTGATTATCGGGCGGGAGTTTGCTGTCAGCGGGCTGCGCAATATCGCCTCCAGCGAGGGATACACCATCAGCGCCTCGACGCTGGGCAAATCAAAAATGGCGGCGCAGGTCATCGCCATCTCTTTGTTGATCGTCGGCGCCAATATGGAATCGCACGGCTGGATCCGGAATTTGGGAACCATGGCCTTGTGGGCGGTCGTGGCTTTTTCGATCGTTTCCATGTGCGAATATTTCTGGAAGTTCTGGAACCAGATCGATGAGCGGATCAAGTATCGGGAACGACGGCGCATCGATTTGCTCCACCGACGGCGCAACAAAGGGAATGCCAGCACTCACTGAGGCCGACCGCAGCTCCTTACTTCGCTTGGCGCGCCGCAGTCTCACCCAGTACACCGAAAGCAAAGAGATTCCGTCGACCGGCAAGTTCTCCGAATCGCTGCGGCTGCGGCTCGGGGTGTTCGTGACGCTGCGGCGCGGAGAAACATTGCGGGGCTGCATCGGTTTTGCAACCGGAATCAAGCCGCTTGCCGAGGCGGTGGTGCACTGTGTCATCGCCGCGGGCCATGAGGATCTGCGGTTTGATCCGGTCGAAGTGACGGAGCTTGACGATATTCACATCGAGATTTCGGTACTGGGAGAGCCGCAACTCGTGAGAGACATTTCTGAGATTGAAGTGGGAAAACACGGGCTGATCGTCGAGAAGGCGGCCCGTCGCGGTTTGCTGCTGCCGCAGGTTGCCGTCGAACATGGTTTCGATGCCGCGCGCTTCCTTGATGAAGTTTGCGTCAAGGCCGGTTTGGACCGTGGCGCCTGGCAGGATCGGACTGCCAGGTTGTCTCGCTTTACGGCGGAGGTTTTCTGCGAGAAACGAGGCCGCTGAATGTTGGGCGACGCACGGCGAGCCATCTGCCTGGCCATTCAGGAAGCCTCGACCCGCGAGACCGTCCGGCAACTCGAACTTCACCAGTCGGCGGCCGACTTGGTGGAAGTCCGCGCCGACTCGATCCGGGACCTGGACGTGGCGGCCGTAATGGCTGCGTGCGAAAAGCCCGTTATTTGGACGTGTCGTGCATCCTGGGAGGGCGGCCATTTTGAAGGATCCGAGCGCCGGCGACTGGAAGTGCTGGAAGCGGGCGCGCGCGCTGGTGCAGCCTACGTCGATGTGGAAGGCGCCTCGGAGTTCGCCGCAAGTGCGGCGGCTCTGCTTGCGCCTGCCAAGGTGATTGTCTCCAGGCACTGCTTTGACCCAGGCCTTCCGGAGTTGCCGGCGCTTTTTTCCGAGCTCGAGAGCATCTCCGGCAACGTGTTCAAGGTTGCCGTAACGCCTGACAGCGACGAGCAACTGCTGCAATTGCTCGATGAAATGCCCGCCCTGCTCTCGCGTGGCAACCGGGTCTTGATCGGTCTGGGAGAACGATCCAAGCCGGCCCGTTTGCTGGGCGCACTGTGGGGAAACTGCTGGACCTATGCAAGCGCCGCAGCGGGTCGTGAAACCGGACCCGGCCAACTCACGGTGACAGAACTTCGTGAAGAGTACCGTCTGCAGGAAGTCCCCGCGGATTGCTTTTTCTGCGCTGTGGTGGGCAATCCCGTGAGTCACTCGCTTTCTCCGAAGTTGCACAATTTCTGGTTTCTTGAAAAGGGCCTTCCAGGTTTCTATTTTGCGCTGGAACTGGAACAGTTCGACACGCTTGTCGTTCGGGAACGCTGTTGGCCGCTGCGCGGGTTGTCCGTTACGATCCCGCACAAGGTCGCAGCGTTGCAGGCTTGCGACTTCGTCGAAGATTCGGCGCGCAAGGCGGGCGCAGTCAATACGATGCACTATCGCGACGGCGGATGGTGGGGCTCAAACACCGACGTGGAGGGTTTTCTGACGCCCCTGCGCGCCCGCATTCCGGATTTGAAGGACCAGAATGTGACATTGTTGGGGGCAGGTGGCGCGGCGCGAGCCGCAGCGCTGGCGCTGGCCGATTCGGGCTGCCGGCTGCGCATTTACAATCGCAACGGGGAGCGTGCCGGCCAGTTGGCAGCCGATCTCGGGGGCGAGCCCTGTCGCTGGGACAAACTGGACGAGGCCAGCGGCCGCGTCCTGGTCAACGGAACGGCCATCGGCATGCGTGGTGAAGAGCCCCCGCTGCGTCTGCGGCCCGGCCAGTTTGAAGTCGTGTATGACATGGTCTACAACCGCCGGCCCACACCGCTGTTGCAACAGGCACAACAGCTCGGCATGAAGGTCATCGGCGGCGAAGAGATGTTTGTCGAACAGGCGGCCCGCCAGTTTGAGAGGTGGACGGATTCTCCGCTATCCGAGTCGGAACGCCGCGCAGGCTTCGAGAGGATATTCGGAAATGTTTGAGCTTCGAGTTCCTGCCAGCAGCTCCAACCTGGGCGCCGGGTTTGATGCGTTGTCCCTAGCCCTGAAACTGTACCTGCGGCTGCGCGTTGAGCCCGGGGTTGGGAGCGACCAGCATTTTCAATCGACCGAGGAATTTCAGTTTGAGACTGGCGAGAACTATATCGCGCGGGCCGCAACCGAAACGGCGCTCCGGTATGGATCCAAGCTTCCGTCGTATCGCGCCACGGTCCTGGAAGGAATCCCGGTGGGACGCGGACTGGGCAGCAGCGCTGCGGCGCTGGTGGCGGGAATTCGACTGGCCGACCGGCTCTGCGGTCTGAAGATTTCCGCCAGCCAGGCCGTTGAACTGGCGACTGAAATGGAAGGTCATCCCGACAACGTCACTGCGGCGCTGTTTGGAGGCCTCGTGCTCTCGGCGCAGGATGAAGAACGTGTCCTGTGCAAACGCTTTGTCTTGAGTAAGGATTTGCGCTTTGTTGCTGTCATCCCCGATTTCCAGTTGCCGACACAAAAGGCAAGAAGCGTCTTGCCGGCAACCTATTCCCGTGCCGATGTCACGCATAACGTCCAGCGGGCGGCTCTTCTTGCGGCGCTTCTGGCCACCGGCGATTTTCCGTTCGACCGCGAAATCCTGGCCGATCGTGTCCATCAGCCGTTTCGCGCGGCGCTCATTCCTGGTTTCGGCGATCTGCTGCGGCTGGAGGTAGAGGGGTTGGTTGGCGTCACGCTCAGCGGAGCGGGACCAACGGTCCTGCTGTGGTGCAGAGATAATTACGAAAACGCGGGCGCCGCCGCCGTGAAGGCATTCCAAAAGCATGGCGTGCAAGCCGAGTATCGCGTACTCGAAGTCGACAACTCAGGAACGCAATTCGAAGACGGGACAAATGAGCAAGCCGAGTGACCGCAAGCCGGATGGCAGGCGCTGGATTCCTCCGGGTGTGCAGCTTTTTTGGGGTGACGAAGCGCGCGCGCGCCACCGCGTCATGGAGAAGATCCGGTCGATCTTCACCCAATGGGGTTATGGCGAGATCATCCTGCCGGTTTTCGATTATCTGGAAACCTTCACCTCGGCGGGTGGCGCCGACCTGGGACAGAAGGCCTATACCTTCCTGGATCGCGACGGATCCTTGATGGCGTTGCGCCCGGACCTGACGACACAAATCGCGAAGGTGGTAGCCGCGCGCTTTTCCAACGAAGCCCTGCCTTTGCGGCTGATGTATGCGGGCGAAGTCTTTCGCTACGAGCAGCCGCGGGCGGGTCAGCAACGCGAGTTCGTCCAGTTGGGCCTGGAGCATATCGGGGATCGATTCTTTGGGGCAGACCTGGAAGTGCTTCTGATCTGCGCCGAATCGTTGAAGGCTTTGGGTGTGCGTGATTTCACCATCACGCTCGGCCATGCCGAATTTTTTCACGGAATCTGTGAGCGACTGGAATTAAGCGACGAAGAAGCACGTAAACTGCGCGACAGCGTCGACCACAAGGACGCCTTCGCCCTCGAAGAAGGGCTCCGGCATTTGAATATTCCGGAGGCCAAAAAGAAGTTTTTGATTTCGCTGCCGCAGCTGGTTGGAGGAACGGACGTTCTGCGGCGCAGCCGAAAAATAGTCTCCAACCGACGGTCGCTCCGCGCTCTTGAAGAGTTGGGGCTTGTCTACGAAACGCTCGAGTCGCTCGGACTGGGCCGGCACTGCATCGTGGACTTGGGCGAAGTTCGAAAGCTCGACTATTACACCGGAATCCTTTTCAAAGTGTATGCGCAAGGGTTGGGATTTGAGATCGCCGGTGGCGGCCGCTACGACGATTTGCTGGGTCGGTTCGGGCGGAGTTTGCCCGCCGTGGGGTTCTCGATTAGCCTGGACCGACTGATGCTGCTGCTGAAGACCGTTGCTCCCAACCGGCGTACCAGGCGCGGCCAGACCGCTGAAATCCTCTGCGGCGAGGGCCGCAGGGCCGTGCAGGCGGCCTTCACGCGGGCGCGCGAGTTGCGGCGAAAAGGCAAATCGGTCCGCTTGCGATTTCCGGCGAAGAAAAAGTGATGCTGACCATTGCGCTGACCAAGGGGCGCTTGTTGGAGCACACGTTGCAGTTCCTGGGTGACTGCGGCATCGAGATCGATCCTGCGGAAGTGTCTTCGCGCCGCTTGATGGTTTCCGACCGGGCCGGGAGTTTCCGGTTTCTGTTCGTCAAGGCGTTCGATGTTCCGGCGTATGTCGAATACGGCGTGGCCGACGCCGGAGTCTGCGGTCGGGACGTCCTGCTGGAGACCAGCCCCGATGTGCATCAACCCCTGGATCTTGGATTTGGGTTTTGCAAGATCGTGGTGGCGGGCCGAAAGGATGATCTAGCAGAGCGAGAACTTGTGGGCCTTCGAGTGGCTACCAAGTACCCCAGCATCGCCGAAGAACACTTTCGACGCCGCGGTGTTCCAGTCGAGATTATCCCTCTGACCGGCTCGATCGAGCTGGCTCCGCTGCTTGGCCTGGCACATCGAATCGTGGACCTGGTCGAGACGGGTAGGACGCTCAAGGAAAACAACCTGGTAGTGACCGAGACGATTGCGACCTCGTCGGCTCGGTTAATCGTCAACCGCGCCAGTTTCCACCTGAGACACGGAGACGTGACTGGCTTGATGCGTTCTTTCCGAAAGAGGCTGGATGATCGCCGTCGTCCCCAGTAGCGGGTTTGAAGACTGGTTTGATTCTTTTGCGAAGCGCCGCTCGCTTGAGGACCCAAGCGTGCGCCAACGGGTCAGTGAAATTCTGGCCGATGTGCGGCTGCGCGGCGACAAGGCGGTCCTGGATTGGTCCCGGCGGTTGGACGGCGCTTCACTAGAAAACACACGTTTGAGGGTGGCGGCCTCCGAGTTGCGACTGGCCGGACGGCGGAAACATGGCGATCTGTTCGAAGCGCTGGAGCGGGCCGCCTCCAATATCCGCCGCTTTCACCAGCGGCAGAAACAAAGGACCTTCCGCACCAGCGTGCGTGGAGTCATCCTGGGGCAACGCGTCGATCCATTGCGACGTGTCGGACTCTATGTTCCTGGAGGTAAGGCCGCCTATCCCAGTTCGATCCTGATGAACGCAATTCCAGCCCAGGTGGCCGGAGTTCGCGAGATTGCGGTGGCGTCCCCGCCTGGGTCATTTCAGAATCCCGGTGTGCTGGCGGCGCTTGAAGTACTGGGCCTGAAGGAGTGTTACCGCATGGGAGGCGCCCAGGCTATTGGGGCGTTGGCGTACGGAACCGCCGGCGTTCCTGCCGTCGACAAGATCGTTGGTCCGGGTAACGCCTTTGTCGCCGAAGCCAAGCGCCAGGTTTTTGGAACAGTCGGCGTGGATCTCATCGCAGGTCCCACGGAGATCGTCATCTGGGCTGACAAGAACGCCCGGGTTGATTTTGTCGCAGCCGACCTGCTGGCCCAGGCCGAACATGACGAACAGGCCGCAGCCATATGCGTGACGACATCGGCGCGATTGGCCTCGGATCTTCAACGCTCCCTGGAGCGGCAGATCCGTACGCTCGGCCGTCGCGCGATCATTGAAGCATCGTTGAAGCGATTCGGCGCGGTCTTGCTGGCGCGCTCCCGGGGCGAGGCCATCGCCTGGATCAACCGCATCGCACCAGAGCATCTCGAGTTGATGACCAGCGAGGCAGACCCGTGGAAAAGCGATCTGCGGGCTGGTGCGATTTTCGTCGGCCCGTACACGCCCGAACCGATCGGTGATTATTTCGCGGGCCCCAACCATGTTTTGCCGACGGGCGGCACGGCGCGCTTTGCTTCGCCGCTGGGTGTCTCTGATTTTCAAAAGAAGACCAGCGTGCTGCGCTACAGCCGCAAACGGCTGCTCGAAGATGCACGATGGGTCGAGATCCTGGCTGCGGCCGAGGGACTGGATGCCCACGCGCGGGCAGTCACTATTCGAGGGGTCAGGGGTCAGGGGTCAGGAAATAGGGGTCAGGCTTCAGCGGTCAGGGGTCAGGGGCGTGGACGTGCTCGTTGACGTGCTCGTGCACGGGCACGTGCTCGTGGATGTGGCCGGTTTTTCTTCCCTGATTTCTTGAACCGCGTCGTTAGGAGTACGTCTCGTGTACAAGTTCATAAAGCCGGAGGTCCTCAAAGCGTCGAGCTATCACCTGGCCGACGTGCCGGCGCGCATCAAGATCAACCAGAACGAGAATCCCTTCGATTTGCCGCCTGAAATCAAAGAGCGCGCTCTCCGCATACTGTCCGAGCGCCCCTGGGGACGCTATCCGGAATTCGTGCCGCTACGTTTTCTGAAGAGGCTCTCGGAGGCGGTCAACTGGCCGGCTGAAGGACTGTCGGTCGGCAATGGCTCCAACGAACTGATCGCCGCGCTCTTGGCGATCACGCTTGAGCGGGGCAGGAAACTGCTGATTTGCGAGCCGACGTTTTCCATGTACCGGCAGTTGGCCACAACCCACGCCGCCAATGTGATAGCCGTTCCCATGACCGAAGACTTTGGCTTTGACATGCCCGCGGTTTTGGAAGCCATCGAACGCGAACAACCGACTGTTGTCATTCTGTGCTCTCCCAACAATCCGACCGGAGCATGGTTGACGTTTGAGCAGATGGACGAGATTGCCGGGCGGTTTTCCGGGCTGCTGATTTTCGACGAAGCCTATTTCGAGTTTTGCGGAATCACCGCGCTGGGGCTGGTGGAGCGTCACCGGAATGTCGCGGTCCTCCGAACGTTTTCCAAGGCCATGTCGCTGGCGGGTCTGCGGGTGGGGTACCTGATGGCCGCCGCCGAACTGGTCGACGAGGTCAACAAGGCGAAACTGCCTTACAATCTCAATATCTTTTCGATGATCGCCGCCGAGTGCGCACTCGATGCGGCTGCGGTCATGCAGGCGCAGGTCGAGCAGATAATCGCTGGTCGCGAGCGCCTGATTGCAGCGCTGGGGCGGATTGAGGGAGTTCGCGCGTATCCTTCACGCGCCAATTTTGTTCTGTTTGAAACACGGCTGGCGGCCGAGCAAATTTACACGGAGCTGTTGAAGCGAGGCCGGATATTGATTCGGAATGTGTCGCGTCCGGGACGCATGGAACGGGCACTGCGCGTCAGCGTCGGGCGTCCGGACGAAAATGACGAGTTTCTCTCCACGCTGGCGGGAATTCTAGGGACTAGGGGATAGGGGCTCTAGCTGGCCAATCGCGGCGGGATTTTATTGAGTATTCACCACAGAGACACAGAGGCCACGGAGATTCACAGAGAAGACGAAGGTGTCGCTTAGATCTGAACCTGTAGTGCTTTTTCTAGAGACAGGTACATTCGAGGAAAACCACACAGGGCTGGAGCCACCTTAAGTGAAAGTCTTTTCAGTAAGGAAGAGATACTTTAATAGTGCAGAGAACACAAAGGGGACGCAGATTGGTTTTCTCTGTGTCCTCTGTGTCTCTGTGGTGAATTCACTTGTGAATGATCCGAGATGCAAACCATGTCTAAGGGTTTGGGGCTAGGGAAATACGGATTGCGAGGAATGGAGACTTTGGCCGCCGTCTTGACTTCACAACCCTAACCCCTATCCCTAACCCTTAATCTGAGCGGACATACTTATGACAAAAAAACGCCGCGCTGAGTTCAAGCGAAAGACGCGCGAGACCGACATCCGGTTGACGCTGGATCTGGATGGGCAGGGAAAACTACGCGGGGGCACCGGCGTCGGGTTTTTCGACCACATGCTGGAGCTGTTCGCCAAACATTCCGGCTTTGACCTGACGGCGCGCTGCCGCGGCGACCTGGAGGTCGACGATCACCACACCGTGGAAGACTTCGGAATCTGCCTGGGTCAGGCGCTGCGCCAGGCTCTCGGCGACAAGAAGGGAATAGCGCGCTATGGCAGCGCCCACGTTCCGATGGACGAAGCACTTTGCCGTTGCGTCGTCGACCTGTCAGGCCGGGCATTTCTGGTTTACCAGGTTCCGCTCAAGCGGCGTAAGATCGGCACGTTTGACACCGAGCTTGCCGAGGAATTCTGGAAGGCGCTTAGCACCAGCGCTGCGATGAATCTGCACCTGGAGCTGCTGTACGGAAAAAATGCGCACCACATTCTCGAATCCACCTTCAAGGCGGCGGCACGGGCGCTGGCGGCGGCCGTCGCCTTCGATGAGAGGCGGAACGGGATTCCTTCCACCAAAGGAACGCTGTGAATATCGCGATCGTCGACTACCAGATGAACAACATACGGAGCGTCCAGAAAGCGTTCGAGTCGCTGGGGGTTCATCCCGAGATTGTCACAACGCCCGAGGCGCTTGGCGAGTTCGATCGAATCGTCATTCCCGGAGTAGGCGCCTTCGGCCAGGCTATGGCGCGCCTGGAGGAAATTGGAATGGCCGAGGCAATCCGCCAGGCCGCCGCCTCGGGCAAGCAGATTCTGGGGATTTGCCTGGGTATGCAGCTTCTGTTTGACGCCAGTGAAGAGTTCGGATCTCACCGCGGACTGGGTCTGCTGTCGGGGACGTGCCGGCGACTGCCTGATTCGGTCCGGATTCCGCACGTCGGATGGAATCTGGTCGAGATCGTTCGTCCGGCAGAATTGCTTGAGGGTGTTGAGACCAGTCAATATTTTTACTTTGTCCATTCCTATTGTGCCGAGCCGAACCAGACTGAGCTGGTGCTGGCGACCACCGAATACGGCAGTACATTCCCTTCGATTGTCGGCGGCGGTAACGTCTGGGGCGCGCAGTTTCATCCGGAGAAAAGCCAAAAGTGGGGACTGCGGATTCTCGCCAACTTTGCGCGACTCAATGGCTGCGATGGAAATCCTTCCCGCCATTGATTTGCAGAGCGGCGCCTGCGTGCGCCTGCGCCGTGGAGACATGGACGCTCCGCGCGTGTACGGCGCCGATCCGGGAGCCGTGGCGATTGGTTTTAAGCAGGCCGGGGCAAACTGGGTTCACGTCGTCGATCTGGACGCCGCAGCTTCGGGCTTCGGAGCAAACCGCCCGGCCATCGAAGCGATCCTGAAGGCCGGCCTGAAGACCCAGGTCGGTGGAGGAGTTCGCACGCTGGGTCACGCGCAGGTACTGCGGGCGATGGGGGCGGCGCGGATTGTGGTTGGAACGGCCGCCGTCGAACATGAGGCCTTGCTCGATCAACTCGTATCCGAATGCGGTGACGCACTGGCCGTGGCAGTTGACGCGCGCGGGGAACACGTCGCTGTTCGTGGCTGGAAAGAGACATCCCCGGTTTTGATGGACGAGCTGCTCGACCGTCTGAAGGACCGCGGGGTGACTCGCATCATTTACACCGACATCGAGCGCGACGGGATGCTTGCAGGGCCAAACGTAGAACGCCTGGCGAAGGTGTGCCGCGATTATTCCTTTAGTGTGATTGCCTCGGGCGGTGTGACGACACTCGATGACGTCCGAGCCCTGGCCCGGATGCCCCTTGAAGGGGCCATCATCGGCAAGGCGCTCTACGAGGGACGGATCGATCTAGCCGAGGCGCTGCGAATTGCCAAATGAGTCGCCAGTCGCCGGTCGCCAGTCGCCAGAAAGCAGTGGGCAGCAGGCAGTCCCATCTGCTTGAGTGTGCCTACTGCCTACTGCCTACTGCCTACTGCCTACTGGCGACTGGCGACCGGCGACTGGCGACTTTCCCCAGCGCCTGATACGCCGCGCGCAGCTTCGGATGGCCGGCCAGCGCCTTGAGATGTTTGCGAACTGTTGCGCTGTCACCGCGGACGAAGGGGCCCGAAACGCTGCGCTCATCGGGCTGCTCTGCCAGGTTTGCTGCGGTACGAAGCAGCAGTGGCAGCAACGCTCGTGGGTTGCCGATTTCGCGCCGGAACGTTCGCAGCGCTTCAACCTGCAAGGAAGCTGTCAGCCCGCACACCAGCGTGGCCAGCGCATGATAGAGCGGTTTGTCTGCGGCTGAAACGCTAAGCGGAATTCCGCCGAGCTCGCCAACGACCTTTCGCGCCAGCCGGGATCGTCCTTCAATTCCAAAATACGCGCCCCGGAATACATCGTCCCGCGTGGCCCGCGGTAACGTTTGCAACGGGTGGACCGAGGCGATCCGTGCGCCCAGCCCTCCAAGGGGATCAAGTTCGGTGCTATCGTGCGCTCCGCTGGCGTGCCACACTTCCTTATTGTTCCAGCGCAGCGGAGTCCGCGACAGTCTGGCCGCCACCGAGTGGATCGCATCGTCGGGTACGGCGATCCACAACAGATCGAAATCGTTTGACAGCCGCTCCAGTGTCCAGACGGCCCGCCCGCCGCCGACAAAGCGGCGCGAAGCCCGGGCCGCCGTCTCCGTTTGATTCCACAAATCGACAATCGAATGGCCGCGTTTTGCCAAAGCCACTGCCAAGGTCCGGCCGAGCCGTCCCGCTCCTATGATGGAGATCTTCATTGGCTAACCGGCATCATTCATGGCGAACGACGTTCGCCATGAATAATCCGGACAGAGGTTCTTCAACGTTTTGAGGTGGCGCCGTTGTCGGGAGGTACTCCAAACAGGATGTCGAACTCATTGCCCGGACATGTTTCACGGGGCTCAGTGCCTGCTATGAAAAACTCTGCGGTAATCTTGCTGCACCTGGGCGTAGCCAGCAGGCCGCTGGACGGATCGATATCGACGCTGGAGATTCCCTGCGGGATCTCAAAACCTCGGCCGGAAAGCGGGTAGATCACCTGGGCCTTTTTCATGAAGGCGGTCCAGATCGGCAACGCTGACTGCGCGCCTTCCAGATCCAATTCCGAATAGTCATCGAAGCCCACCCAGACGACGCAGATCAGATCGGGTGTGTACCCGGCAAACCAGCCGTCGTGCGACGTGCCGGTCTTGCCTGCCGCCGGCAGTGTGAATCCGCGGCTGCGAGCGCCGGCAGCCGTCCCATTGTTGATGACACTTTGCATCAGCGATGTAACCAGGAACGCCGTTTCTCGATGCAGCACATCGCGCGGACGATCCGGCGTATAGACGATGGAAGGCCCTTTGTCGGGAACGATGCGCATCACCGAAAAAGGCGCCAGGTATTTGCCATGGTTGGCAAAGATCGTGTAGGACGCTGCCATTTGCAGAGGGCTTACTTCGAAAGTTCCCAGGGCTGCCGACATAAACGCCTGGGCCCCTTGCATTCCCGCGGCTCGGGCGAGCTGATTGACACGGTCGAACCCGGCCGCCTCGGCGATCTTGACGGTCGTGACATTCAGCGACCGGCTGAGCGCCTGGCGAAGGTTGACGACTCCAAAATACTTGTCCCCGTAGTTGCGCGGGGAGTACGAAATGTTCTGGACCTGAAACGTCGTGGGTTCGTCCAGAAAGGTCGAGGCGATGGTGACGGGCTTTTCTGCACCCTCGTCGAAGGCGGTCTCCAGGGCCGCCGCATAGGCAAAGGGCTTGAAGACCGACCCAGGTTGGCGTTTGGCCACCGTAGCGCGATCGAACTGGCTGGCGCCGTAGCTGCGGCCTCCCACCATGGCCAGCACTTCACCCGACTGAGGATCGATGGCCACCAGCGCAGCCTGCACGGTTCCCGGCGGAATCTTCCTCCGGCTGCGGGCCAAAGTCCGGTCCACTTCAGCGATGCCTTCACGCATGGCCTCATAAGCAGCCTGCTGCAGACCCATATCGACGGTTGTGTAGACCTTCATGGCACGATTCTGCAGGCTGCGTTCGCCGTAGAGATCCTCGAGCTGCTTCTGGATGTAATCGACAAAGTAAGGCGCCTGGCTGTAATTCATCAACGTGCGCGACTTCAAACTCATCGGCTCGTCCTTGGCGCGGATCTTCTGCGAAGCCGAGATAAAGCCGTTCCGCTCCATGGCATCGAGCACCAGGTTGCGGTGGTGCCGGACTCGGTCCGGATACTTGTGAGGGTTCAGACGGTTGGGCGAGCGGATAATCCCGGCCAGGGAAGCCGATTCGGCCAGCGTCAGATCGCGGACGTGCTTGTGAAAGAAAATTGCAGCCGCTTCGCCGAAACCAATGATGCTGAAACTGCCGGCCTGCCCGAGGTAAATCTCGTTGCTGTACAGTTCAAAAATCTTTTCCTTGCTGAAGCGCCGCTCCAGGAGAATCGACAGGAAAGCCTCTTCGATCTTGCGCTGCCACGTGCGATCGGGAATCAGCAGGGCATTCTTTACGAATTGCTGAGTCAGCGTGCTGCCCCCCTGAAGGCTTTCGTCATCTTTCGTGTTGCGAAGTGCGGCCCGCATAATGCCGAAGACGTCGACGCCGCGATGAGAGAAGAAATTCTTATCCTCGGCGGCCAGCACCGCGTTGATCAGGTGGCGCGGCAGTTCATTGAAGGAGACGTGTTTGACGCGCGTGCGTTCTTTGCTCGCCAGGTTGGCAACGGGTTCGGGTCGGGCGCGGAAGACAGCCAGTGAGCGGCCCGTCTTGTCGGTGATGCGCCGGATCCGGTTGTTTTCGAGCAGGATCTCCGCCTCGCCTGCATCGTCTTGGCCGACAGGTTCGCGATTGCGGATGTAAATCCGGTCGGCGCGTCGAATGTAGAAGTCCTGGTCAGTTTCCTGAACGGGACTGTAGCCAGCCCGCTTCAAAACGCTCTCGATTTGGCCGGCGCTGAGTGTGGCTCCGACTTGAAAGCGAGCGGGCCGCGAATAGACCTGAATGACCGGCGGCTGCAATCCGGCCAGGACCTTCTGATCGAGAACGCGTGAGTAATGAAGGAATCCGACTAGCAGGGCTGCGCCGCCGACAAGAAGCGGGACACCGAGCAGCACGAGCAGGAGCTTAAGCCTGGACCGTTTGGGTGAACCGGAAGTACGGCGCTGAGGGGGCGTGGGCCGCCGCGTCACGTGTGGATTTTTCCTTTCCACGGCGCGATTATAGCATAGGCCGAATTGGCGGCTTCATCTTATAATCGGCGCGCACCGCTGGCCACTGGCCACTGGCCACTGACTCTGCGGTGAGGCCATCTTGACTTTGGCTGCTAGTGCGAAGGAATCGGAGTGTTGGATCCATGCTGTTCGTACTGATGTTCTTCCAGGGAATCCTGCACGGTCTCGGGCCAGACCATGTGATGGCGGTGGCCAACCTCTCTGGACTCGATCGTGGCCGTCACGTGTTTGGGACCGGCCTTCGTTTTGGCGTCGGGCACTCGGTAGTGCTGGTCCTGGGAGCCGGGTTGGCGGCGGTGGGATTTGGGGCGATCAATCCGCAGATGGAACGCGCCGGCGAACGGCTGGCCGGAATCTTGCTGGCGGCTTTAGGGGCTTGGACTCTGATTGGGCTGGTTCGCACCCGTGCCTACGTCCACACCCACTCGCACCATCACGGCCGTCACGATCACGAGCACAAACATGTTCACTTCAGCCGCCTGCACGGTGTGGAACACCATCACCCGCACGTTTCCTCCTTATTGGGGGGCCTGTTTGCGCTGGGCGGAATCCGCTCGCTGCTGCTGGCCGCCGTTCCGCTCTCCCGGGCTGGCGGTGCCTTGGAGGCGACTGCTTTGGTTTTGCTGTTTGCGGCCGGAATCGTCGCGGCAATGACAGTGGTTGGGGTAGCCAGCGGAAAACTTCTGGAAAGTGCTGGTCCCGGCACTCGAAGAGTAGTGGTTCTGGTTGTCGGCGCCATCAGCCTGGCCTTGGGCGGAGCCTGGTTTTTCCTTAGTTGAGATTCAACTTTTTCGGTGCGTTGTCCTCCTACTATTGAATGCTACCCAATGTAGCGGCAGTCTGATATTTTTTCACCGGGGTTGCATCTCGAAGCGAAAACCTATGAAATGGAAACAATTGATATCTGGGCTGAAACCAGTCGCGTTGCTGTCTTTGTCAATCAACATGGCGCTGGCTACAGGCGCGCTTGTGGCGCAAGCGGCGCCCCAGAATAAGGCGCGTGTGGCCATCGAACAGGCCATCGAGGCCATGGGAGGCCAGGCCTTTTCGAAAGTTCGCGACATCCAGACTGAGGGCCGCTACTTTCCGTTCAAAGATGGACGATCGTTGGGACTAGTGCGTTATCTGGACTACACACGAATTCCCGACCGCAGCCGTTTCCAACTTGGACTTGGCAAGAATGCCCAGATTTTCGTCCACAACCTGGAGCTGGGAAAAGGCTGGGTTCAGGAAGGGAAAGATGAAATCAAGGAAGTCAGCGAGACGGAACTGAAGGAGTTCCGGCGCAACATCAAACACACGCTTGAACTGGTCTTCCGGACTCGTTACAAGGACCCGGAAGTGAAGCTGTTCTATTTTGGCCCGGAAGAACTTTCAGGAGGTGGGGAGGCCATGGAGGCCGTCGAATTGCTTGACCCCGAAAATATTTCGACTCTGGTTTACATCGACCGGACGACGCATCTTCCCGTACGCATCGAATACACGACCTTCAACAAGCTGGGCGTCAAGCTGAAGGAAGAAGTGGAGTACTCCAACTGGCAAGTGGTTGAAGGAGTCAAAGTTCCTTTTAATGTCCAGATAACAGTCGATAACCAGACTTCCAGTCAGACCTTCATCGAAAAGATTACCTTCAACGCCCCGATTCCGGAATCCTTCTTTCAAAAACCAGTCCCCAAAAAATGAACCTCGGGCAAGATGCCCGAGCCACTCTATAATCGGGAACCATGCTCATCGCCATGGATTCCCACGCCACCCAACAGGACATCGACCGGGTCGTCGAGAAGATCCGCAGTCTCGGCTACGAAGCCCATTGCATTCCCGGCGCAGAACGGATGGCCATCGGAATTACCGGCAACCATGGACCGCTCGATCCCAAACAGTTTGAGATGCTGCCGGGAGTGGGGCGGGCCATCCCGGTCTCCAAACCGTTCAAACTCGTCAGCCGCGAACTGAAAGGCGAGGACTCCATTGTTACTATTGGCGGCGTGCCGATCGGAGGACGGCACTTCACGGTGATTGCGGGTCCCTGCGCAGTCGAGAGCCGCGACCAGTTGCTGACCGCAGCGCGTGCAGTCAAAGAGCGCGGCGCCAATCTGCTGCGCGGCGGCGCTTTCAAGCCACGCTCTTCACCCTACAGTTTTCAAGGGTTGGGCGAGGAAGGTCTGAAGCTTCTGGTGGAAGCGCGGGAGACGACAGGGCTCCCGTTTGTGACCGAAGCTATGGATGAGCGAAGTCTGGAGAAAGTTGTCCGGTATGCCGACGCTGTGCAGATTGGAGCTCGCAACATGCAGAACTTCTCGCTGTTGCGCGAGGCGGGCCAGTGCGGTCTGCCCGTGATGCTCAAGCGCGGGCTCTCAGCGACGGTCGAAGAATGGCTGATGTCAGCAGAATACCTGCTGTCGGAAGGCAATTATCAGGTGGTGTTGTGCGAACGGGGCGTTCGGACCTTCAGTGACCACAGCCGTTTCACTTTGGACCTGAGCGCGGTTCCGGCTGTCAAGGAGCTCAGCCATCTGCCTGTTATCGTCGATCCCAGTCACGGTTCGGGCGATCGGAAAAAGATTATTCCGCTGGCGCGGGCCTCCGCAGCCGTTGGCGCCGACGGCGTCATGGTCGAAGTCCATCCCGATCCGATGGCCGCCCTATGCGACGGGCCACAGGCTCTTTTGCCCGCTCAGTTCGGCGAGATGGTGCGTGCGCTTGACGCAATCTGTCCCCTGGTCGGAAAAACGCGCGTGGCGGCGCCGCGGTAGTGGACTGTAACATCTGAATTGATACCATCAACATTGATCTTAGTGACGCTCTAGTGCAGTGAAAAGCGGCTTCACCACAGAGACACAGCGCGGCAAGCCGCAACCAGAGTCGGCAGTAGGCAGCGTCGGGCCGTCCACGGAGCGTCAACAGTGCCGCGGCCGGAAGGCTGCGGGCTGGTAGAACGAAGGCGTCATGGAGAACCGTCGCGAAATGCGAAGGTTTCACTCATTACCAATTGGTGAAATATTGTTTTTTGAGCAAGATTTTTTGATCTCGCTTCCTATTTACCGGCCCGCGGCCTTCTGGCCGCGGCTCTGTTGGCGCTCCGTCGCAGGCCTGCGGCATACGGCATACGGCATACGGCATACGGT
>JBPCNK010000223.1:0-6263 GCA_051001345.1 Acidobacteriota bacterium | reverse complement strand
GCCCGCCGGATCCGGAACGGCGATCATCCCCTGGGTTTCGATGTAGAGCTGCTCCTGCGGTCCGACCCGATAGGTCTCTTCGACTACACGGACGCTTTGGCGAAATCCCTCGGCGAGATCTCCCTTTTCGATAGCGATCGCTTTGAATACATTGTCGGGAGGCCAGATGGGCACGGGCGAAGCGACGCTCTGTTCGGCGTCGAGGACGGCGTCCAGATCTTCGTAGTCGATCAAGATATGGGCGCGCGCTTCGCGCAGTCGAACGCGGTCATTGCAGGCTAAGAGAACAAGCGGCTCGTGTTTGTGTCGAACGACGCCTGCCGCCAGAACAGGCTGGTCATTCTCAATGAGCGCCACGACGTTGTCACCGGGAATGTCGGAAGCATCGGCCAGCGTGATGCCGGTCCAGTCAAACGATTCATCGCGCCGGATCGAGCGAATACGGGCGTGGCAGCGGCTGGAGCGCACCGTGTCTCCGTAGAGCATTCCCTCAAATGTCAGATCGTCGACGTAAACGGCGCGGCCGGTGACTTTGTCGGCTCCTTCTTTGCGTTGTAGGTTTGTTCCGATGATCGTCATGAGCAGTCGCCAGTCGCCGGTCGCCAGTCGCCAGATAGTCGCCAGCCGACAGTAACTGGCGACTGGCGACTTTAAAGTAAGTCCAACAATTTTTGAAGCCCCGCTTCGGGATCGCTGCCGAGGTCGATCCGCAGGACGCGGCGTTTGTGGGCTTCGAGCGCCTGCAGATCGCCGCAGGATTGGGCCAGTTTTAACGTGCCAAACGAATAGGGCATATCCGGGATCGGCAAATCGTTATGCTCGGACGCACTCAGTTGCAGAAAGACTCCGTTGGCGCCGCCGCCTTTGTGAAGCTGACCGGTTGAGTGTAGATAACGCGGTCCATAGCCGAGCGTCGTTGCCACACCGCATCTCCGGCCGATCTGCCGGCGGATTTTTTCGAGCAGGTCACGATTCCGGGTCGAAGGTTCCAGCCACGCCAGCACGGCGATGTAATCTCCAGCTCCGGCCTCGCTCAAGTGGCTTTTGACGATGCTATCCGTCTTTGTCAGCGGCGGTTGCGGTACACGACCTGTCTTCTCAAACTCGCCGAGCAACCGCGAGGTGTTGTCTTTGCTCTCCTTGACGTTGGGCTCGTCGAATGCATTGACGCCCAAAACGGCGCAAGCCACCGCCGTCGCAAATTCCCAGCGAAAGAATTCTCCTGCAAGATCGTATCGGTCACCGAAGCGCAGCGTCAGGACAGGATGACCGTCGCGAGCAAGTTCCTGCTTGCTGGTTTGCTGTGCGTTTCGGTCGGCCTCACCCTCCAGTTCTACAAAAACGAAGACGCGGTCTTTCCCATAGTCCTGCGACGGCCTGATCGATTCTCCCTCAATCGGTACGATCCCTTTGCCCTCTTTGCCGCTGCTTTCAGCGACGAGTTGTTCGACCCAAACTCCAAACGCGCCGAGCGAAGGCGAAGTCTGCAGCGTGAGCTTGTCGCGACCGGCACAATAAGCGTCGGCCAGAAAGGCGCCCAGTTCTAAACCCGGATTGTCCGACGGGGAATTTGCTGTGCAACGTTCTTGCATCTGCGCAGCTCTGGCCAAGAACTTGGAAAGATCGATTCCAAGCAACGCCGCCGGAACCAGCCCGAAATACGACAGCGCCGAGTAGCGACCGCCGATGTCCGACGGATTGACGAAGCAGCGGCGAAAGCGCCGCCGTTTGGCCTCTTGCTCTAGAACCGTTCCGCCGTCGGTGATCGCGATGAAATGCGACCCGGACTCGTCGCCTCCGATGGTTTTCACCTCGTCGTAGAAGAAGCGGAAGAAGCAGTCCGTTTCGATCGTCGTTCCCGATTTGCTGGAGACCACAAAAAGAGTTTTGGCCGGGTCCAGACTCTGCCGGCGGGAACGAACCGTGTCCGGGTCGGTCGAATCGAGAACCGACAGCGAAGGAAATCCCGGTTGGGAGCCAAAAATTGCGGCCAGCACTTCGGGACAGAGACTGCTGCCGCCCATTCCCAGCAGCAGCACATGCTCGAATCGGTGTGCGATGATTTCGCGGACGAAGGCTTCGATCTCCGCCGACCTCAGCCGCATTGCTTCGACGACATCGAGCCAGCCGAGACGGTTAGCGATGACGCGGTGGTGCTCGGGTTCCTGTTTCCAGAGTGCAGGGTCGCGCGCCCAAAGCCGTCCGATAAGCGCCGCGGGATCGGAATTAAGATTCAAGGAAGCTCCACTTTCAAGTGATAGTGGACTGTAACATCTGAATTGATACCAACAACATTGATCCTAGTGACACTCTGCGGTGCAGTGAAAAGCGGCTTCACCACAGAGACACAGAGGACACAGAGAAAACACAGAGAAAAACTTCGTACCAACGACCAGTTGTCTGTAATTCTAAGCATGCATGTCAACGAACCTACTGAGACAGTCCTCCGTGCTGCGATCGAAGTTCATAAGGCTCATAAGCCCGCTTTTCTCTGTGTTCCTCTGTGTCCTCTGTGCCTCTGTGGTGAAGCCGGTCAAAAACCGGCCTCAGTTTTCCCATTGCCACCCGCGGAGGCGGATCAATGTTTTTGATACCAATTCAGGCGTTACAGGCCACTAGTGACCAGTGGCAAGAATACAAGGAAGACCTGGCGACTGGCGACCGGCGACTGGCGACTATTTCTTCACAAGCTTGCGAGCTCGTTCGGCAACGTGTTCGGGTGTGAAGCCGAGGTGCGACATGACATCCTTGGCTGGCGCCGAAGCGCCGAAGCGGTCCAGCCCGACCACATCTCCGCGATTGCCCACCCAGCGCTCCCAGCCAAGCGTCGCTGCCGCTTCCACGGCCACACGCGCCTTGACCGAAGGTGGCAATACCTGGTTGCGGTACTTGCGAGTCTGTTTCTCAAACAGCGCCCAGCAGGGCATGCTCACCACGCGGGTTGGAATCCCATCGGCCTCCAGCAACTTCTTCGCGCCGAGAACCACGCCCACCTCCGAGCCGCTTGCGATGAGGATCGCCCGGGGCTTGCCGCCGTCGGCTTCTGAAAGAACATAGGCGCCCTTTTCGACCTGCGCTGCATCGCCATATTGGGACGGGTCGAGCGTTGGCACTTTCTGGCGCGTCAGCGCGATGGCTACAGGTCCGCCGCGGTGTTCGAGTGCGACCCGCCACGCGTGCGCCGTTTCGTTCGGATCGGCCGGACGAATCAGCAGCAGGTGCGGAATGGCCCGCAACGCCGGCAGATGCTCGATGGGTTGATGCGTCGGACCGTCTTCGCCCAGGCCGACGCTGTCGTGCGTGAACACATAAATGGGCCGGATTTCCATCAGCGCCGCAAGCCGAATCGTCGGGCGCATGTAATCGGAAAAGATCAGAAAGGTTGCGCCGTACGAGATCAGTCCGCCGTAAAGCGTCATGCCGTTGAGAACCGAGCCCATGGCGTGCTCGCGCACGCCGAATCGCAAGTTGCGATTGTGGTACTGGCCGGCCTCGAAATCTCCGGAACATTTCATCAGCGTGTTGGTCGAAGGCGCCAGATCGGCCGAGCCTCCGATCAAATTCGTGACAACAGGGGCCAGCACATTGATGACCTTGCCGGAAGCCTGGCGCGTTGCCATATCGCCATCTTCCTTCTTGAAGACCGGCAGCAGTTTCTGCCAGCCCTCCGGCAGGCGTCCCTTGCGCCACTCATTCCACTGGCGCGCCTGCTCCGGGTGTTTCTCGCTGTACTTTCGGAACAGGGACTTCCACTCAGCTTGTTGTTTCTTGCCGTGCTCGAGCGCTTCGCGAAAATGAGCCTGCGCCTCTTCCGGGACGTAAAAATGTTTGTCCTCCGGCCAGCCCAGATTCCGCTTCGTCAGCCGAGTCTCCTCTTCGCCCAGCGGCGAGCCATGCGCTTCGGCCGTATCCACCTTGTTGGGGCTGCCAAATCCGATGTGTGTGCGCGCACAGATCATCGACGGACGGTCATCCTGCTGGGCGCTGCGGATGGCCTGATCGACCTGCTCCAGATCGTTGCCATCGATGCGCTGGACGTGCCATCCATACGCCTCAAAGCGCAGGCCGACATCCTCGCTGAAAGCCAGCGCCGTGTTGCCTTCGATGGAAATGTGATTGTCGTCGTACAACAAAATCAGGTTGCCGAGGCGCAGATGACCGGCCAGTGAAGCGGCCTCCGAGGCGACTCCTTCCATCAGGTCACCGTCGCTGGCGATCGTATAGATGAAATGGTTGACCACTGCGAAGCCGGGACGGTTGAAAACTGCGGCCTGGTGGCGGGCGGCCATCGCCATCCCGACGCTGTTGCCGACACCCTGGCCAAGCGGGCCCGTGCTGGTCTCGACTCCAGGGGTCAGACCATACTCGGGATGACCGGGCGTGCGGCTTCCCCACTGGCGAAAATTCTTCAACTCCTCCATCGGAAGATCGTACCCGGTCAGGTGCAGCAGGCTGTAAAGCAGCATGCAGCCGTGGCCAGCCGACTGGACATAGCGATCGCGATTGGGCCAGGAAGGATCGGCGGGGTTGTGACGCAGAAACCGGGTCCACAGCACATAGGCCATGGCCGCGGCTCCCATTGGCATCCCCGGATGACCGCTATCGGCCTTCTGCACGGCGTCCATCGCCAGGGTTCGAATCGTGTTGATGCAGAGTTGATCCAGGTCGGCGTTGACCTCCATCGGCATCGTCTTTCCTCCGAAATCGCGTAAATGAGATCGGAATCTTACCATGGATAGCCGCGACCGGAGATCGTCAGTGCCGTACCCGGAAGGGTATGGGCCCATTTGTTTCACACGCACACCATCCAATGGGCAATCCAATGACACGATCACGTCCACGAGCCGCCATAGCGGCGACGTAAGCGAGCGGCCCCCGAGCAGAGATGCTAATTGCCTTCACGTGTTGTTGCCAGCAACATTTCCGCCAAGACTTGAGCCGGCAGTGCCATGGTTGCAGCCATTCACAGGCCATACAGATTCAAAGTGGCGGAGTGGGGCCGCCTCGCTTACGCTCGGGGCACCGCTAGATGCGCGCGAGACGCGCACGCTCCCACTACCGCCAGCGGGCCGATTGCCAAGTTGCACTTCGTCGCTATACTGGGCTCGAACGAGAAAAAGGAGGCCCCATGGGCGACGACGGCAAGGGTGGAATCTACGCGCTTCTGGTCGTAGTGATCATTTTGATCATCGCGGCGGTCCTGTTTTTCGGCGGTTTTGTCGGCGGACGCGGAGACACAAAGAAGCTCGAGGTTGAAATCGGCACCAAGAAGTAGGGCTGCTGTTTTATCGGAACAGGATCCAGAGACAGACAAACAAGACCACGTTGGCCGCGTGGCTGAACAGGCACAGCGGGCATTTGACGCGTGTCACAAAAAACAGCGAGTACGTCAGAATCACCCCCATGGCGACCGTTGCCAGCGAGGCGGCCAACAGGATCCACTGCACGACGGGCTCGCGCCAGAAGCCTCCGGCAAAGGCTCCGATCAGAGCCGCGTAGTAGAAAAATCCAAGTACTGAGTTTGGAACCCCCAGCAGCCGTGCTCGAGGGGTGTCCACAATCCGGCTGCAAGTATCGCTCCCCATCCGGCAAAGCGACGGCACGTACGGCGAATCGGGCCGCATCCAGCGATAAGCCACGGCGGTAAAATACGACGAGATCAGCAAACCACAGATCGAAAGAACAACGACCAGGACAATCATGACCAGGCTTCAGGCTCCAGACTCCAGGCTTCAGGGAATCGCGGATTGTGTGTCAGGCTGAGCAAGATTTTCGATCCCCGCTTTCTGGACTGCGGCGCCCCCAGTATGGCACCGTTCACTACTAGCTGGCGACTGGCGACTGGCGACTGGTTGACTCCGGCTTGCAGCCTTCCTATGATTCTAGATCATGAAGAAGGCGCCCACCGGCAAAAAGGCCTCGGGTTCCCCGGGCCGCGAAGAAGTCAATCACCCGCTGCTGAGCGCGTTGCGGGAGGCGATCCTGCGGGAACGGGAAGCTCGCGACTTCTACCGCGAGCGCAGCGAACTGACCCAGCACGATCCGGAAGTCCACGATATCTACCTGCAGCTCTACGAGGAAGAAGTCGACCACGAGGCTCAGCTCCTTGCCAAATTCAAGGGCTTGTGCAAGCGTTGGAATCTGGATTGGAAAACGGAATTGCGGGAAGACGAGGAATTCTAATCAGTCACGAGTCGCGAGTAAGAACCTGGAAGCTCGCGACTCGCGACCCGCGAATCGCGACTAGCCCTCAGGCTCGACCT
>JBPCNK010000222.1:0-4872 GCA_051001345.1 Acidobacteriota bacterium | reverse complement strand
AATGTAAGGGCCCTCATTTCTCTCACCTCCATATTCGATCCGGGTTCAGGCTCCAGGCTCCATGCTTCAGGCAATGCGAATTGGAAAGTCACTGCAGTGTCGGTCAATCTGCAATCAATCCGCAATTCCCTTGAGCCTGAAGCCTGGAGCCGTCGAGTTATCAATTCGGCGAAACCTTGTAATATTCACGAAGAATTCAATAACGTTTTCATTCTACCGGCCCGCTTCCTTACGGTCGCGGCTCTGTTGGTCGGGGCTCTGTTGGCGCGGCACTGTCAGCGTGGCGCATCCCACCATGTTGCCCGTCCATCCGGCGACTGGCGACTGGCGACTTTTTTTCAGACCAGCCGAGACTCGGAACGGAAAACGCTCGCGACAATACCAAAGCGATGGCTCCCACCAGACTGGGTTTGTATTCCAGTGTGGAGGAAATGATCGCAACGTTACTTCCAAAAAAGCGATTGACCTGGGAAGTCAGCTCGCGACGGATCTCCGGGTAAATGATGTCCCAGGCTTTGGTGATCACGCCTCCGAGAACAATCACTCCGGGGTTGACCGAGTAGACAACCGGGGTCAAGCCGCGGCCCAGGTACCGGGCTGTCTGCCGCAGCGCCTCAATCGCCCTGGGATCGCCCTTCAAGCCGCGGGAAACCAATTCTTCCATGGAGACTTCACCTACTGCCTCCGGCAAACCATCGGCGCGGCACAGTTCGCGATAGCGCTCGGCGGTTGCCCGATCCGAGGCAAACACTTCCAGGCACCCGCGCCCTCCACAAGAACAGGCCGGTCCTGCGGGATCAAGCGAGATATGTCCGAACTCGCCGGCTCCATTTAGAGAGCCGTGATACAACTGTCCCCTGATGACAATCCCGGCGCCGATCCCTTCTCCGATATCCAGAAAAATGAGATCCTGCGGCTGGCGGGCGGTGTGCTTGCCAAACCAAATCTCGGCCAGCGCCGCTAGTCGAGCGCCGTTTTCAAAGTAGAGCGGCAGGTCCAGATTCAGCGCCTTTGTCAGCATCGATCCAAACGGCACGTCATCGCCCCAATTGAGACTTTCAGCGGCCCGCACCCTGCCTTCGCTGGGATCGACCAGACCGATCAGGCTGACCCCGATTCCCTCAACTCGATCTTTGAGCGGACTGAACTGCAGCATTTTTTTTATGCCTTTGGCGAGCGCATCCACTGTCCGTTTCGGATCGGGGTCATTGCGTACCGAAGCCGAGCGCAGAATCTTTCCTCTGAAATCGGCCAGAGCGACTGTGCTCTGTTGCAATCCGAGGTCGACGCCAACGGCGTAGGCCTTGTTGGGGTTGAGGTGAAGAAATCGTTTTTTGCGACCGCCGCTCGGCGAGGCTGCCGCGACTCCCTCCTCGTAGACGAATTCATTCTCCAATAGCCGCGACACGATTTTGGAGACCGTGCTTCCTTCCAGACCGGTCCAATCGGCGATGTCGATACGGGAAATGGGCTGGCGTTCGCGCACGACATTGAGCACGAGAATCTCATTGAGGTCACGCAAGGCCTGGTGCGTGGCCCGGCCCGCGTTATGAATATCAATTTTCTTCATTGCGACGACGGAGCGCCAACAGAGCCGCGACCGTAAGGGAGCGGGCCGGCTGATCGAAGGGGTGATCGAAAATCGTCGCGAAGTGACATGATTTCACCCATGAAATATCCGACCAAGTTGGTTGATGTCGCGCAGAATTTAACTCACGGTCTCGAACCGTGTCAACAAGAAAAGGCGGTTTGATAATCAGTTGAATGGGGCGCAGTTATGGGCAAATCGACGCCTCTGGCTGGCGACGATGGCTCTTCGGGTTTGGATTTGACATTGATCGTCGACGTGGTTACATTGCTTTCCGTTCGACATCAACCAGCCCTTTCGAGAGGACTCCCATGCCGAGCAAAAAGCCGGCCGCCGAACTGGAGCGGCTTGACCAGCAATTGTCTGCCGCGGCGGCGCGCTTGCGAAATCGCCTGGTCCAGACCATCGGCGAACTTGTCCAAATTCCCTCTCAAAACACGGCGCCGGTCGGCGCCGAGCTCAAGTGCCAGCATTACGTCCATGAACGTCTGGAGCAGTTGGGGCTGAAAGCCGAGCTGTATGATCTGCCGGACGTCGCGCGGCTGGCCAACCATTCCGCTTTCAGAACCAATCGCGATTACACGAACCGGCCCAATGTCGCCGCCGTGTGGCCGGGCAGCGGCGGAGGCAAATCGCTGCTCCTTTCCGGTCATGTAGACACAGTGCCGATCGGATCGGAACCCTGGATCCGGGATCCTTTCGGCGCCATTGTCGAGGGGAACCGTCTCTACGGGCTGGGATCGAACGACATGAAGGGTGGAATTGGCGCAATCCTTGTCACATTGGAGGTTCTCAAAGAAGCAGGAGTGCGACTGCGCGGCGATCTGCTGGTTGAGACGGTCGTCGACGAGGAGTTCGGCGGCGTCAACGGAACACTAGCGGCGCGCCTGCGCGGCCACAACGCCGATGCGGCGATCGTCTGCGAACCGAGCCAGCAGGCCATTTGCCCCGCTCAGATGGGCGGGCGCACGGCACATATCACGCTGCGAAGTCATCCGGGCGGTATTCTGTCGGAGGGCGCACAACCGGTGCGCGTCACCGAGCAGTTGCACTATGTGCTCGGCCAGGTCGAAGAGTTCGCCCGGCGCCGCAGAGCGTCCGCTCCCGTTCACGCTCTGTATGCCGGCAGCAGCGATCCGGTACCGGTCTGGGTCACCAAAGTTTTCAGCGGAGGCTGGGGAACCAAAGAACCCATCACCGTACCCGCCAGCTGCAAGATTGAACTGTACTGGCAGTTGATGCCGGGAGAAAAAAAGGAAGAGATCGATCGTGAGTTCTTCCAGTGGTTCGATGAAATCGTCTCAGCTCGTCCCGAACTGTTTCCCGTCAAGCCGGAGGTAAGTTTTCCGATCGCCTGGCTGCCTGGCTCGTCCATAGACGGCCGGCACGAGCTGGTGGTTGGGCTCTCTGAAACTTTCCAGGAAGTCACCGGCGTCGAGCCCCCGATCCGCGGCATCGGCGGGCCGTGCGATATGTTTGTTTTCCACCAGCACTTCAACACGCCGGCCGTCCTGTTCGGACCGCGCGGCGGCAACACGCATGCACCCGACGAATGGGTCGATCTCAATTCGGCCCTGACGACCGTGGAAGTCCTGGCGCGTTTTGTTTGCCGCTGGTGCGGCGTGAATTGAGAAAAGCAGGGGTCAGGCTTCAGCGGTCAGGCTTCAGGCTTCAGGCTCCAGGGAGTGCGGGTTGGAAGGCACTGCGGTGTCGTTCAATCCGCAATCAATTCGCAATCCGCAATTCGCAATCCGCAATTGCCTGGAGCCTGAAGCCTGCATCGGTCGGTCTCGGTTGTGAAAATGAACGATCACGGCACCGAGCACGGTTTCAAACGCGTGCTGTCACTGCGAGACTTGGTGCTGTTCGGACTTGCCTTTGTCGGGCCGACGGCGCCCTATTCGATGTACGGCATCGCCACGGTCAAGTCACAAGGCCACCTGGCGCTCGTTTATCTGATCGCGATGGTTGCCATGAGTTTTACGGCGATCAGCTACGGACGCATGGCGGCGGCGTTTCCCGAGGCGGGTTCGACTTATGTCTACGCCTCCCGAGCGCTCAATCCGACCGTGGGTTTCTTTGCCGGGTGGTCGATGGTGCTCGACTACATCCTGATCCCGATGCTCAGCGTCATTTTTGTCGGCCTTACCGCCAACAAGATTCTGCCCGGGATTCCCTATCCACTGTGGGCTGTCGCAACAGCCGGCGCAATTACCGCCATCAACCTGCGCGGGATTCAAGTCACAGCACGCGCCAACTATGCAATGAACGCGATTATGGGCGCCTCGCTTGCATGGTTCATTCTGGTCGCGATCCGGGCGCTGTGGGGAGGTACGGGCGAAGGCGCGCTGTTGTCCACCAAGCCGTTTTTCAACCCGCAGACCTTTTCTTTCCAGACAACCATGAGCGCGACCTCGCTGGCCGTTCTCTCTTTTATCGGCTTCGACGGCGTGAGCACATTGGCGGAAGACGCCAAAAATCCCCGCCGAGACATCGGGCGCGCGACCATACTGGTCTGCTTTATCGCCGGCGGCCTCTTCGTTCTGCAGAGCTATCTGGCCACGATGGTCTGGCCCGACTACACTACTTTTTCGCCGGTCGAGACGGCGTTTATGGATGTGGGCAGGCTGGTGGGCGGCAGCGCGCTCTTCTACTTCCTGTCGTTTGTCCTATTCGTGGCCGGCGTGGCCAGCGCTGTCACGGGACAGGCCAGCGCTTCGCGTCTGCTGTGCGGCATGGGACGCGACCGGTTGCTACCTTACCGGATCTTCGGCTACGTTCACCCCAAGCTGGGCACGCCGATTTACAGCGTGCTGCTGATGGGCGCCATCCATTTGGCAGGCGCGCTGATTCTGAAATATACCGAGGCCGCCGAGCTGGTCAATTTCGGGGCTTTCATCGGGTTCATGTCGGTCAACCTGTGTGTCATAAGGCACTACTGGCTGCGCCGCACCGGCCAGGCGGCCGGCGCCACGTGGTTGTCCAGCCTGCTCATTCCGGCTCTCGGCTTTGCGATCTGCTTTTATATCTGGCTGCATCTTTCCCGTTTCGCTCTGATGCTGGGTGGACTATGGATGGCGCTGGGCTTCTTCTACCTGCTGTTCTTGACGCGAGGCTTCAAACAAAAGATCGCAGATCTGAAACTCGGATGACTTGTTGATAATTCATGGCGAACTTCGTTCCAATAATTTTTGCAAGCGATGTCTTGCTTGCCGCCTAAGAGCATGATCAGTTAACGCGGATTAATCGGATTAACACGGATTAAACGGATTAACTGCATAGCT
>JBPCNK010000221.1:0-5569 GCA_051001345.1 Acidobacteriota bacterium | reverse complement strand
GGGGTCGACTACTTCGATCGTCTCAATCGCAAGTTTCTGAAGAATAAACTTGTTCGTAGACTCGAGTCACTTGGCCTGAAGGTCACAATCGAAGAGGCTGCCTAGGTTATTTTCATAGCAGAGACACAGAGGACACAGAGAAAACACAGAGAAAAACTTCGTACAAAACGGCCGGCCGTCCGCATCTCAACGAACTCACTGAGGCAGTCATTAGTGCTGCGATCGAAGCTCATAAGTCTCGTAAGCCAGCTTTTCTCTGTGTTCCTCTGTGTCCTCTGTATTGCCTAGTGGCGAAATCTTGTTATTTCAGCAAGATTTTCGATCCCGTCTCCTGTCTGCCGGCCCGCTCCCTTCCGGTCGCGGCTCTGTTGGTTCTCCGTCGCCGGCCTGCGGCATACGGCATACGGCATACGGTTGCGGCTATGCCGCGCTGGGTCTCTGTGGTGAAGCCGGTCAGGAAACCGGCCCCAGTTTTCCCACAGCCACCCGTCTCCGCGGGCGGCTATGGAATAACTGGCCGATTTTCACTGCGCCGCGCCGTCGAATGTCGCCCAATTGTGGCGAATCTCGCGGAATTGATCGACGACGGTCAAAAAGCAATCAAACATCCTGGGATCGAAGTGCCGCCCACGCTCGGAAACCATGGTGCCGAGGGCCTCCTGCTCGTCCACCGCGAGTTTGTAGATCCGCGAGTGCACCATCGCATCGTAGGCGTCGGCGATGGTCACGATGCGCGCTGCCTCCGGAATGGTTTCGCCGGCCAATCCATGCGGATAACCGGAGCCGTCCCAGCGTTCGTGGTGAGACAACGCGATATCGCGCGCCATCACGATCAGCCCTATATCCGATCCGCTGAGGATTCCGGCGCCGATTTCGGTGTGGAGTTTCATGACTTCAAACTCCGCCGCAGTCAACGGCCCCGGCTTGAGGAGAATGCTGTCAGGAACTCCGATTTTTCCAAGGTCGTGCATGGGCGCGGCAATTCTCAAATCGTCGACGGCGGATTGCTCCCAGCCGAGCACAGCAGCCAGCACGGCTGAGTAGAGCCCTATGCGGCGAATGTGCGCTCCAGTATCCTGGTCACGATAGTCGGCTGCGGCCACCAGCCGCAGCGCCAGTTCTTCTTCGCGCCGGCGTACGTCGGCGGTGCGATCGCGAACTTCTTCTTCGAGGCGCACCTGGTACTGCCGGCTCTCGAGGAGCAGCCGCTGCCGCTCCAGCGCCTGAGCTACGTTGATGGTGACTTCATCCAGATCAAAGGGTTTGACCAGGTACGCGTACGCACCGAGTTGCATCGCTTTGACGGCGGTAGCGCGGTCGTCGATGGCAGTTGCCATGATCACAGCCAGATCGGGGAAGTGTTGCCGGGCAAGCTCCAGCAGCGCCATTCCGGACATCCCCGGCATGTTGATGTCGGAAATAAGCAGGCTGAAGGGTTCCGCCTGCAGCAACTCGAAGGCGCGGTCCGCCCGATTGGCCGTCGCGCACGCGTGCCCTGCGGCCTTCAGGTGCAACGACAGGACCCGGCAAATAGAGGGCTCGTCGTCGACAATTAGAATCTTCGCCGGCATGGAAGGGATTATACGCGGTCATTTGTACTGGAACCGTACGATTGGGGATTGGGGATTGGGGATCGGGGATTGAATTGCGGATTGCGGATTTCGGATTGCGGATTTATTGCGGATTGTAGAATTGCGGATTGTTGCGGATTACGGTCTGGCGACTGGCGAGTCGCGACTGCTCGCGACTCGCGACTGGCGACTAGGGCGCGTCCGATGAGATTTCGCGCCACTCCAGCATCTGCAGAGGCAACAGGCCCAGCCCCATGCGGATCATGTCGCTGCTGTAGTAGAAGTTGCTGTTGCCGCTAAACTCGATGTCGGCCGGGCCGCTCACAAACTGACCGGGTGTGGTCTCTGTCAAGTTCTGAACGTAGACTCCGCCGATGATCCCCAGATTGGCCCCGTGAATGCGGAGCTTGCCTTCACCGACCACAAAAATCAAGCCGTCCCACGCGAAGGATCCACCGAGTTCCAACGCACCTTTCACAACCAGAAGCCCGGCGCCGCTGCCGCCGCCGGTCATCGAGAGGTCTCCGTTGACATAAGTGATCTTAGGGGAGGCAACAGTTCCGAGGCTCACGCCGCTTCCACTGAAGCTCTGCGAGGAAGAATAGTAGTTGTCGGCGAAATTACGGACTTTCCCCACCAGATTCCCCACGAAGTTGGGGTTGAGCAGCTTGGCCTGGTCGGGATCAGTGCTGGTCCGCAGCGTGTTGGTGATGTCGTTGACCGATGGCTGATTGTCATTGTGAATGCCGGTTGCGCCAATCACGTTGTTGCTCTTATTTCCGCCCAGGGCCGCGTAAAGGGTTTCGGCTGCCGGTAATCCGTCGCCAGTCGCGATACTGTCGTGCACGGTGGCGATGCCCGGTGCGGCGCCGCCCCCGTTCTCCGTGTGATTGGAAGTGATCTCGGCGCGCGTCATGCCGTTGTGGCTGAAACCGTCGATGAAAAACGAGTTACCATTGAAGTTCTGCGTCACAACCGGCGCGTTGATCACCAGAGGGCTCTGCAAAAGAAGCGTGGTGTTGCGTTTGAACATGGCTTCCACGACCGCCACGGAACTCTTCAGGTTCGAACGGCCGTCGACGCTCTCTTCACCGGCGGTGGGGCGGATACCGGTGACCCGCACCAGGACGCGAAAATCGGTGTCGACCGTTGAACTGGTGTCCAGGCCGAACAGCGTGCCAGGGGCGCCAAAGTTGTTGTTGCTGATCTTTGCGAAGTAACGGCCCTGAAAGTAGGATTGCCCTGTTGGGGGCGTCAAAAGCCCATTGACCTGGTAGTAGGCAGCCGGTGTCGGCGGCGCTGAAAAATTGACGTTTCTTGCCGCCCGTGTGGAAATGGGATTTCGAGAAGCGAGGCTGCCGGCCGCCGGTACATCACCGGCGATGTAGGCAGGAACAGTGCCTTGCTGCGCAAGCAGCGCCGAAAAGTCGCCACGCTGGATCTGCTGGCGCGTGATGGCCATTCCAGCCTCGGCTATCGCCAGAGCTTCCTGGCGGCTGACGAAGTTTTCGCTGATGCGATAATCCGTGAGGGACTGGAATGTAAAGCCTATTCCGATCATCGTCAGGACCATAAGGCTGATGAGGACGAAGATGAGCGCCGCCCCGCGTTCCGAGTGTCTCTCACACCGTCGAGTCGTCTGCATGGTGGAAATCTTGCCTCCTGGCGGCAACGGATTCAAAAGTAGGCTGAAATATCGGCCAGCATTGGCAGGGGTACTGCTTTCGCCTTCCGAGATGGTAGCACTATAGGTCTGTCTCCCTGGGCCCCACGGTGATTCGGATCACAGTTGGATAAACGGGCAGACCAGCTCTTGTGCCAAAAGTGGCGTCATAAGGCGCTGGTCTGCCCCAGGACGGCCTGAATACCGCGAATCATCCCGCTTTGGACCTGGGCTTCAGATAGCACAACTGCTTTCAAATTCACCTCGAGCAAGGCCAGGCGCCAGGCTTCGGCGACTCCGCCGGCGCCGCAGATGACCAAAGCCTGGTCTGCAGAAAGCCACCCGCGCGAATTCCAGCCGTCCAAATCAACAGCCAGAAACGCACCAATCAGAAACGAGAGGCGCTGTTGCGGCGAGCAGGCCACGCGCTGTTCGAGCAGCCGAACACAGAACAGGGCTCGGGGCAAACCCGAGGACCGGGCTTCGCGCATACCGGTTTGGAGCCACTCGGGCTCGATGGTTTCTACGCGCTCGCGCGGAATCGAGCTGGACAAAATTGTTTGAGTTTGGGCGGCGTGAATCAGTTCGCCCGACAGGGAGGTGAGGCTGCCGGCGACGCGGCCGGCCCGATCAACGCGCAGCGCCTTCCAGTGGGACCCCAGATTGAGAAGCGTCGCGCCCGGCAGCAGCGATTTTTTTTCGAGCAATCCGACCGCGAGTGTTTCTTCGCCGCGCATGACGTCGGTGCCGCCAATCTGGCCGGGCAGGCAGCAAGCGGGGCCGGAGCGGACGCCCGGAATGAGAACAATCGGAAGGTCGGTAATGTCCGGGTCGCGAAGCAGTCGAACCGATGCGGCAAGATCCGACGACCCGGCTGGAGCATCGACGTGAGGAACTTCGGCCAGCCCGAGCGGAGAGGTGATCATGCCGGCGCCCGCGACACAACACGCATGCAGTTGTGGCGCCTGGAGCCGTACTGTGGCCACGAGCTCCTTCAATGTCGTGCGCAGTCGCGACGGGGAACCCTCTCGAGCCGTGTCGCGGACTCCGACGGGAGCCTGAGTGCGCGCGGCGATTGTGTCGCCGGCCACAAGCCAGACTCGTGTGGTGGTCGTTCCAAGATCGACGCACACGAGCGGCGCACCGAGGTCTTTCATGATTTCGATGCTGTTATCCCGGCGGCGCAGCCCGCATACACTGCGGCACGTTTCCGCAGGCGTTCTAGTCCTCCCGGTTGCAGAACATCCGATCCGATCAGATCGGAACCCGAGCCGACGGCCCAGGCGCCGGCTTTCAGAAAGTGCGTAACCCGTTCGGGTGTAACGCCGCCGGTGGGAACCAGGCGGGTCTCGGGAAGCGGTCCGAGAATGGCGCCAATGTAGGATGGCTCAATGCACGAGGCCGGAAAGATCTTGACGGCATCGGCGCCGGCCGCCAGCGCCTCGACGACTTCAGACGGTGTAAAGCAGCCTGGAATCGAAATCAGTTCATGCCGGCGCGAGGCCTCGATGACGCTGGCATCGCGATTGGGCGAGACGATGAATTGAGCGCCGGCCCCGGCGGCTTGTTCGACTCCGGCGCAATCCAGGACGGTGCCGGCGCCCACAGCCATGCGATGGCCGAAACGAGCGGCTAGAAGCTCGATCGACCCGGCGGCGCCCGGCGAATTTAGCGTGACTTCGAGGGCTGTAATTCCGGTCTCGACCAGCGCCTCGGCGATGGCCGTTTCGTGCCCTCGAAAATCTCCGCGCAGGATCGCGATGATGCGTCCGGCTTGAATGGTTGCAAGGATTCGGGATCGGTCCATAGGGAGTGGCAGGGCCTCGGGATTGTGGCCTAACTGTACAACAGGCGCGATATCAACATCCACGTGATCTACGTGGTTTAGAAATGCGCGCCCCGGAGAGTAGCGCATGGATCGCCAGGTTGGCCGGCCTCATTGGAGCCTTTCGAGCCCCGTGATTCTGCGCCGCCAGCAAGATGTCGCTCAAGGATCATGAAAGGAGCTCGCCCTGGCGTCCATCCCGCAAATACCCAAGGACGCACCGGCCAGGCGGCCGGTGCCACTCTTACTCTGCTGGCCCACGGCCTTCCGGCCGCGGCACTGTTGGTGCTCCGTTTCCACTGGCCCGCGGTCTACCGGCCGCGGCATCTGGCGACTGGCGACTGGCGACTGGCTCGGGTACTACTAATTACTCTCGCCTCTAGTATGTCCCAATTATTGCACTTATCAGAGGCCCCCAGTAGGCTGGTTGCTAGTGTAGTGGGGAAGGAACGAAGAGGAGAGGGGTTTTTTTCTTTTTTTTGGGCTTGGTGGGGGACCAAGGGGGTGAGT
>JBPCNK010000220.1:0-11131 GCA_051001345.1 Acidobacteriota bacterium | reverse complement strand
GCCGCGCTGGGTCTCTGTGGTGAAGCAGGTCAAAAATCGGCCCCACTTTTTCCCATAGCCGCCCGTGGAGGCGGAGGCTCAGAGTTTCATCCGAGTGGTGGATCTCTGGATTTGCATACCCTGGTGGGGATTGATTTTCCGACGGATAATTACGCAGCGGGGGCGCCGGGTTTGACGTTGCTCAGCGCCAGGGCTTCCTGGGCCTGCGTGCGTAGTTTGAACGTCTGCAGCAGCGACGTCAGTCCTGTGTAGTAGTAGCCGACCAGGAACAACCCCAGGAAAGGAATGGGTCCGTAGAGCTCCGCGTCGAAGCAATAATAAATCATCGCCGTGAAGTACAGTCCCAGCGCTACTTCGACAAACGGCAGCACACCGATGCGCGCGTGATACTTCTTCTGTTTCCAGTCGTCCGCGCTGTTGTTGCGGACCGAATATTTCGGTGTGCGGTGAAACTTCGTCTGAATTCCGAAGACGGCTTCCAAAACGGCCTTTGCATTGCTGACGGCCAGGCCAATGCCAACCGACATCAGAAACGGCAGGTATTTGAGGCGCGTCTTCCAATCCGGATAGATCTCCTTCTGCGAAGCGATATAGAAGGAAGAGACCGAAAGACTCGACATTAGAAACAGCGGCAGGTCGATCAGAGCCATCTGGAACCAGCCCTGGTGGTAACGCACAATCAGCGCCGGAAAGAGCAGGATCGACAGCAGCACCATCAATGGATAGGCGACGTTGGCGCTCAGGTGAAAGAAGGCTTCCAGTTTGACCAGAGGATGGAGATCGCTGCGCAGGATTGTCGGCAGCAGCTTCTTGCAGGTCTGCATGGACCCTTTGGCCCAGCGATTCTGTTGAGACTTGAACGAATTCATCTCCACGGGTATTTCGGCCGGTGAGACGATCTGCTGCAGAAAGACGAATTTCCAGCCCCGAAGTTGAGCCCGATAACTGAGATCCAGATCTTCGGTCAGCGTGTCATGTTCCCACCCGCCGGCACTTTCGATCGCCATGCGGCGCCACACGCCGGCTGTACCGTTGAAATTGAAGAAGCGGCCCGAGCGGTTCCGCGCCGTGTGTTCGATGACGAAATGGCCGTCGAGCAGGATCGCCTGAACTCGTGTCAGGAAGGAGTAGTCGCGGTTGATATGACCCCAGCGCACCTGCACCATTCCGACTTTTGAGTCGGAGAAGTAGTCAAGGGTCTCCAAAATTGTCTCTGGCGCCGGCATGAAGTCGGCGTCGAAAATAGCGACATACTCTCCGCGGGCAGTCTTCAGTCCATTTTCCAGAGCGCCGGCCTTGAAGCCCGTCCGATTAGGCCGGTGAATGTAGTGAATGTCGAAGCCACGAGCCGCCCATCGCTGCACGCAGGATGAGGCTACGCGGCAGGTCTCATCGGTGCTGTCGTCCAGGACCTGAATTTCCAGCAACTCGCGCGGATAATTGAGCGCGCAAACCGATTCGATCAGCCGTTCGGCAACGTACATTTCGTTGTAGATCGGCAACTGGACAGTCACCGACGGAAGTTGCTCGAGCCGGCCCAGTGGTTTCGGCAAGTTCTTCTTGTATTTGTAGTACAGATAAACCATCTGGTAGCGATGGACGCCGTACAGGGCCAGGATCGTAAGGACAATAAAGTAGGCAGTGACAATGGCCGTGTCGAACGGAGTGCTTTCGTACAGATAGGAAAGATTGCCGGTCTGGGTAAACTTCTCAAGCGGAGTCCCGCTGGGGCCAAATGGGTTCATCATAGGTGAAAGCGAAGTGCTAGGCGCAAGTTCCCCTTAGGCTCCATAGCCCAGTGCGGCCACTCGAAGACAAACAAAACCCCTTCTCGAATAATTGCGTCATTATATCGATTTAAGTGGGCTTGTCAACTTCTGTAGCCTTGCAGCTAAGTCCTTGTAAATAATAAATTTTTCCAGCTCCCCGGGCCGGATATAAGACCGCGCCTTTGCGGCGCTTGCTTTGGCAAAAACGGCAAAGAAAACTGTCTTTCTTGGAAGAATTGAGACAGCCCGTAATTCTGAGTACAGCTCAAGGTCAAACTAACAGCCTGCAAACACAAAGACTTGGACCGCTCTGACGCTGGGCTCCGAAACTGGCACCCCGGTTGCGTAACGAACAAGGCAGGCCGAAATGTTCAACCAAAATGGACTTCCGGAAAACCAGTCGACGCTTTCGCGCCGCTCCCGCACCGTCGCCGGAATCGGTTTGCATACGGGTTGTCAGGTAAGTCTCTCGCTCAGTCCGGCTCCGATCAACACGGGGCTGCGGTTCCGCCGCGTCGATCTTCAACAGTTCGAAATCGAAGCAACCAAGAAATACGTCACGCGCGTCAGTTACTGCACGACCCTGATGCGGCAGGGCGTGATGATTTCGACCGTCGAGCACGTGCTGGCGGCGCTGTATGCCATGGGAGTCGACAACGCCTACATCGATCTGGACTCGCTGGAAATCCCGATCATGGACGGCAGTGCTCAACCGTTTGTAGAACTCATTGAAGAAGCCGGCATCGCGGAACAGAATGACCAGCGAAGATATTTGCGGGTGCTCGACCGCCTGGAAGTTCGTGACGGCGACAAGTGGATCTCGATTGAGCCGGCCGATGCGTTTCTGGTCGACTATTCGATCGATTTTCCTCACCGCAGCATCGGCGTTCAGCGATTAGAGTTCGAACTGACTCCCCAGGGATTTCGCCAGAATGTCGCGTTTGCGCGGACGTTCGGTTTCTACCACGAACTCGAATTCATGCGGAACAGCGGTCTAATTCGCGGCGGATCGTTTGACAACGCCATCGTCCTGGGGCCTGAGGGAGTTATGAACGGGACACTGCGTTGTCCGGATGAATTTGTCCGCCACAAAGTTCTGGATCTGGTCGGCGACATTTCTCTGGCGGGGATGCCGATTCTGGGCCGCATCCGGGCTCACAAGGCGGGCCACAGTCTCCACACTACGTTTGCCAGCCGCATCCTGCACACACCGGGACTGGTCAAGGTCGTTACCCTCCAGACTGTGGCCGCCGCAGCCGGCGCCGGCTTGTAGGCTCCTTCACGTGGGGCGTCCTTTGTCCTTTGTACTTCGTCCTTTGTAATTGGTCACCGCACAATCAAATGCCGCCTCGCTAGTGGCCTGTAACATCCGAATTGGTAGCAACAACATTGGTCCGCCTCCGCGGGGGCCTATGGGAAAACAGGGGCCGATTTTTGACCGGCTTCACCACAGAGACACAGAGGACACAGAGGGACACAGAGAAAAGCGGGCTCACGAGTCTTATGAACTTCGATCGCAGCACCGAGGACTGTCACTGTAAGTTCGTGCATACTTAGAACTACAGACAGCCGGTCGTTGGTACGAAGTTCTTCTCTGTGTTTTCTCTGTGTCCTCTGTGTCTCTGTGGTGAAGCCGCTTTTCACTGCACCGCAGAGCGTCACCAGGATCAATGTTGTTGGTATCAATTCAGATGTTACAGCCCACTAGTTCCCGAAGCCTCCGATGTCGTCCGCTGGGCTTCCCAGGTCCGGCGGTACAGCGGCATCAGTTTGAACTGTCCATCCAGGCCACTGTTGGCAGTCGCCTCTCGGCCGACCTCTTCGAAGAAGCCAGCCGCCGATTTGCAAACAAAACGAACGGGGCCGAGCCTTCCTCCCTTGCGTTTGCTCTCGTACTCGCAATTCAGCTCAGCCAGGAACGTGTCACAGCGGCTGGCCAGCGGTTCAGCGCAGGGCTCGGCGATCTTGTCCGATGGGCCGATCAGGACGATCTTGTAGTGCGGAACCGGCTCGCCGGCAGGCTGCGAGGGGACACAGGTCAGGAAATCGTCGGCCCGCATCCAGGGATTTTCCTGGCGGAGTCGTTTGAAAACCGCCAGCACTTGCTCCGCCGTAATTTTTTCCCCGGTAAACGAGTACTCAAGGTCGCGGCGGCGCAGAAAACGCAGATCGGGCAAGCCCTGTACGTCTCCCGCGCACAAAAACAGATCGCCGGTCTGATAGCGGCGCAATCCGAAGGCATCACTGATAACCATGGCATAGCACCGTCCGGTTTTCAGTTGACCGGCTCCCTGCAGATTTTCAGGGCGATCCTCGGCGCCCTCCTCGATGAATTCGTAGAGCACGCCGCCGGCCAGCGGAAGAAACGCCATCGTGCCGCGGTGAACATGGCCAACGGTCTCAATTGTCTCCGTAGACATTGAATACATCGGGAGCAGCCGGTAGCGTTCAGCAGGGAGGTAATGTCTGAGGCGATCGATGAAGGGCTGGACGTAGCCGCCCGTCCAACACATGCATGCCTCAACGCCGGGAGCCCACACCTGCAAAGGGATCGGCTGGCGGCTCTCCGCAATTTGTCGCAGCCGCCGTTGACTGCCCCGCGAATCAAGACGCCGCACAATCCTTTCGACATCCACGGTCAGAGACTGCGAACAAAAGTCCTTAACCAACCGGGTGCTTCGTTGCCAATCGGAGTTCAGGTCATCCAGAAACGTGGAAAGCGTAGAAGGATTTGTAGCATAGAGCACGCCGGGATTGGCGATGGCCAGCAGCCAGACTCGCAAAGCCGTCGCGCCATAGGTAGTCGCCAGAAACTGCACGGTTGAATCGCACTGCACTCGATAGGGCGCCTGGAGCGTGACGAGATAGGAGGGCAATCGCGTCTCTTCAAGCAGCAAAGAAGTTAGCGAGTCGTCGCCGCAGAGCGGCGCGAATATGTACAGACTCTTTCGCCGGACGGACCAGACACGACAGCAGCTGGCAAAGAAGCGGCTGTAGGTCAGCTTCATTGCACGCAGACGTTTTCTCGAAACAGGAATGATTTTCGGCGAAGAGGTTGAACCGGACGTCACCGCGTGGCGCCGGCCGCCAGGCCTGTGGCTTTTTTGATTCGTCTGCGATGTGGAGTCTCTCAGGAGCCGCTCAAGCACCGGACCAAAAGGCAGGACAGGCATATCAGGGACTACTTGATACCTGGCGCGGAGCTGCTCCTGGCGCCGAAAGAAAGAACCCAACTGGATTCGCTGGAGGATCTCTGCCAGCAGGCCCAGCCCCGCGATCCCATGGCCAATCAACCAGCGCACGCAATCATTGATGCAAGCTCTCATTGCAGTTCTCGTGAGGCGATGGCGATCTGCTTCTGATACATGTCCACCAATTCCTTCAATTCACCTGGCGATAACAAAGCGGGATCGTATGTGAAAGTAAGCGAGGTTTGATCACCATGGGTCATGCCGTTGATGGCAACAGAGTGGCTGGCGTGCAACTGACCAATGCATTCGATCCGTTCGATGTCCTCAAAGAGTTTGCCAAACCGCCCCTTCCACCTTTCGACGTGCGAGAAGACGGCGGTTCCGACGTCCACCCACGGCCGATTGAGATAGCCCCGGATAAGCCGAGTCATCAACCACTCGGGCAGGCGTTGCAGCGGATGGCTGCGCGGGACCCTCCACCCTCCGTGGCGCACAGACGAGGCGATTTGGCGGTGGATTTCTCGGCACTTATCGAGCAGGGCGGCGCCTGCTGCGTAGCTGGGGTAAACGCGTATTCGGCTGCTGCCGTTGCCGAAACCTACAAGCGGATGCCTTCGGATATTGACGGGTAGCCAAATGGCAACTTTCTGAATGTTGCCGCCGTTATGTCCGCTGATCCAACGCCGAAACACCTCCAGAGAGCACGTAATCAGCAAATCGTTATAGGAGAAACCTTCCTTGCTGCGAGCACGCTTGCGTAAATCGCTGGCCGGCAGCTCAATGGTGTACCAGCGCCGAGCCCGGGAAGCTTCCGCAGTGGAACTCTGCAAACGCGCGGAGCGGCCAGGCCGATTGAGGCGCCTCGGTTCGGTCGTCCGACGGCGCTCCAATAAAGGAAGTGTCTGAAACGGATGGTCCCTGGCGGCCGGTTCCTCCAAGCCCCATGCAACGGCTAACTGGTGGCTTAACCACATCGCTGCGCTCAATCCGTCGCTGGCTGCGTGATGAAAGCGCGTAATCAGTTTCACAGGATCGTCGGGACCGCCGGCGACTAACAGTTGCTGCACGGGCAACCCAAGGCGCAGATCCAAGGGACTATCGATGAACTCTTCCATCGCTGCGACAGCGGCGGCGCCGCAAGACGCCTTGACGATCCGTACCCCACTGGACGGGTCGGCTGGCCGGACCCACTGTTTCCCGTGGATGCGACACCCGGTGACAGGATATCGCCTTCTGGCGCTTGCGGCTCCAAGGCATAGAGCTTCTGTCGCAAGGGCCTTCTTGAGGTGAAGCACCAACCCAAAGTCCTGCGGACGAGTTGGGCTGTCCATCACCGAAAAGACCTGATCCAGCAGCGTAAGCGGGTGGTGCGCCGATTGTGGGGTCACGTTCTCACAGAATCGGGCTGAATGTCTCGCCCGGGCAGCAGCCGCCAAGTGGTCGAGTCAGGAGCCTGTTCGACGTAATTCTTCAGCTCAATCCAGTTGAGTTGGGGATACATGTGATGGGCGCGATGCACCGACAGTCCCAGCGAAAACCAATACATGAATCGGCCATAATAGTTATGCGAACGCTCCTCGGCCGATCCGGTCGAAAACCCCTCGTGAGTCTTGAAAGCAAACGGGTACCACAGCATCAGCGAGACCGCAATCAGCGCAGGGACCACTCCCCAGAACAGCCGTGCAGCGCCGATGAACCAAAACATGACGAGCCAGATCGCAAGTAATCCGGCGTAGTTCAATGCCAGCTCGACCAGATCCTCCAGTCTGATCCGGCCGCGCTTCCACAGCCAGAAGAACCACTGGTGCGGCATTGCCACGGCACGCAGTGGCAGCTCCAGAACGTGGCGGGCGTTCATGAAGTGATCTGGATCCATATCCGGGACGTTGGTATAGGCGTGGTGCAGTCGATGTGTCCTGCGGAAATTTGTATACGGCACCAAGCTCGGCGCCAGGGCGAGGCGTCCCCACCATAGGTTTGCATATTTGGTGCGGCCCAAATGACCGTGGGTGCCTTCATGGGACATCACCGTTCCAACAAAAATCAGGTAGCTGCGAAGCAACACGTCCAACACGTACAAGAAGAGATTGGCCGGCTGCAGAAACAGCGTGCCCATAGACGTTACGATCACAAAACAGATGATCGAGCGGCTGAGCCAGTAAACGTGAGGCCGCGGCCAACGAGTCTGAGTCCGTTCCCTTGCCTTTTCGGGGGTCATAAGGTTTTATCTCCTCCCCTTGCAAGGCAAAGCCCGCTCCAAACAAGATTCGGTAGTGGCCGCAGCTAATTACGAACTTATCGTTGGTGGGAGCTGGATAGATTGTCGATACTTTGTCGCATTATCTTGCAGGAGGCAGGAGGCAGGAGGCAGGAGGCAGGGGTCAGGGGTCGGGGGTCAGGGGTCAGGCTTCAGGGGTCAGAGTCGTGATCGTTCTCTCGTGGTCGTGCTCGTGCACGTGCTCGTGGCTGTCATCGTGCGGGTGCAGGCCGGCCTGGATACGGCAGATGCACGCAAGAGGCGTGCGCTCCCACGACGTCGCCGGCCAGAGGGCGATTACTGGCGTAGTGCGGCGACCGGCAGCGTCGTGAAATCGCCGGGACGGCGTCCCAACTGGATGGCCGTGGCAACCACATCGCCGCCAGCGACACTGACAACCAGCGTGCCATCAAACTCCGACGTGTCAGCAGCGCCGAAGAGCTCCTCGACAAAGCGTGACAGGTGCCCGCCGCTGGGAAGATCGACACTAATCTGCGCCCCGGCGATCGGCTCGCCGTCACGATTTCGCAGCGACATGTTCAGCGTAACCGGTGCTGCCACTGCTGCCACAGCCAGACCGGTGCTGCTGCCACCCGCCACACTGCGCGTGACCGGCACGATGAATCTAGAAAGAGCAGCACTGGCGCCGACGCCAGTGATTCCAAGGCCAGGGGCGGTAAACTTAATGACGCCGGAGACAGGAACGTTGCAACTGACACGCGCCCAACCGGCCAGCAGCGGTCCGATTCCGTTGGTGGAGATGGTGACGTTGCCGAGGGGCTGAATCACAAATGGCGTGCTCGCGGCGGGAGTCTGCCCACCAGTGGAAATCAAATGAGGCCGCCCCTGATCATCGAAGTAGCTGAGCGAGCCCGCTGCCACTGTTGTTGCCGAGGGATTGGTCAGCACAAAGGCGGAGCTCCACCCCTCGCCGTTTGCAAACTGCGCGAAATGGGCCTGCGCGGCCGGGGCGCTCTCGGCTCGGCGCAGCTCCCAGACGTCGTTGTATAAGGCTGCGCCTGTACCACCAAAAACCACATAGCGGTCCGTATCAATGTACGCCCCCATCATTCCATTTCTGGCTGCCGGCGCTGCCGGTAAATCCAGCCGTTGCCACTGTTGCCTGCCGAATGAATAGCTCCAAGTGTCATTGGTGTTGCCGGCTGCAGTCGAGCCTCCGAAGAGGTAAAAATCGCCCTGACTGTCGACGAAGCTGGCAGCGAAGAACCGCGCTGATGGTTTCTCCGCCGATGGCAGCTCCGTCCATACTCGAGTTGCAAGATCGAATGCCCACAAGTCATCAAGCGGCCCGCTCCGCTGCCCGCCAAACATGATCATCCGGCGCGAGCCGCGTTGCAGAGCAGCCGTGTGCAGGCATCGGATCTGCGGCTTAAGCCCTGCAGGCGTCAGGTTCTGCCACTGACCGTTCTGCAACGAAAAGGCCTGGGTATCCTGAAAGCGGTTACCCTCTTCGGTGAAGCCCGCAAACTGCACCAGTCGTCGCTCCGGGGAGTCAAAGACCGAGGCCGAGCCATAGCGCGCGCGGGGTCGCGCAACCGGGGAAAGATCGCGCCACTCGAGCTGGGTCAAATCCAGAGCCCTCGTGTCGTTAAAGAATATGCTGCCTTGCTGGCCGGCCCAGATGATCATCTGATGCCCGACAGGATCGTACTCGGCATTATGGCCAAGTCGCGGGGCGGGCGCCGAGCCGCTGGTTTGAAGCTGTATCCAGAGAGATCGATTCAGATCCAGAGCCCAGACATCGTTGGCTGGTCCCGAAGCGGTCGTCCCACCAAACACGATCAGGCGATGCCCGGCCGGGTCATAGATGGCGCTTCCGTTACGGCGCGGCGCCGGAGCCGACCCCTGAATTGGAGTGACGTTGCGCCAATTCCACTCCTGTGGGACAGGCTGCGCCTGCACTGTCGTGAGACCCACGATGAGGACTAGCAGCAGGGTTGTAAGGCGCACTGTCCAAGCCAAGTCAACTCCCTATCGAGCGTCTGATACGGCAATCAGAATATAACCGAAATAGGGGTCAGGCTCCAGGGGCCAGGGTCGTTCTCTGATCGTAGCCGTGGTCGCTATGTCCTAGGACTGGCCACCCAAAGCTGACAGGCTGGAAGCCTGTCCCACTCAGGGTGCGATTCGAACACTGGCGACCGGCGACTGGCGACTGGCGACTTTTTCCTTGACTCCCCTTTTGACGGTTTGTTAGTTTCAATGGCTATTAAGATGATGAAGCGCTATCCGAACCCTTATTTTTGGTACTGGCACAAGCCGTCCGGAGGACTGCGTCCACTGCCCTAGGGTTCTGATCGAAACAAAGAATTCGCAGCCGTGGACAAACAGTTCCACGGCCTTTTTTTTGGTTTGAGAGCAGCCGCAAGGCGGTGGGGATTGGGAGGGTGTGCTGGAAGGCCGGCTCCCTTACGGTCGCGGCACCGCTATGGGTGACCATGGATGCTGGCAAAACGAATTATCCCGTGTCTCGATGTGAGCGGCGGGCGCGTCGTCAAAGGTGTCCACTTCGAAGATCTCGTTGATGCCGGCGACCCGGTTGTCTGTGGCCTGCGATATGACGCTTCGGGCGCCGACGAACTCGTGTTCCTCGACATTACGGCGTCGTCGGACAAGAGACCCATTGTCGAGGAGATGGTGGGGCGCGTAGCAGAAAAGGTCTTCATCCCGTTTACAGTCGGAGGAGGCATTCGCAGCCTGGAGGATATCCGCGCGATCTTGAAATTGGGCGCCGACAAAATTTCGCTCAACACCGCGGCGGTCGAAAATCCGGAGATGATTCGGCTAGCTGCCGAGCGGTTTGGTTCGCAATGCATCGTCGTGGCAATCGACGCCAAGCGTGCGGGCGACGGCTGGGAAGTTTACACCCATGGAGGCCGGCGGGCCGCCGGAATGGACGCAATCGAGTGGGCTGTGCGAGTTGAGGCGCTGGGCGCCGGTGAGATTCTGCTGACCAGCATGGACCGCGACGGAACACGCGTGGGGTATGACGTGGAGCTCACGCGCGCCGTCGCCGATCGAGTGCGGATTCCGGTGATCGCATCGGGCGGTTGCGGCACGCTCGATCACCTGTTCGACGTATTGACGGAGGGTCGCGCCAGCGCGGCGCTGGCCGCTTCCATTTTTCATTTTGAGCATCACACCATCCTGGATGCCAAGCGGCATCTTCAGGAGCGGGGCGTGGTGGTGCGATTGTAGGAGCAGTCCATGGCTGAGGACCTCGACGTGCAGGTGAAGTGGGACAAACAGGGGCTGGCGCCGGCCATCGTTCAAGACGCGGAGACCGGCCAGGTCCTGTCGCTGGCTTACATGAATCGCGAGGCCCTGGAGGCAACGCTGCGGACCGGGCAGGCCCATTTCTGGAGTCGCGGGCGCAAAGAGTTGTGGCACAAGGGCGCTACATCCGGCAACACGCAGCAAGTGGTTTCTCTTGTCGCCGACTGCGACTCCGATGCGCTGTTGCTGCGCGTCGTTCCGGCCGGCCCGGCTTGTCATACCGGCGCGACCAGCTGCTTTTTCCAGACGATGCACGGGACGCCGCAGTCGCTCTCGAGCGGGATGGCCGGGCTGTATCGGCTTTTGGAGCAACGCAAAAAAGACCTGCCGGAATGTTCCTACAGCGCGGGGCTGTTTCGGAAGGGATTGGACTCCATTCTGAAAAAGGTGGGAGAAGAAGCCACGGAGACGGTGGTGGCGGCTAAGGGCGGAAAGCGCGAAGAAATCATCTGGGAATCAGCCGACCTGATCTTTCACTTATTGGTGATGCTCGTGGAAACCGATGTTCGACTGGAGGAGATCGAGGAGCAACTGGAGCGAAGAAAGAAGTGAATTGTTCATTTGTATTCACCACAGAGACACAGAGGGACGCAGAGGCTTAGAGAGGCGGACTTACG
>JBPCNK010000219.1:0-7615 GCA_051001345.1 Acidobacteriota bacterium | reverse complement strand
GTCCTGGCGACAGGATCGATCACTGGTTTACGCGGCGGGCCAGCCGGCGCCTCTACGGCGAATTGCTGGCCGCAGGGGTCCAGATCTTCGAGTATGAGCCGGCGATGATTCATGCCAAAGTGCTGTTGGTCGATGGGCGCTGGGCTGTTATTGGGACAACGAACTTCGATCACCGCTCCTTTAGTATTAATGACGAAGTGAACCTGGTTGTACCCGATGGCTCGCTCAACGAGCGACTTCGGCGTGACTTCGAAAGCGACCTCGAAAAAAGCCGTGACGTTACCCACGAAGCCTGGAACAGCCGGCCGTGGTTTCAGCGCTTTCAGGAGCAAGTAGCCCGGATCATCGAACGCCAGCAATAGGATTGTTCACAGCATGAAGCTGGTCACGTACAACGTTCACAAATGCCGCGGCCTCGATGGCCGGACCGATCCGGCCAGAATCGCCGGCGTCTTGGCTGAGATCAACGCCGATGTCGTCGCGTTGCAGGAAGTATTTTCGTCGGAGAATGGGCAGCCTGGGCAGATTGAAATCATCGCCCAGACGCTCAAACTGCATGTTGCCTTTGGCTGCGCGCGTTACGTGATGGAGTGGCCTTACGGCAATGCCATCCTGAGTCGCTGGCCGATTGCGGCCTTTGAACATTTGGATCTTTCCTGGAAGCGTCGCGAGCGCCGCGGCTGTCTGCGGGCCGATATCCAGACCCCTCGCGGCAGGCTGCACATTCTGAACACGCATCTTGGAACATCCTACTTCGAACGTCGTCATCAGGTCCGATCGCTGTTTGCGCTGCGGCAACTCGATCATGGCATTGAGGGGCCGCGCGTCCTGGTAGGAGACTTCAACGAATGGACGCGGGGTCTGGCCACGCGGATGATCAAGGAGAAATTCGAGAGTCTCGACGTACGGTTACATCTTCGCAAGGCGCGCAGCTATCCGGGGGTTCTGCCGCTTGTCCACCTGGACCACATCTATTTCGAGAAGCCGCTACATATCGAACGGGCCGAGCTGATCAGCACGCGCCAGGCCAAGATAGCGTCGGACCATCTTCCGTTGGTGGCGAATTTTAGCTGGAAGTAAAAAAGGCTCCAGGCTTCAGGCTCCAGGCTCCAGGGAATTGCGGATTGCGTCTCGCGACCCTGAAGCCTGAAGCCTGGAGCCTGCTTCTCAATGATTCGCTTTCGACGGTTCCGTGATGGTCCAGCCGCGCTCTTTTTCGCGCGCCTTGAGCTGGTCGAGAGTCAGCGCGCCTTCCAGAGCGCCGGTGTTCTTGGTGATGTTGGTGCCGGCCGCAAAGAGGTCACGGTTCTTGTCGGTCCACTCGGTGTAGGCTTCAGGAAGTTCAGCCTCCGGCCAGATCGCGTTGATCGGACATTCGGGGATGCACAACTCGCAGTCGATGCAGGTGTCCGGATCGATGACCAGCATGTGCGGGTCGGTGATTTCCCAGAAGCACTCCACCGGGCAAACGGTGCAGCAGTCCGTGTAGCGGCAATCAACGCAGCGTTCTGTCACGACATGGGTCATGGATCAGTCCCTTTCTCCAAAGAAATCGAGCAATGTTGGAAAATGTAGCATGACTTTACCGTTACGATAGCGTCCTACTTTATTGCAAATTTGAGTCGTTTGGTCAACCATTCAGGCTTCAGGCTTCAGGCTTCAGGCTTCAAGCTCCAGGGACCAAGCCCACATCTGAGCTGCTCACGCCGGCGACTCCGCGCTTACGCACGGCGCTTCGCGCCTGTCCTGCATCGAATCTCGTGAACAATCCGGGCTAGTGCTGGGCTAGTGCCTACTCTGAAGCCTGGAGCCCGGAGCCTGAAGCCCGGAGCCTGAAGCCCGGAGCCTGAAGCCTGGAGCCTGAAGCCTGAAGCCTGACCCCTGCTTTTAGTACTTCTTCGCCTTCAAATCCTCATACACCTTCTGAACGTTGGCCCCGATCGATTCCGCGAAAAAACCGCTCATTCCTCCCTCGTAACGAGGCCGGAGCGCGGCCGCAACCGACTGCTGAGCCTGAGCCAGCGTCTCGTCTTTAGCCACCGCATTTCGCGTCTCGGCGATCAGATCGGCCAGGTAGTTTCGAAAGAAGGTCAGATGCGATTTGGGCTTGACCGTACCGTGCCCGCCGATGATGTGGTCAAAATCCAGACGACCCAACTGATCAAGTGTCTGGACCCACTGATCCGGATAGGAATCTCCCATGTAGGGCATCCAACCGTGCAGGAGATCCCCAGTTGCGACCACTCGCTGCTTGGGCAGGTAGACAACCACGTCTCCATCCGTGTGGCCTTTGCCCAGAAACAGGATGAAGATGTCGTTGTCCTTGCGGTGCAGGATCAGCGACTTGTCGAATGTGAGATCCGGAAGCGTGATCTCGATGGTGCGGAGCTCTTTGACATAGTCTTCTGCCTGGACCAGATCCTGTTGGAGTTTCGACCGCTCGGCGGCGCTCTTGGCTGCAGCGATGTTTTGCTTGAGCGTGGCGATCTGCCCGGGAGCCCGCTCGAGCTGCTGGCGAACCGACGGAATACCGCGCGCGGCCAGATTTTGACGGGTTGCTTCAGAGGATACCAGGGTGACCTCCCGCGGGAACGCGCGGGGATAGGCCTGGTTTCCCTGGGCGTGATCCCAATGGAAATGGCTGTTGACGGCATAACGGACAGGCTTGTTTGTGATTTTCTTGATCTCGGCAATCAGCGCGGCGGCGCTTGAAGGCCGCGAATGCGTATCGACGACCAGTACTCCTTCGTCATAGGAGATCACGGCCGCATTGCAGTTTATCGGCGTGCGCGGCAGCGCCAGCGCGGCGTAAACACCGTCGGCGACCTTTTGTATGTCGAACACCTGCGCGTAGGCGGACGCCGAAACCGAAATCAGTACGAAGCAAGCTCCGAGGATGCGGTGCATAGAATTCTCCGAATAGGGTGACTGCCCACTGCCGACTTTTCCTTTGGATTCTTCGGGCACCACCGATAACATAACCGCTGGAAAAGGCAAAGGACTTCCGTGGCCCTCGAACTGCTTGCGACAACGGAGACTGCAGACGGAGTTGACTTGCTCTACCGCCACGATGATCAGGAGTTGGTGGTTCGGCTGTCCGAAGAGATCCACCGCGCGCTGACGCCTGAGCAGTGGGCGATGCTGGCTCAGTTTGCAATCGGCACACGAATCCGCGAACGGAAACAGAGCCACGAACAAGAACCGAGCCGCGCGCGTAAGCAAGCGGGCATGCCTCGAGTAGAAGCCATAATCATCGCGAACAAAGACGAAGAGCGGCTTTTCCGGCAAAAGGTCTTAAGCCATGCGCGCTGACCGGGTCAACTTGCAATCATGCTGAACAGACGAAGCTTTTTTTCCGCGGCACACGCGGCCGGCCCCCGGCAAGGCCTCCCATCGACCGAAGGTGGGCAGTCGGCCGGGGCTCACTGGGTCCACTTGTACCGCGCGGCAATGGCCTGTCGCTTTGAGATCACGCTACCGCCCGAGGAGCCTGGCGGCGTAGCAGCGGCGCGCCTGGCACTGGATGAGATCGACCGGCTCGAGGATCAGTTGTCCGTGTACCGTCCGGCAAGCGACGTCAGCAATCTCAATCGTACCGCCTCCATGCGGCCTGTTGCCGTCGAGCAGCGCTTGTTTGACCTGTTGCAGTTGTCTCAGGAAATCTTTTTGGAAACGGAAGGTGCTTTTGACATCACGGCCGGCCCGCTGGTTCGTTGCTGGGGATTTTTCCAACGCCAAGGCGCCATGCCGCAGGCCAAACATCTCGAAGCAGCCCGGCAGCGAGTCGGGTTGAACTTGGTGAAACTCGACGACTCCGATCGGACAGTACACTTTTTGCGGGACGGCATCGAGATCAACCTGGGAAGCATCGGGAAAGGGTATGCGCTCGATCGCGCCGCCGAAGAAATGCGCCGGTCCCGTGTCGGGGCCGCGCTGCTCAGCGGCGGCGGCAGCAGTGTCCTGGCCCTGGGTGCGCCGCCCGGGACGTCCGGATGGCTTGTGGGAATTCGTCATCCGCGCCGGCACGACGCGCGACTGGCTCGCGTGCTGCTGCGCCAGGGAGCGCTGGCCACAAGCGGCATCGGCGAGCAGAACTTCGAGTTCAATGGGAAGCGTTACGGACATATCCTGGACCCGCGCTCGGGTTGGCCGGCGCGGGGAATCGATAGCGTCACGGTGGTTGCCCGCGGCGCGGCGCGCGCCGACGCGCTGGCTACCGCCTTCTTTGTAGGCGGGCGAGACCGGGCTGAGCGTTACTGCGCGGAACATTCCGACGTACTGGCGCTCATCCTGGAAGAGAAACAATCAAAGCCTGTACTGATCGGCAAAAGCAGTTTTTGCCAGGTGAATCTTATCGATGAATCGCACTAGCGCAGGTTCTCTAACGGGTCTTCAGCAGGGCGCTCTCGTTTTTTTGCGCACGCTGATCGGATGGCACTTTCTTTACGAGGGCTACTACAAGTGGTCGCTTCCGGGGTGGAGCGCCGACGGCGCTCCGCTGGCGCGCTGGAGCTCAGCGGGTTACCTGAAGGCGGCCACGGGACCGCTGGCCGGCCTATTTCACCGCCTGGCCGACAACAGTTGGACTCCCTGGATCGATCGGCTGGTGATTGCCGGACTCATCCTGGTGGGACTCTCGCTGCTGCTGGGATGGATAACGCAAGCGGGTTGCCTGGGAGCGCTTTTCTTTTTGACGCTGTTCTATCTGTCGGCCATTCCCACCAAGGGCTCGCCGCAGGCCGGGGCCGAGGGAACCTACATGCTGGTCAGCAAGAACCTGATTGAATGGGCCGCTGTTCTCGTGCTGTTTTCGTTCCGTACGGGCCGCATCGCGGGATTGGATCTGCTCTGGAAGAGTCGCGCGTCGCGAGTCGCGAGTAGGCACGCATAGCCGCAACCGTATGCCGTATGCCGCAGGCCGGCGACGAGCACCAACAGAGCCGCGAACGTGAGGGAGCGGGGGCGGTCAACCGGCGAGGGCCGGCATACGGCATACGGCATACGGCACACGGCATACGGCATACGGCATACGGTTGTTGCGATGCCACGCCGGTCTCTGTGGTGAATGCACTTGTGAATAATCCGGGTAAGCAAATAATTACTGAGGCAATTGTTAAAACGAGGAAACCATGAATCTCACTCCTGAACTAAAAGAAATCGGACGACGAAACTTCATGAAGGCGCTGGCCGGCACGCCGGCACTGGTCGCCTTCGGGGCAGCCGCGGCGCTGCGCGGGCCGGCCAGAGGCGGGCCCGTTCGGGCCGGTATCATTGGTTCGGGCAATGAAGGGAGAGTGCTGCTGGGTGGTTGTCACCAGCAGTTCATCGATCTGCGCGCCGTCTGCGACATCAATCCTAAACATCGCCGCCTGGGAAGCGCCCTTCTTGTGAAGGCCGGCTACGCGCAGCCAACCGAATACGAGGACTGGCGCGAAATGCTCGCCAAGGAAGACCTGGAAGCCGTCGTGATCGCCACGCCGCTGTCGACGCACGCCGAATTGACGATTGGTTGTCTGGACGCCGGCAAGCATGTTCTGTGCGAAAAGATGATGGCTTGGGATGTAGATAGTTGCCATCGCATGCTGGAGGCTTCACGCCGCAATCGCCGTTTCCTGGAAATCGGCTACCAGCGCTTCTACAATCCGATGTACCAGGCCGCCTACGAGAACATCATCCAGGCCGGGCTTCTGGGCGACGTCTATCACGCGCGGCTTCTGTGGCATCGCAACGGTTCGTGGAAGCGGAAGGTCGAGCTGCCTGCGCCCAATTACGACCCCAGCAAGTGGGGTTACCCGACGATGGAACACCTGATCAACTGGCGGCTGTATCGGCGCTATTCGGGTGGGTTGATGGCCGAATTGGGAAGCCACCAGGTCGCTGTCGCTAACTGGTTTTTCGATTCCCCGCCGGCCGCGGTCTACGCGTCCGGAGGCGTGTACCAATACAAGGACGGCCGTGATGTCAGCGACCACATTTACGTGACCTATGACTATCCGAACGGGCGGACGGCGACATTTACTTCGATTCAGTCCAATGCGTTCGACCATTACTACGAGCAATTCATGGGGACGAAGGGAACGTTGATCCTGCACGGCGAAGCCGAAGCGTTTCTCTTCGGCGAAGGAGACAATCGGGAGACAAAACTGGAAGTTTCCAAACAGACCGGCGGCAAGCCGGTCATGGACGCCTCGGAAAGCCGCGTCGCCGACGCAGCCGGCCGCACGGTGGCCCAGTCCGGCCAAGGCGAGGAGAAATTCGATCGCCTGGCGGCCTATCGGTTGGAGATTTCAGGATTTTGCTCGACGATTCGAACCGGGGTTCCGCTGCGCTGCGGCCCCGAACGCGCCGTCAAATCGGCCACAGCGTGTCTGCTGGCCAACGAAGCGGTCGATAAGAAGGCGCGAATTGAGTTACCGTCGCAGCCGCTTGATTAACAAGTAGGCAGTCGGCAGTGGGCAGTCGACAGAGAGTCGGCAGTGCCGCTGATTGACCACACCCGTTACCGGGCCGCGTTACCGGGCCGCGCGCGTAAGCGAGCGGGCGATCAGAGGCAGCATGAACACTATTCCTGGGGAATACTCATATACGAAGGTCAAAATCTTGCCACACTGATTGGCCACACCCATTACCGAGCCACGACCGTAAGGGAGTGGGCAATCAGAGGCAACCATGAACACTACGGAAGGATGCTTAGGTGTACGAAGATCAAAATCTTGCCACTGATTGCCCACTTGCTTACGCGCGTGGCCCGGTGAGGGTTGCTTGCTGCCTGCTGCCTACTGCCTACTGAATCTATGACCGAAGCCTTCGCCGGTTCCAACCTTCACGCCATCGAGGCTCGCTCGCTCGACAAGTACTACGGCGACTTCGCCGCAGTCCGCGACTTGAGCTTCCACGTTGGCTTCGGTGAAGTTCTCGGCCTGGTCGGTCCCAACGGCGCCGGAAAGACGACAACGCTGCGCTGCCTGACTGGGATTCACGCTCCAACCCGCGGGTCGGTGACCGTGTGCGGTCACGATATTGTCACCGATGCGATCGAGGCCAAGCGCAACCTGGCCTTCATGCCCGACGAGCCGCGCCTGTTCGAATATCTCACCGTCGCCGAGCACCTCCGTCTGATTGCCCGTATCTATGGCGTGGCCGACGCCGACACGCGCGCCAGGCAACTGCTGGCAGAGCTGGAATTGGCCGACAAGGAAGATGCCGTGCCGATGGAATTGTCGCGTGGCATGCGCCAGAAACTTGTCATAGCCTGCGGTCTGTTACACGACCCGAAGGTTCTGCTCTTTGATGAGCCGCTGACAGGCCTCGACCCGCTGGGCATTCGGCGAATGAAGCAGACCATCGTCGATCGTGCGCGCAACGGCGCCAGCGTCATCGTCAGTTCTCATCTGTTGACCCTGGTCGAAGAGATCTGCACAAAGATCCTGATCATTCACCGTGGCCGCCGGCTCGCCTTTGGAAGTTTGCAGGAAATCGCCGCGGGAATTCCTGAGCTATCCGGAGATCTGGACCTGGAGGCGATCTTCCTGAAAGTAACAGCCGAATGAAACAGGGGTCAGGCTTCAGGGGTCGGGGGTCAGAACGCCAGTCGCCAGCGGCGACTGGCGACTGG
>JBPCNK010000218.1:0-12684 GCA_051001345.1 Acidobacteriota bacterium | reverse complement strand
CTACAAAGACCGTCCACCCTCACTTCAATCATCCAAAGACCCCTCGAGACCCCGATCCCGAAAGTCTTGACCATCGCAACCTGCCCGTTTCACGATTTGCGAACCTTCATGCATAATCCGGGCTAGCCCCTAACCCCTGACCCCTGATCCCCGCCTGCGCTGTGACAAAATCGGACACGAACGGTTCGGCGGGTCGCTTGACCAGATCTTCGAGTGTCCCCTGCTGGACGATGCGTCCCTCCGACAGAAGAACGATCCGATCGGCCAGGTATCCGGCTTCCGCCATGTCGTGTGTAACCAGCACGACGGTTTTTTTCAGCCGCTGGAATATTTCTTTCAGGTCGCTTTGCAGCCCCGAGCGCACCAGCGGGTCAAGCGCTCCGAGCGGTTCATCCAAAAGCAGCACGTCGGGATCCAGCATCAGGGCGCGCATCAATGCGACACGCTGGCGCTGGCCCCCGGACAACTGCGCCAGGTAGCGATCCAGCGCCTCGCGGGGAAACTGCGTCAGATCACAAAGGTCCGCGAGGCGGGTCTGAATTTCTGAAACGGGACGGCCCAGATGGCGAGCCATCAACGCGACATTGCGGCCGGCCGTCAAATGGGGAAAGAGCCCGCCGTCCTGGATGACGTAGCCCATCCGCCGGCGCAAAGCCAGAATCGTGGCGGCGCAAATCGTCTGGCCCTCGAATTGGAGCGTGCCGGTCGTCGGCTCGATCAAGCCGATGCAGAGACGCAGCACGGTGGACTTACCGCAGCCGCTCGGACCGATGAGCGCCGTCGTCTGTCCGGCTTCGATGCGCAGGTCGGCCGGATGGAGGGCGACGAGTTGGCCGAAGGTCCGGCTGACATTTTTGAGTTCGATCACAGTGAGGCAGGCTTCCAGCCTGCGGCTTTTTTTACCACGAAGGGAAGGGACTGCAACATGCGGGCAAAAAAAAACGCGGAAGCCGTGAGGCTTCCGCGGAATTGTTCCGAGAACGGAACGTTTAGAGTTTCTCGACGCTTTCGGCCTGGTCCCCTTTGGGTCCCTTGGTGACCACAAACTCGACAGCCTGTCCTTCGGCCAGCGACTTGAAGCCGGACCCCTGGATAGCTGAGTGATGGACAAACACATCGCCCCCTGAGGCGCGCGTGATAAATCCATAACCTTTGGCATCGTTAAACCATTTAACTGTTCCTTGTTCTTTGTTCATTGTTTTGTTCCTTTTATTTTGCTTGTTCCGTTCTCGTAACCCTTGGGCAACAAAAAAAGAGCTGCGGATTAAGTATCCTGCAGCTCCGAGTGTTCCCTGCTACAAAAACATGATCCAAGACCAAATTGAGTATAGCAGGGCGGGATTGGAATGCAAGGAAAAAATCGGGCCTGGCCGCGACCGGAAGGCCGTGGGCAAATGGAGGCGATAATTGCCCGCGACCTTCCGGTCGCGGCTCTGAACTGCTACTATCGACGGCAATGGAATGGCAGGCGATCGTCGGTTTTGCGCTGGGACTGGCGCTGGGCGCGTTGGCCGCGGCGATTATAGCCGGCAAGTTGAGAGTACAGTTGGTCCAGACGCGAACCATCCTCGAGCAGGAGCGCAGGATCTCGGCTGAGCGCACGGCGCTACTGGACAAAACCGGCGACGTGTTTCGCACCACCTTTGAGGCCCTTTCCGCCCAGGCCCTGAAAAGCAACAATCAGGCCTTCCTCCAACTGGCCGGCGAGACGCTGCAGAGGTTTCAGTCCGAAGCGCGCGGAGATCTCGAACAACGGCAGAAGGCGGTCGAAAATCTGGTGGCGCCGCTGCGGGATTCGCTCGACAAATACGATCGCAAGATTGAGGACTTGGAGCGATCCCGGCGGGAAGATTACGGGAGCCTCGGCCAGCAGATCCAGCAGTTGTTGGGCTCCGAGCAGAAGCTGTTGTCGGAGACCGGCAACCTGGTGCGCGCGCTGCGCACTCCGCAGGTGCGGGGCCGGTGGGGTGAGTACACGCTGCGAAGGGTCGTCGAGATGGCCGGGATGCACCCCAACTGCGATTTCGTCGAGCAGGAAACCACGACAACCGAGGAGGGCCGCTTGCGGCCGGACCTGATCGTCAAGCTTCCGGCGGGCAAGACCATCGTGGTCGATTCCAAAGCACCGATGCAGGCCTATCTGGATGCGCTCGATGCCGGCGATGACGCCACGCGGCGGAGCTGTCTGCAGCAGCACGCGCGCCAGATCCGCAGCCACGTGCAGAGCCTCGGCAGCAAGATCTACTGGGACCGCCTCGGGATCACGCCGGAATTCGTCGTGCTGTTTATTCCCGGCGAGGCATTCTACAGTTCGGCCGTCGAGCAGGATCCACAACTGTTCGAAGAAGGAGTCCTGCAACGGGTCATTGTGGCGACGCCCTCGACGCTGATTGCGCTGCTGCGCGCGGTGGCCTATGGATGGCGCCAGGAACGGATTGCCGAAAACGCGCAGGCCATCAGCGACCTGGGCAAGCAGCTTTATGACCGCCTGGTCACGCTGACCGAGCACTTCGACGACCTTGGAAGAAGCCTGTCGAAAAGCGTCGAGGCATACAACCGCGCCGTCGGGTCTCTGGAGACACGCGTCCTGGTAGCTGCCCGCAGGTTCAAGGAACTGGGAGTCGCTACCCAAGGCGAAGTAGCCGAACTGGCGCCCGTCGACCAAACCGCGCGCGAAATCCAAACTTTGGAATGAGGTACGAGTTACGAAGGACTAAGGACAAAGGACGAAGGACAAAGGTACCAGTTAACAAAGCAGTTACTCGCCCCCTAGCCGGCATCGTTTAGGCGAACGTCGTTCCAATAATTTTTGCAAGCGATATCCTGCTTGCGGCTTAAAAGCATCAGTTGGCGCGGATTAATCGGATTAACACGGATTAACACGGATCGATTACTGATGAGTTTGACTCATACCCCAGCCGCCTAATCCGTATAATCCGCCTGCCGGCAACCCCGCCGCGCGGCTATCGGCTTACCCGGTTTATTCACAAAAAAGCAAAAAGCTAGTCACGAATTTGACGAATTATCACGAACACTGATTCAGACGGGATCCCGGTTCCGAGGGCAGCTGAACTGCAAAGCTTTTTTCGTATAATTCGTGTCATTCGTGTAATTCGTGACTAGGCTTTTTGTTTTGTGAATAATCCGGGTTAGCCCTGGGTTAGCCCAGGGCTAGCCCCCGATTCGCAGTACGGGCTCCAACGTCGTCAGCTTGGGGTCTCCCTGGTAATACACACGCTCGAGAAACAATCCTGACGGGGGCGCCGTCAGGCGGGCCGGCTCGGGGGATTTCTCGTCCAAAAACCGGCGAACCGCATCCGGCGGCAGTTTTCCCCTGCCCACTTCGACTAGGACTCCCACGATTCTGCGCACCATATTCCACAGGAAATGAGACCCTTCGATCCGCACAAGGATGAGGGCGCCGTGTTCGGCGATATCGACCCGGTCGACGAGAACGCGCGTGGACGTCTCCTCGGCGTCGGCGGCGCTGAAGGATTGAAAGTCCTTCATCCCCACAAATAACTCCGCCGCTTGTTTCATCCGCCGCACATCCAGCTCGTCCCGGATCCACCAAACGAGTTTTTTCCCAAAGGCAGTTTTACGACGGGAGATCTGATAAAGATAGCTGCGCGAAAGGGCGTGGTGCCGGGCGTGAAAGCGCGGGTGCGCCGGCTCGATCCGCAGAATGTGAATGTCGGAAGGGAGCTCCTCGTTGAGTTTTAGTTGGAGGACCTCGGGTTTCAGCGCTGTCCCAAGGTCCAGGTGCGCGACCTGTTCGATGGCGTGAACGCCCGCGTCGGTTCGTCCCGACCCGTACAATTCAAACTTAGCACCAGCGGAGATTTTGCCGACAGCCGCGCTCAGTTCGCCCTGAACCGTCCGAGCGTTTTTCTGGATTTGCCAGCCACTGTAGCGGGTGCCCTGGTATTCGAGAAAGACTTTAAAGCGAGACATGGGTAGGACAGGCTTCCAAGTGGGCGGTCATATAGGAAGTACCGATCACGACCACGAGCACGAGCACGTGCACGAGCACGTCAACGAGCACGGTCACGTCCTGACCCCTGACCCCTGAAGCCTGACCCCTAACCTGGCGACTCGCGACTCGCGACTGTTCAATGAATTCCCTGGGCCGACAGCCAGCGTTCGGCATCAATGGCCGCCTTGCACCCTTCGCCGGCTGCCGACACCGCCTGCCGGTACGTTGGGTCGGCGACGTCGCCGGCGGCAAAAACTCCCTCAACGGAGGTGCGCGTGGAAGGGTGCTGCACCTTCAAATAACCGACGGCATCCATGTCGAGTTTGTCGCGGAAAATGGCGGTGTTGGGCGAGTGGCCGACGGCGACGAAGACTCCACCGGTTGGAAACTCGCTGAGCGAGCCATCGCGCGTGTCGCGCAGCGTCACGCCGGTTACGCCGCTGTCGTTGCCGGAAATGTCGTGAACCACGTAGTTGAGTTTCCACTCGATTTTCGAATTCAGGCGGGCGCGCTCCAGCATGATTTTTGAGGCGCGGAATCCTTCGCGCCTGTGGATGATCGTTACTTTCGTGGCGAATTTGGTCAGAAACGTAGCCTCTTCCATGGCCGTGTCGCCGCCGCCGACGACAACGAGTTCCTTTCCTTTGAAAAAAAAGCCGTCGCAGGTGGCGCAAGCCGACACGCCGCGTCCCATAAAGCGCTTCTCCGATTCGAGGCCGAGCAGCTTGGCCGTAGCTCCCGATGCAACGATGACTGCATCGGCTGTGATCCCGCCTTCCTCTCCGATGCTCAACCGAAAGGGCCGCGCCGTAAAGTCGACGTCGGTCACGGCGCTGTTGACAACTTCGGTCCCGAAGCGTTCGGCCTGCTGCTGGAACACTTCCATCAGGTCGGGCCCCTGAATCCCGTGACGGAAACCGGGGTAGTTTTCCACTTCGGTTGTGATCATCAACTGCCCGCCCGGCTGCGGACCCTGAAACACGACAGGGCACAGTTCCGCGCGCGAAGCGTACAAAGCGGCGGTCCAGCCGGCTGGGCCGGAGCCGACAATCGCCACGCGGTAGTGCCGCTTGCTGGGAAGCATGATTTCCTTTCGTCGCCAAAAATAACAAGTGTAACAAACCGGATTCGCTCGGTTACACTAAAAACCGCGGGCGCCACGGGTCCATCCCAAGGAAATATGCCGTCGGAAGGGACTTGGATGCATCTGTCCGGCGGCCTGCAAGGCCGCGCCACTGGACCTGTCCGGCCGCCGCGGAAAGGGCACGCAGTGCGACGCTGGAATCCGGCGCTCTGGGCCGGGTGGATACCCAACGGACTCGGCCAGGTCAAACCCAACCACTATTTTGAAATGCTCCGCACGGCCTGGAGCAATCGCGACCAGCTGCCGATGGCCTGGCGGATCCTGCGCGACGGAGTCTGCGACGGATGTGCTTTGGGAACCAGCGGTCTGCGTGATTTCACGATGGAAGGCGTGCATTTGTGCACCGTCCGGTTGAATCTGCTGCGCTTGAACACGATGCCAGCACTGGACATTGCCGCGCTCAAGGACGTGTCGAAGCTGCACCGCGAAAACAGCCGGGTCTTGCGCGAGCGCGGCCGGCTTCCTTACCCGATGCTTCGCCGCCGCGGCCAGCCGGGGTTCCAGCGCGCCGGATGGGACGAAGCGTTGGACCTAGTCGCCGGCAGAATCCGCCGCGGCGACCCGCAACGGCTCGCCTTCTATCTGACATCGCGCGGAATCACCAATGAGGTCTATTACGTTGCGCAGAAGGTCGCGCGCTTTTTGGGCACCAATAACGTCGACAATTCCTCACGGGTTTGTCACGCGCCCAGCACCGTGGCGCTCAAGCAGACTCTTGGCGTGGGCGCCTCGACTTGTTCCTACCGCGACTGGATCGGATCGGATCTGCTGATTTTTTTCGGAAGCGACGTCCCCAACAACCAGCCCGTAACGACCAAATACCTCTATTACGCCAAACAGCAGGGCACGCGGATCGCCGTCGTCAACCCGCTGCGCGAACCCGGACTGGAGCGGTACTGGGTGCCGTCGGTTTTCGAAAGCGCGTTGTTTGGGACACGTCTTGCCGACGAATTTTTTTCGATCCATACCGGCGGCGACATCGCGTTTATCAACGGCGCGCTCAAGAGTCTCATCGCGCAGGGTGCCGTCGACTGGGACTTCGTCGAGAAGCACACCCTCGGATTTGCGCAACTGCGCCAGGCCGTCGAATCCCAGCCGTGGCAACAACTGGAACAGCAGTCCGGAGCTTCGCGCGCGCGGATGGAAGAATTCGCGGCGATGCTGGCGCGGGCGCGCAACGCCGTTTTTGTCTGGAGCATGGGAATCACCCAGCATGCCTTCGGAGTCGACAATGTCCGGGCGATCGTCAATCTGGCGCTGGCGCGCGGATCTGTCGGGCGCCGCCACTGCGGCCTGATGCCGATCCGCGGGCACAGTGGCGTTCAGGGGGGCGCCGAAGTAGGATGTGTTCCATCGGCCTTGCCTGGCGGCGTGCCGGTCAACCCTGAGTCGGCTGCGCGCTTCTCGAAACTCTGGGGATTTGCGGTCCCGTCCGCGCCGGGACTTTCGGCTGTCGAAATGATCGATGCAGCGGAAGCCGGGCGGCTCGATACCCTGGTCGCGGTGGGCGGAAATTTTCTGGAGACGCTGCCCGATCCCGGCTGGGTGCGCCGCGCGCTGGAACGCATTCCATTGCGCGTTCACCAGGACATTGTCCTTACGCCGCAAATGCTGGTCGATCCAGCCGACACGGTCGTCCTGCTGCCGGCGCAAACGCGCTACGAACAGCGTGGCGGCGGCACGGAGACCACAACGGAACGCTATATCATTTTCAGCCCCGAGATTGCAGGGCGGCGCATCGGCGAAAGCCGCGCCGAATGGGAGATCCTGATGCAGCTGGCCGAGCGCGTCGCGCCCGATCGCCGCGCTCTGATTCACTTTGAAAATGCCGATCAGATCCGCCAGGAGATTGCGCAAGCGGTTCCGTTCTACAGTGGAATAGAACGTTTGAAGAAGAAGGGAGACGCCGTGCAATGGGGCGGGCCGCGCCTTTGCGAAGATGGGCGGTTTGCAACGGAGAGCGGAAGAGCGCACTTTACACCGCTGGCTGCGTCCGACACGTGCCTGCCGGACGGTTGGTTCCGCCTGAGCACGCGGCGGGGCAAGCAGTTCAATAGCATGGTCCAGTCCGACTACGATCCACTGACCGGAGCGCGCCGCGACGAAGTCCTGATGGACCGGCAGGACGCCGCGCAGTTGGGCCTGGCCGAAGGAAGCCGTGTGCGGCTGCGTTCGCACGCGGGCGAGTGGTCGGGACGCGTCAAGTTCGCCCCGATTTGCCGGGGGAATCTCCAGGTGCACTGGCCGGAGGGAAATGTGCTGCTGGCGCACGACCGGCGCGAGGCTGCCTCCGGGATGCCCGACTTCAATGCGCTGGTCGAAGTCCTCGCCGAGCCGGATGCGGTGCCGCCGGACCTGCCGTCATGAGATCTCAACGTGACACTCGATCGCTGAGAATACGCGCCGTGCAGAGCGGCAGCGGCGTCACGCGCTCGGATATTCTGGCCGTGGAGGAACCGCTTGAGATTCGACTCTGTTTCGAGCAGGGCGGGCAGACCACCGAACAGAGCCTCTCCATTACTATGCGGACCCCTGGCAACGAGTTCGAGCTAGTCGCCGGATTCCTGCTCAGCGAAAACCTTGTCAGTGACCACAACCAGATTGAACAGATGAGCATGAACAACAAGGATGAACGGCAATGCAACGTTGTCCGGGTCAAGCTCAGCCGCGAAACACCGGTCGATCTCGATCGTCTCGTGCGGCACTTTTACACGACCTCCAGTTGCGGCGTCTGCGGCAAGGCCTCGATCGAAGCGCTGGAGATCAGCGATTACCCCTTCCTGCCCAGCCGTAAGCCCGTCGTCGACGCTGGCGTCATCCATACGCTCGGGGAAGAGTTACGCTCGGGGCAGTCCGTCTTTAAGGAAACTGGAGGGCTGCATGCCGCCGCTTTGTTCGACGCCGACGGCCTGTATATCAGCTTGCACGAGGATGTGGGCCGTCACAACGCCGTCGACAAGCTTCTGGGCGAACAGTACCTGTTGGAAGAGACGCCGCTGCTCGAGCGAATCATGATGGTGAGCGGCCGCGCCAGTTTTGAAATCATGCAGAAGGCGCTGATGGCGGGCGTCCCGATTGTGGCGGCCGTCGGAGCGCCCTCGACGCTGGCCGTCGACGTGGCGCGCGAGTTTGGAATGACGCTGCTGGGCTTTGTCCGCGACGACCGGTTCAATATCTATGCCGGCCGGCAGCGCATCCGGGAAACAGAGCCGCGCGCCTAAGCCAGGTGACTAGTGGACTCTAACATCTGAGTTGATACCAGCGACATTGATCCTAGTGATGGTCTGCGGTGCAGTGAAAAGCGGCTTCACCACAGAGACACAGAGGACACAGAGAAAACACAGAGGAAAACTTCGTACCAACGACCAGATGTCTGTAATTCTAAGCATGCAGGTCAACGAACTTCCTGAGACAGTCCCCCGTGCTGCGATCGAAGTCCATAAGGCTCGTAAGCCCGCTTTTCTCTGTGTTCCTCTGTGTCCTCTGTGTCTCTGTGGTGAAGCCGGTCAAAAACCGGCCCCAGTTTTTCCATAGCCGCCCGCGGAGGCGGACCAATGTTGTTGCTATCAATTCAGATGTTCCTGGCCTCTAGGTTTTTCACCTTGTGAAGGATCCGGGCAAGCAAACGGGCGTACCACAAACCGCAGGAAAAATAAAATGTCACACCAGGTTTCAACAGCACTGATTCTGGCCGGCGGCCGGTCGCGCCGCATGGGGCAAGACAAGAGATTTCTTCTCCATGAGGGCATCCCGTTAATCTGGCGCGTCGCCGAAGCCGCGCGGGAATTGACCGGCGACGTGCGGATTCTTCTTTCCGATGACGATCCGAGGGTCAGTGCCCAAAACTCCCTTACAATCGTGGACCGATTTCCCGGCGAAGGGCCGCTGTCCGCTTTGGCCGGAGCGCTCGACCAGGCCCGAGGCCCGTACGCGCTGGTGCTGGCCGCTGACTACCCGATGCTCGACGGGAAGTTTCTGCGGAAGTTCAAGGAGGCCCTGGATTCCGCCGCCGGCGTGCCCGACGTCGTCGTCCCGGTTGCGGATGGAATCATGCAGGTAACGTGCGCTTTCTACCGTGTGGCCCTGGCCGGAGAGCTGGCCTCGGCACGGGAAAGCGGAGAACGGTCGTTGCGCCGTTGGACCGAGCGGCGGTTGTCAGGAGTCGAGAGGATCGACCAAGACAAGTGGCGGGACTGGTCCAATCCGGATGCGTTGTTTAACGTGAACACGCCCGGAGAGTATGAACAGCTCGAGGGGTCAGGCTTCAGGGGCCAGGGGTCAGGACGTGACCCTGCTCGTTGACATGCTCGTGCTATTGAGCGGAGAGTCGCAGCACCCACAGCGCCCGGCTGGTTTGATCGATTGCAACCAAAGCATTTGCTTCCTTGTATGCATCCAAGTTCGGCCCAAGTTCAGCCTGCATCTGCTATCATCACATTGCGTATTGTTGCGAGATCGCAAAGAGGAATGATGATTCTGGACTACGTGAACAAGGCGCTCGAAAAATCGAAGTACAAACAACTTGAAGACGGTACCTGGTTTGCAGAAATTTCTGGGTTCGAAAGGTGTCTGGGCCAACGGTCCCACGGTAGAGGCATGCCGACGTGAACTGGTGGAGGTTGTTGAGGAGTGGCTCATTCTCAAATTGAGAGACAACGATCCAATCCCGCCGATTGAAGGTATCGAGATCAAAATTACCGAAGACCGCTTGGGAATTGGCGAGATTCAGCCACTCTTCTGATCAGTAGGCCGCCTGTTCGAGTCGAGGCCTAGCAATAGCGGTTCATCTTTCTTGCTTGCGATGCAAACAAAGTACGCCCTTCTATTTCTGGTCCTTTTTCTCGGCACCCTCACTTTTGGGCTGGCCCAGGACATCGTTCCCCTGACCGATTCGTTTTCCACTTTCGTGGGAGGATCCACGATAAGCAACGATGGCTCCACCGTCTTTTACACTCGCTCAAGCCGAAACCACTGGGCGCTATACGCTCGCAGATCGGGCTCAACTCAACCTGAGACGCTAGCCAAGGGAGAAGGACAGACTCCCGGCTTGTTGTCGTTGAACGCTGCCAACTCCTGGTTGATCTTGGCGACCTCTTCCCAGATTTTTTCCTTCGACCTGATTTCAAGGAAACTAGCGTTATTGACCAACCGGTACCGCGCGCCCGACTTCGTCGACCGAGTGATTTTGGACGAACGTGGAAAGGTTGTTTTTGGAACGGACGATGGAATCTTCTCTGTCCCCTTTGGGGGCGGACCTACGGAACGCCTGTCCCCAGTTGACTCGCTCGCTTTCGATCTAGATCCGCGAGGCGAACTCCTTTACTTTGTTCCGAGGCTCAATCAGACGGCGATCATCAGCCTGAATACGCGCACGGGCGAGCAGCAGCAGTTGATCGAGCCGAATCGGATCGACTCCCGGATCCAACAAATTTTTGTCTCGGCCGACAGTCTGTCAATTCTTGTCGCCGGCGACAGAAGCAACTACCGTCTCTCCATCTCGTCGGGAACCCTTCAACGTGTCTTTGACGATGCCCTCATCTTGCACGCCAGCGGCGACCGAAGGTGGCTATTGCTATTCGCAAGGTCCAGCGAAATGGGCGCTGCAAACCGTGTTTTGTTTCTGGGAACATTTGAAGGGGTTTTGCACAGGCAACTGGCGAGCAAAGCGGCGGACCTTCGTATCGGCAGGTCCTGGGCATTGAGCCGAGACGCGATGGTGTTGGCCGCGATAAGTCCGACCAGACTGCCTGGAAAGCAGACCGACCCACCACCGCAAAACTCTCAAAGCTGGCTCTACCGCGTCGACACCTTATTACAAAACTTCGAATTAGTGGACCATACAGCCCTTCACCGCCAACGGTTTCCGACAGGGCTGGCCGACAACGAACACGTTGTTTTTCTGTCTTCATTGGGCGCCGCTACCGACGGTTTCGAGTTCATCCGAGCGCGACGCGACGGTACCCATTTTCAACAGCTCGGCAAATTGGGGGTTGCCATCGATTCATGGCAACCAGGCGCGACCGCCTCGGCAAACGGGAGAGTCGTGGCGTGGGTGCAGCGGGCTCCCTCAGCTGGTAAGAGACACATCATGGTGCATCGGACCGAGGGCCGGCGTCTCTTTGAGGTCGCGGAAGTTCCTTTTGCGCACGATGGGTTTTCGGAGCCACCCGTCTTTGGAGGCTTCGGGCTGGATGCTCTGGGAACGCGGCTGGTTTTTGCCTCCGCTTTGCGGCTCCGCGACATCGATCCGGTTGGCCAGGTGGGTTACATCTATCTGGCTGACATTTCGGACTCAGGCGTTCAGCTCAAACTGCTGGCAACGAGAGGATGGAACCCGTCGATCTCTGCCGATGGAAAGCTGGTCGCCTTCGAGTCGACGGATTTTCCGTTACCATTTATTCACGTTCTGCGCGCCGATGGTTCCGGGCAGCTGGCGCTTGGACGGGGCTCGCGTCCCCGGCTGAACGCAGATGGACAATGGGTTGCGTACCTGAGCCACGGGCAGTACACGTCGAGCACAGGGGTTCGCGAATATCGTGGGATTACCCTGGCTCGAACCGATGGTTCCAGACAGAGACCCATTGCCCCAGCGGGGACTCAGTTTGGATCGGTTGCCATAAATGCCGACGGTCGCGTCGCTGTCGCCTTCGGTGTCGAGAGCGCACCTGGTGAGGCCAAGCCGGGCTACTTTCTAGCGGCCTTTGACGACCAGGATCACGAGATGGTTCGGCTTCCCGTTCCAAGCCCGATCGACCACCGGTCGCTGACGGTTGATGCTGAAGGCGCTCACGCTTATTTTTCACGTATCCCGACCGAGGTTTTGGGAAGCTTCCTGAGCGAGCAAATCTATGTCGCCCGCCTCAGGCCCTTCAATTATTTTGCGGCCGGCCTTCACTCGAGAGACGCTTCCTTTGCGGGCATAGCCTTCAGTAACCCCCATGACTCGCCTGTCGAAGTGTCACTAACGGCGCGAACTCCAGGTGGAGCTTTTCTGGTCACCGCCAACTCACCAAACCCTGTGACAAAGGTCCTGAAGCCTAACGAGCAGACAGCCGGATTGCTGTCCGACTTTTTTGACTCCGGCGTGAGCCGGCATGATTTTACTGTCATGATAACCAGCCCGAAACGGGTCCATTCAATGTTCATCGTCGGGGGCAGCGACCACATGTATGGAGCCGCGGCCTCGGATCGGGCGAGCCGGCAATGGATCTTTCCGCTCAACGACGGCGGGTTTGAATCGTCCTCGCTCGTGCTAGTCAATCCGGGCGCTGAACCGGCCACGGCGGAGGTCCGAATCAACTATCCGGGGTTTGTGCGATTGAAAACGGTCTCAGTCCCTCCCCTGGGAACTGCCTCGCTCGATCCCCTGCGCGAACTGCTCTTTCCATCAGCGGCACCCCAATATTTGCTGGAAGTCTCTTCCCGGATGCCCTTGCTTGCCGAGCTCCGTCTATTCGGAAAGTCAAGCGGCCGTATGTCCTCTGTCTCGAGTCCAACGCTGAAATCAAACATGGCGTCGGACTTCCTTATCCTGCCGCACGCGTTGACAGGTGGCGGATATTCG
>JBPCNK010000217.1:0-4247 GCA_051001345.1 Acidobacteriota bacterium | reverse complement strand
GTTGCGGCTTCGTTGGACTCTTTGCTCGCACTCATCCATCCCACCGTAACCGAACTTGTGGGATTTGTCCAGCCTGTTGTTACAAAGCTCCGATTTCAGCGCGGGGGCAACCCGGTAAACAAATACCCAAAATCTTGCTGACCACGGGCAGCGCTCCGTTAAAGTAGCGCCGGCCGGGACCAATGGGCAGCTCCTGGATCCAGTCGACCTTGATAGCGTGCCGCATGTCGCGCGGCGCCGGACCCTTGTCGTATCCGAAGTCGCGCAGCGTTGTCGGTGTCAGGGCCGCCTCAGCGCTGCTGGCAAACGTGTTGGTCAGAGACTTCGACCACACGTAGCTGCCTTGCACCAGGATGCCCCGCGACATTCTGCGCCGCAGCTCGATCTGCATGGAGTTGTAATTGGTGTCCGTTCCATTGTCCATGATCCAGCTGTTGGTCGGAGACCTGGGGTTGGCGACAAAGAAATTAGAAAGCCGGATCGGGACGGCCGGATTGCTCGGATCTGTGAAGCTGACAAACGGCACCAGGTTGGCATTGATCAGGTTGTTCATCCGCGTCACGTTCTGCGCGATGTTGGCGGCCAGCCGCCCAGCCTCCCCGCGCGAAACCGTGGTGGCAAACGTCAGATCGTTGGTCAAACCCAGAGCGGTGGAGATGATCGGGATATTGGCCTGGCCGGGCAGCCCCTGATTGCCGAAATTGTTGCTGGTGGGATTGGCCGCGCGCGCAATTCTGAGATTCTCCCTGGCGATGTTGAATTCTTTCAGGAAGCCATTCTCGAAAATGTTGACCTCGCCGATTTCATACTGGCGCCACATGCGCGTGCCGTGGTTGCCGACGTAGCGAACTTCCAACGCCAGGTTCTTGCTGATCTCGCGCTGGATGCCGAAGGTCCAGGACTGGACGTAGCCGGGACGCAAGTCGGGGTTGAAGTCGTTGATCGAGGCGCCCTGAATCGCGTAAAACGGAAAGACCGGCTGTGGCGCCGTCTGGAAAGGAAGCGAGCCGTCGCGCAGTAATCTGCTTCCTGGCTTGCCAAACTCGACGGGATAGTTGCCGGGATTAGTGCCGAGCGTAACGGAGACACCCTCGTTGGAACCAAACATGCTGTTGAAGGCGCTGAATCCTTCGCGGACATAGGACAGCGAGTAGCCGCCGCGCAGAACCGTCTGGCCGGCTTCACCAAATACGTGCCGCAGCGGGCCCTTGCCCAAAGAAGGCGTCCAGGCAAATCCAACCGTGGGAGCGAAGTCTTTGTAGTGCGTGTTGTAAGCCTTTTCCCCTTTCTTGACCAGACGGTACTCGGTCATGGCCCCGCTGAAGACTCCGGGCTTGAACACGTTTCCAAAGCCGGACACTCCGTAAATCCCCTCAGGGCCCGTGCGCGTGTAAACCAGGTTATCGTTGACCGGCGAAAGGTCCAGCTCCCAGCGTAGTCCGTAGTTGAACGTGAAGCTGGGACGGATCTTCCAGGAGTCCTGCGCGTAGAAACCGAACTCGCGCTGGTGGTTGAACTCGCGCGTGGGAGAAAACTCGAACTTGCGCGAATTCTCTCCAAACGTCGCGCTGCGCCCGGTCGAACTGACCCGCCCCGTCAACAGCGCATAGAGGTTCTGCGCGTCGCCGCGCTGCCCCGACGTACTGCCTGGGAAATTGGTCGTGGTGAAAATGCTTGTCGCGCCGGTGTTAATCGGATCGTTAGCGGCGATGCCCAGACCGACAGTGGGAACCAGGGCGTTACCGACACCTTCCGTAAAGGAATTGATCTGCGTGAAGCTGAACCCGAAGTTGACCGCGTGGCGGCCGACCTGCCAGTTCAAAGTGTCTTCCAGGGTCTTGCTCGGCGTGTGGCGCCGCGAACTGCTGGAGTAGGTGAAGAACGCGGAGGTGAAGGGATTGTCCACTCTGAGGCCGTTGAACAACCCGAACAGCCCCGGGCTGAACTCGCGGCGGAAGACCGACGTACCGTTGCCCGAGGAGGTCAAACGGATTTCGTTGACCAGCCGGCTGGTAATCGTCCAGCGTTCGGCCAGGACAAACGAGAAAGCGTTACGGTAGATGCTGCCGCCGGCGGGAGGCGTCAACCCCAAATGGGTCCCCACGCCAGGATAGATGCTCAAGATGCTGTTGACGCCGTCCGGGAGCGAGAAATAGTGCTGGAAGTTGTGAACGAGCTCCAGGTGATGGTCCTTGGTCAGATTGAAGTCAAAACGCGCGGTCGGGAAGCGGCGCAGGTTGCGGCCGGGGTCCTGAAAGGACAGATCGAGCCGGTTGTAATCGTTAACGGTTCCCACGCGGCTTTTGAGGATGCCTTTCTGAGAGGCTGAGTCGACCAGGCCGAGCGCCTTGCCGATTTGCGGGTCGGGGGTGCTTGGAAATCCTCGCGCCCCGGCGATCTGGTACAGATTGACCGTGCGGACTGCGCTGGCGGAATCCCTGTAGGTGAAGATTCCCTGGAGAGCGTCGCTCGTCAAAACCGTGCGCCCGACCGCGTAGGTCTGAGGCAGGCGAAACTCTTCAATATTGACGAAGAAGAAGGCCCTGTCGCGGCCGTTGAAGAGCTTCGGCACGACGATCGGGCCGCCGACGTGTCCACCCGCCTGGTTGAGTATGATTCGATCGCGCGGCAGCCCGCTTAGCGTATTGCCGTAGTAGTTGGCATTGAGAAAGTCATTGCGGTGCTGCCAGAACAGGCCGCCGTGAAAGTCGTTGGAACCCGACTTGGTCACGAACTTGATTTGCACGGCGCCGCCGGCGGCGCTTTCCGCGCCGGGCGTGGCCGTCGAAACCGTCACTTCCTCGACGGCATCCGATTTGGCCTGGATGCTGGTAAAAAAGCCGTCGCTCGACTTCAGATAATTGTCCTGGATATTGGCGCCGTCCAGCATGATGTTCAGCGAGCTTTTCGGCAGGCCATTGACCGATGAAGTCCGTGGCGTCCCGGGCGTCTGCACGCCAGGCAGCGTCAGCACCAGTTGCATGGCGTCGCGCGTTGTAAAAGGAAGCTCGCTGATCTGGCGGCCGACGATCGTCGAGGAGACGTTGGCGCTCTCGGTTTGGATGACGCTCGATCCTCCCAGGATGGTCACCGACTCGGAAACTTCGCCGACCTCCAGACGGGAATTGACGGTGGCCGTGGTTCCGGCGTCGACCTTGACCTTTTGAAAGACGGCCGACTTGAAACCGGGAAGGGAAATGGTGATGGTGTAGGTCCCGTTTTGAACCGAGGGAACGGCCCACGCTCCGACGTCGTTGGTGATAACGTCGAACTCAGCTCCGGTCTGCTCGTTTTTGACCAGAACCTGAGCGCCTGGAACCAGCGCGTCTGACGAGTCCCGCACAACACCGGTCAGTCGACCCGTCGTTGATTGCGCCAGGATGCCGGCGGCAAGAAGAAACAACACTACACCAAAGAGACCCGAACGGGTCAGCGCGCGCGCCATAAGCCCCTCCTTTGAAAAGAGCCCTCGAAGATTGGGGCAAGGATAGGGGGTTTTGTTAACGGTTTCAATCGAAAAACAGAGGTCGAAGCTGCGAACGATTATGTTGTCAATTGCTGGGCGCCTGATAAATCGACAGTTGGGTTTTCAACCTGATCTGCTGAAAATGTTTGTCCAAAGTAAAAAGGCGGACAGAATGACGCGTGCCCAGCACGGTGATGAAACAGTCAGCCAATCCAGGGTGAAGGCCCTTTCCTTTCAATTGAAAGGCGAGCTCGCCCGCTTGAATCCAGGAGTCCGGAGACTCTTCGAGGAGCGGGAACACTGCCAGCAACTCTTTCAATTCGTGTATCTCTTTGCGACTGCGGGCTCCCTGGATCAGCTCGGCGACAATCAGCGGTATGACCGAAACCGCGCCATCATTGACCAGCCGGGATACGGCGCTGAAATGGGGATCTCGTCTGCGGAAAAACTCAATCCAGACCGATGTATCGACAAGGACCTGACTAGGATCTTCCAAGGCGCGAATCTCCGTGGCGCAGCGTTTCGGCCTCTGAATCGAAATCGATACGGCCCGCTAAACGCAAAAGCCTTTGCCTCTTTCGTCGCTTGATTTCCTCGCGAGCGGCAATGCCGACGGCTTCGGACTGGCTGCGAGCCTTCGTTTCCCTGACAAGTTCTTGGACCACTGTCTTGTCGATAGTCACAGTCGTTTTCATATCCGAATTTTAGCATAGAATAGATCACGATTTATATATCATGATCGTAATAGAATTATCCCTAGTGGACTGTAACATCTGAATTG
>JBPCNK010000216.1:0-11349 GCA_051001345.1 Acidobacteriota bacterium | reverse complement strand
CGGTTGGATTGCATCCGCGCGACAACGAGCGCATGATTTCAACATTGCTGCAGTTGCGCGACCTCGGCAATACCATCCTCGTCGTCGAACACGACGAAGAGACAATCCAGCGCGCCGACCATATCATCGACCTGGGTCCCGGCGCCGGTTCGAGCGGAGGCCACATCGTGGCGTCCGGAGATTTGCAGGCAATCCTGCAGGCGCCGGAATCTCTGACTGGCCAGTACCTGTCCGGCGCGCGGTCGATCGATGTGCCGGCGGTCCGGCGGGCCAGCAACGGCAAGAGCATCGTCATTCACAATGCAGCCCACCACAACCTCAAGCACGTCGATGTCACGTTCCCGCTCGGGCTCTTTATCGCCGTCACTGGCGTGTCGGGAGCGGGCAAGTCCTCGTTGGTCGATGATGTCCTGTACCGGTCGCTGGCCCGCCAGCTGTACCGCAGCATCCAGGCGGTTGGCGCCGTGGAGAAGGTGGAAGGAATCGAGCACATCGACAAAGTCATCGAGATCGATCAGTCTCCGATCGGACGGACTCCGCGCTCCAATCCGGCGACCTACACCGGCCTGTTTGCGCCCATCCGCGAGCTCTACACTTCCCTGCCCGAGGCCAAACTGCGCGGTTATCGAGCCGGCCGTTTCAGCTTCAACGTAAAAGGCGGCCGCTGCGAACACTGCCAGGGTGACGGTCTCAAGCGCATCGAAATGAACTTCCTTCCCGATGTGTATGTGACCTGCGAGGCGTGCAACGGCGCGCGCTATAACCGCGAGACGCTGACGATCAAGTACAAGGGGTATTCCATCGCCGACCTGCTCGACCAATCGATCCAGGACGCCTATCCAATCCTTGAAAACTTTCCCGCCGTTCGGGGCAAACTGCAGACGCTCATCGATGTCGGCCTGGGTTACATCAAGCTCGGCCAGTCGGCTACAACGCTGTCCGGCGGCGAGGCGCAGCGTGTAAAACTGGCCCGCGAGCTCAGCCGCAAGGCAACGGGCAAGACGCTGTATATCCTGGATGAGCCGACCACCGGATTGCACTTTGACGACGTCAAGAAGCTGCTTGACATCCTTCACAGTTTGGTCAAACTTGGCAACACTGTCGTCGTCATCGAGCACAATCTGCAAGTCATCAAGACCGCTGACTGGCTAATCGACATGGGTCCAGAGGGCGGCAAGGATGGCGGTCGGGTTGTGGCAATGGGAACGCCCGAAGAAGTCGCCCGGGTCAAGAAGTCCTACACCGGCCAAGCCTTAAAAAAAGTTCTGCGGGGCTAGCTCGGATTATTCATTCATGGCGAACTCATCCCAGTAATTCTTGTGAGCGGCCATGCCGCTGAAAAGCAGCGGCATGGGAAAAACTGGGGCCGATTTTTGACCGCCTTCACCACAGAGACACAGAGGACACAGAGGAACACAGAGAAAAGCGGCCTACGAGTCTTATGAACTTCGCTCGCAGCACCAATGGCTGCCTCAGTAAGTTCGTTGAGAGGCATACTTTGAACTACGGAAAGCCGGTCGTTTGTACGAAGTTTTTTCTCTGTGTTTTCTCTGTGTCCTCTGTGTCTCTGTGGTGAAGCCGTTTTACACTACACCGCAGAGCGTCACTAGGTTTGTTGGTATCAGTTCAGATGTTACAGTCCATTAGCCTAGCTTTGCTTCGTTGACAAAAGCCAGGAGACGATTTTGCCAAAGCCTTCGATCCCCGTCCGCACCTACCGTCTCTCCGGCCGCGTAAGCAAGGTCGACGTCGGCCAGTTCGGCGCGCCGGTTTCAGCCGGCAGCTCTCTTAGAACCTTTCTCGATTCCCTTCCACGGATTCTGGCTGGCGACGACATCCGGAAGGTAGCCGACGCAATGATGCGGGCCCGCCGACAGAAGCGATCCGTCCTTTGGGGTCTGGGAGGTCATGTCATCAAGGTTGGCCTGGCGCCCATACTGATTGATTTGATCAAAGAGGGATTCGTTCAGGGCCTTGCGCTCAACGGGGCCGGGATTATCCACGATTTCGAGATCGCGTTGCAGGGCAAGACGTCCGAAGACGTCGAGCGCGAGTTGGAGCGCGGCCGCTTCGGACTGGCCGAAGAAACTGGACGGCTGCTCAACGAAGCTATCAGCCAGGGCGCCAGCGACAACCTCGGGATGGGCGAGTCGGTCGGCCGTTTGCTAGCGCGGCTCAAACCGCGCTATGGCCGCCAGAGCCTGGTGCTGCAAGCATATCGGGCCGGCGTGCCTGTGACCGTTCATGTAGCTGTGGGCGCCGACGTCATCCACAACCATCCGTCGGCGGACGGCGCCGCCATCGGAAAGACGACGTTTGCCGATTACAAGACGTTTGTCGCCGGCGTTGAAAAGATCAACGACGGCGGAGTGTACCTCAACGTGGGGTCGTCGGTGATTCTCCCGGAAGTGTTTCTAAAGGCGGTCGCGCGCATTCGCGGGCAAGGCCGGCGACTGGAGAAATTCACAACGGTCAATCTCGATTTCATCCAGCACTACCGTCCCACGCAAAATGTGGTCCGGCGGCCGACTTCTCGATCGGGCCAAGGTTTTGCCATCACAGGTCACCACGAGCTGACTATCCCTCTGCTTGCCGCACTGCTGAAATGCCGGGACAAGTGGCCAGTGAGCAGTGGCAGGGTTACCAGGAAAGCCCCTCGCAATTCGCCACTCGCAACTCGCGGCTAACTGGCGACCCGCGGCTAACTGGCGACTGGCGACCGGCGACTGACGACTATTTCTTCTGGTCCTGCTGCCGCTTCATTTCCCGTTCGATGTCTTTCGGCTCATAGTAATTCGGCTTGTACTTGTTGACCACTTCACAAGCCCGGAATGACAACACCAGCGCAAGCTGCATCACCAGCAGCGCCACAACCCATAGCACATATTGCCCGCCGCGGCGGCGGACATAGCGATACAGGTTGAAATGACGCGAGTGATGGCGGCGGTGACGGTCAAAGTAGAGAAAGCGCACGGGCAAGCGCGCCTGGTGGGCCAGTTCACGCACACGATCAAACGTCGCGCGGTCACCACAGGCCACCGTTACGTGGTAGCCCTTTTTCATGCATGTCTGCCAGTCCGCGACGAGCTTTGCCGAGGTTTCAGCGCGGCTGGGCACGACAAAGGCGAGAACTTGTTCGGATCCGCGCGTGCCGACAAACGTGGGATACAAGTATAGCCCGGGCACTCGTTTCGGAAACTCGTAAGCCCGGTCGACGGCGTAATTATTGCTGGCAAGGTCCGCTGCCAGGTGATCGTAGAGACGATCCCCGGTCACCGGGGGAGTCTCCAACTGACCGCGAGCTGCAGGCACGCCCATAGGAAAAAATCCCGACCCCCAAACAGTATGAAGAACTTACAGGGGGTTGTAAAGCTGGTCCAAAGCGCCCCCGTGTTAGAATCCCCGTGCAACGAGGTCACTTATGAAGGCACTGGAAGGTATTGAGTATCGGGAGAGCATCCTCGATACGATCGGCAACACGCCCTTGATTCGGCTGTCCAAACTGGCGCGCAACGTCAAGCCGGCAGTGCTGGTCAAGGCTGAGTTTTTCAATCCCGGAGGGAGCGTCAAGGACCGAATCGGGCTGGCCATTATCGGCGAAGCCGAGCGCAGCGGAAAGCTGCGTCCCGGCGGCACCATCGTCGAGGCAACGGGAGGCAACACCGGAGCGGCCCTGGCCATGGCAGCCGCGTATCGTGGTTACAAGGCCATCTTTACGATGCCGGACAAAATGAGCCAGGAGAAGATCCGACTGTTAAAGGCTTTCGGCGCCGAAGTCGTCATCACCCCATCGGCCGTTCCACCCGATTCGCCTGACTACTATGTCAACATCGCCCGCCGCATCCACGAAGAAACGCCCAATTCAATCTTCGCCAACCAGTTTTACAATCCCGCCAACCCTGAGATTCACTATCTGACGACCGGTCCCGAAATCTGGGAACAGACGCATGGCCATATCGACTACTTCGTCGCCGGCATGGGAACGGGCGGGACAGTCAGCGGTGTCGGACGGTTTCTCAAGGAAAAGAACCCGGGTGTGCAGATTATCGTGGCCGATCCGAAAGGCTCAATTATTAAAGACTATTTCTACACCAAGCGGACCATCAAGCCGACACCCTGGAAGGTCGAAGGAATCGGCGAGGATATGATTCCTCCCAACCACCATTACCAGTATGTCGACGACGTCATCGAAGTGTCCGATCGTGAGTCCTTCCTGACGGCCCGCGCGCTGGCCCGGGAGGAAGGCATCTTCGCAGGCGGAAGCAGCGGGACGTGCGTGGCGGCGGCACTGAAGATAGCCGCCGAAATGCGCGACGAGAAGGTCATCGTCGTACTATTGCCGGATTCCGGCGAGCGTTACTTGAGCAAATGCCACTCCGACGAGTGGATGAAGGAGAACCGTTTTCTGCGCCCCGAAAAGATCGAAATCGACTTCGTGCTGTCGCGCAAGACAGATCTGCCGGCGCTGATTTCCGTTCGGCCCGAAACGCTGGTCGAAGAGGCGTTGCGATTGATGAGCCAGCACCACATCTCGCAGATTCCGGTTCTGGAAGACAATCGGTCGGTCGGCAATATCGCCGAAGCCAAAGTCACACGCAAGATTCTGGAAGACCGCGACACGCTGAAAGCCCCCGTCAGCGACATCATGGACAAGAGCCTTCCGGTCGTCGATTCGTCGCAAGCCATGGCCGAAGCCATGCGCTTGCTGACACGCGAAAGTTCCGCCCTGCTGGTCAAGCGCCACGACATGATCGTAGGCATCATCACCCGGCACGACTTGATCGATTATCTTTCGAAGTAGGCCCATGTCCGGGCCACGAGCGTAAGCGAGTGGGCAATCAGTGGCAACATCCTGGACACACTTGCCTCTGATTTTAATTCTATTCACCACAGAGACACAGAGGACACAGAGGGACTAGATGCACGCATGAATCGGAATTCTTGGCACCCCGAAAAGCTTTTCTCTGTGCTTTCTCTGTGTCCTCTGTGTCTCTGTGGTGAATACGCATGAACATCGCGTCTCTGATTGCCCACTCGCTTACGCTCGTGGCTCGGACAGGCTCAACTACCCAGCCCGCAGCGCCAGGTACACGTGGTGCACCTGATTGCGCGTGGCGGTCCACTTTCCCGAATTGTCGATCACGTAGTCGGCGTAGGCCACCTTTTGCGCGATGGGCATCTGCCGGCTGATGCGCAGCAGCGCCTGCTCGGCTGTCAGGCCATCGCGCGACATGAGACGCTGCGTCTGCAGATTGGGTGTACAGTAGACGACAATCAGCTTGTCATATCTGGTGTGCGAGCCGACTTCAATCATAAGGGCTGCGTCAACAACGACCATCCACGGAGGCACCGGCCGCTCCATCAGCTCTTCGATCCCGAGCATCTCCTCGCGCAGGACCTGCGGATGGACGATCGCATTGAGCCGCTTCAACTCTTCGCCGTCGGTAAATACGATCGCGCCAAGCTTCTTGCGGTCAATCGTTCCGTCCGGAGCCAGGATCTGCTGACCGAAATGTCCGACGATTTCGCCGAAGGCGTCCTGGCCCGGCGCCATGACCTGGTGCGCTATCGTGTCGGCGTCAATTGTTTCGGCGCCCAGGCGCGACAACTCCGCCAGCACATGACTCTTGCCGCAGGCAATTCCCCCGGTCAGACCGACTTTGAGCATTCAGATCATCATATATCCGGTCCAATCCAAAATTCCCCAATCCCCAATTCAATCGCCAATCCGCAATCCCCAATCCGCAATTCAATCCCCATTCCCCAATCCCCAATCCGCAATTCAATCCACAATCCCCAATTGAAACCAATCCCCAATTGAAAATGCTATGCTGCCTGCCATGAAAATACGGTCCTGGGAGCGCGGGCGTCCCGCCCGCAGAATCTGGCACTCCTTTAGATGCGCGCGAGACGTGCGCGCTCCGAGGCTATGAAATCCAAGGCGATCATCCTGGTCAAGGCCGCGGTGACAATCGGTTTGATCGCGTTTCTGGCGAGTCGCGTGGATTTGAACCGCTTCCTAGAAGTCTTTCAGTCCGCAAGGATGCTGCCACTGGTTCCGGCTCTGATCGGCACCTTTGTGTCCCATTTGATAGGCTCGTGGCGCTGGCAGATTATCCTGGCCGCTTTCTCGCTTCCGGTTCGCTACCTTAAATCGCTGCAACTCGTTTTGATTGGAACATTCTTCAACGTCTTTCTGCCGACCCTTGTGGGAGGCGACGTCCTGAAGTCCTTTTACCTGGCCCGCGAGAAGTCGCAACCATTCACGCTGATTCTGACTACAACGTTTCTGGAGCGTTGTATCGGATATTTTGCGCTGCTGCTGGTCGGAACGGCCGCCTCGGGCTGGACCGGAGTGAGACTTTTCGGGTTCTACCTCTTCCCGTTTTTTCTGGCCGCCTCGACCGCATTCTGCCTGCTGTTCTGGACGCTGCTGAACCCGCGCCTGCACGGCTGGACGGTCGGCTGGCTGCGCCGTCGCGGCTGGACACGCGCCGTCGAGCGAAGCGATGCCATTGCCGCCGGGCTCAACCGGTTACGCCAGGCAAAAGGAGTACTTGGAATGGCTCTGTTGGCATCCCTGGCAATCCAGGCGGTTTCTGTTTTGGTCACTTGGTCGGTGGCCCGTTCTCTGGGAGCCCACCGGCCATTCGAGCTGTTTCTCATCTTCGTTCCCATCATCTCGACTGTTACGATGTTGCCGCTGAGCCTGGGCGGTTTCGGGCTGCGTGAAACCGCTTTCTACGTTCTGTTCACGCAAGTTGGAATCTCCAGAGAAGTCTCCGTATCCATCGGACTGTTGAATTACCTGATCGTGGTACTGGTGGCGCTTCCCGGTGGGCTGATTTACTCGCTGTACAAGCGAGATGAAAAGTTCGACACGGCAATGACGGAAGCCGAAAACGCATGAAGGTCCTGGTCACCGGAGGCGCCGGCTTTATCGGCTCGCACCTGGTCGAGCGAATGCTCGAACGCGGGGCCGATGTGGCCGTTATCGACAACTTCAACGATTTCTACGATCCGGCCATCAAACGACGCAACGTGGCCGGGTTCGCCGGGCGCGTCCGTCTCTATGAGCACGATATCTGCGACGCGCAAGCTCTGCGGTCAGTTTTTACGTCGGAACGTCCCACGCATGTCGTACATCTGGCGGCCTGGGCCGGTGTGCGGCCTTCGATCGAACGGCCGGCCCTCTACACGGAAGTCAACGTGACGGGAACCGTCAATCTGCTGGAGTGCAGTGTAAGCAGCGGCGTCCAGCAGTTTGTCTTTGGGTCTTCGTCCTCGGTGTACGGCGTCAACAGCAAAGTTCCGTTCGAAGAGGACGACCCGCTCAATCAGCCCATTTCCCCCTACGCCGTTACCAAGCGCGCCTGCGAGCTGCTCTGTTCCATCTATCACCACAATCACGGATTGCCCATCACTTGCCTGCGCTTCTTCACCGTATACGGCCCGCGCCAGCGTCCCGAGATGGCCATTCACAAGTTTGCGCGGATGATCGATCAGGGTGAAGAGATCCCCTTGTACGGCCAGGGCGCCTTGAAGCGCGACTACACCTATGTTGACGATATTTTGCAGGGGATCGAGGCGGCTATCAAACGCAACTACGCATTCGACATCTTCAACCTCGGAAACTCTTACAAAATAGCTCTCAACGAGTTGGTCGAACTGCTCGAAAAAAAGCTGGGAAAGCGCGCCAAGGTTCGACTGTTACCCGAGCAAATGGGAGACGTCCCGATCACGTACGCCGACATCCAGAAGGCCCGCCGCATGCTGGGCTACGCGCCGCGCTATGACATTTCCACCGGATTGGATCGATTTGTCGAATGGTACTTGTCGGCGCCACATCCTTATCATAGCCGCAACCGTATGCCGTATGCCGTATGCCGTATGCCGTATGCCGTATGCCGCAGGCCGCAGGCCGGCGACGATTCTCGATGAGGCATACGGCTTGCGGTATACGGCATACGGCCTGCGGCTAGCCGGCGCCACCGTCACCGCTCACTGCGTTGGCGGAATGACGAACTGATCAATTCGATCGGAGCGCTCCGAGGTCACAAACAGATAATTTCCGTCCGGCGATACTCTCACGAAGGCCGGCCGTTTGCGGACCTTCAGAGTGTGGACGACCTGCATCGTGCCGGTGTCGATAACCGAAACGGTGGCGGATCGGGCATTGGCGACAAACAGCCGCCGGCCGTCGGGAGAAAGATCCAAACCGAAGGGACTCGATCCTACCGATACCTTCTTGATCTCGCGCTCGGCGCCGCGGCCGATTTTCCAAACGCTGTCCTCGTCGCTGATGGAAGCGTAGAACGCGCGTCCGTGCGCGGTCATTTCCAACGCGGTTGGATTCTTCCCCACCTCCACGGTGTCCACAACTCGCTTCTCGGCAAGATCGATCACCGAGATCGAGTTGGATCCGGCGTTGGCTACTAGCGCCTGGCGGCTGTCCGGCGTAATGACGACACTGACCGGTCTCGACCCGACATCCAGGCGCGCCAAAATCTCGTGGGTCGAAGCATGAATGATGTGGACGTATCCCTGCCGAGTGTTGCCGACGTTGGTCACCACCAGCCGGTTTCCGCTGGGAGACACCTTCAAGGCAGTCGGCCGTCCGCCGACTTTGATATCGTCGATCAGCCGGAACGAAGTGCCGTCAAGAACCGCCACCAGCCCACTCTGGCGACTGGCAATCCAGATCTTCTCGCCGTAGGGCGACACGGCCAGTTCGAGCGGCTCCGAGCCTGGATAAATCCGGTCGACGGTCTTGCGCAGGCCGAGATCGATGACCGAGATTTCCTCGGACTCGAAATTGGATACCAGCAGCTTGCCGTCCAAAGTGAAATCCATGAAGTAAGGAAGCTCGCCGGCCTTGATCGGCTTGAGCGCCGTCCAAGCGTCATCGGCCCACAGGGTCAAAGCCAGCGCCAGGGTGAAACCGACGAAGAGGGTCAGGGTGTGAAATCTATTTTTCATTTCTTTCATTCACATTCTGCCGTTTTGTTGAAATTGCAAACTTGGCCGAAGTAAGATTCTTGATCCCGCTTCCTATTTACCGGCCTGCGGCATACGGCATACGGCATACGGTTGACTAGCGACCACGAGCACGAGCACGTCAACGAGCACGTCAACGTACACGATCACGCCCTGACCCCTGACCCCTGGCCCCTGGCCCCTGCTTTTCGCGGCGCAAGCGGGCTGCCTTCACAGTATTGTGCATCAGCATCGCAATGGTCAACGGCCCTACGCCGCCCGGCACTGGCGTCAAATGGGAGGCCCGGCCCTGGACCGAAGGCGCGTGGACATCGCCCACCAGGCAGAATCCCTTATCGGCCAGCTCACGCTGCTTTTCCGGCCAATTCCCCAGCACCGCCCGGGCCTGCTCCGGGTCCGAGATTCGATTCATGCCAACGTCGATGACGACTGCACCCGAGCCGACGTAGTCGCCCGTGATCATGGCCGGACGACCGATCGCCGCAATCAGCAGGTCGGCCTGGCGGCACGCCCCCGGCAGGTCGCGCGTCTTTGAATGACAAATAGTGACCGTCGCGCTGCGGTGCAGCAACATCAACGCCATCGGTTTGCCGACGATGTCGCTGCGCCCGACCACGACGGCGTTGCGTCCTGCAATTTCAATTTTCGAGCGCTCCAGCATCTCTATGACGCCAGCCGGGGTGCAAGGTTCCAAAGCCGGCACGCCGGCGCACAGCCGGCCGACGTTGACGGGATGAAACCCGTCGACATCCTTGGCAGGATCGACCGCCTCCAGAATCCTCTTCGCATTGATCTGAGGCGGGAGCGGCAGTTGAATCAGGATTCCATCGATCGTGTCGTCGCCGTTGAGCGCTGCGACCCGCTCCAACAGGGCTTCTTCGGAGATCGAGCGATCCAGGACAATGTGTTCCGAGTGCAGGCCGAGCGCCTGGCAGGTCTTCACTTTGCTGCGAACGTAAACTTCGGATGCCGCGTTGTCGCCAACCAGAACTGCCGCCAAACCGGGGATGATCCCGCTCTGTTTGAGCTGTTGGATTGCCGGCAGCAGATCGTTGCGGATTGCTTCGGCAATGCGCCGACCGTCCAAAATCTGCGTCATAGCGCAGCGGTGCCGCGACCGTAAGGGAGCGGGCCGGCAGATACAAAGCGTGATCGAAAATCCCGTTCAAATAACAAGATTTCACCAATTAGCACTACACGGGCCCCGCCGTGCCACAAAAAGCAGCATGTTATCATAATCTAAGATGACACTGACGACGCGGCTGGTCGGGCTGATTCTGACTTTGTATCTGCATTTTTTGACGCCGCTCCCGGCTCCGCCTCCGCCGCAGAATGCGCCCCAATCCGCAATCATTTCGTCCACTCGGACTCTCGATCAACAATCGGTAGCCGCGCTCTACGAATTGCTCGATGCCGGCGCCTGGAAAAAGGCGCTCGATCAACTGCGCTCAATGCAGTCGGCCGATGCGAGATTGTACGAGCAGAATCGCTTCCCTTATCTGGAAGCGCGGCTGCTCCTAAAGACCGGCCAACCTGAACCGGCGCTGCTGCTGCTGCAACGAACCCGCGCAACCGACCCGCTGCTGGAGCGGCGCATTCTCCAGCAGATGGTCGAGGCCCAGCGCGCCCTCGGTCGGTCCAATGAAGAAGCGTCGCTGCTGGAGCAACTGCTGTCGCGCTTCGCCGCCCAGGTTTCCGCCGACAGCCTGCGCCTGCGTCTGGCGCAACTGGAGCAGCGCCGCGGCAACCCGCGCCGCGCTCTGGAATACCTTTCGGCAGTCCAGGACAAGGCGCTGCGGCGGCGGGCCGGCTTCGAGCGCGCCGCAATCCATCAGGCCCAGGGGAATATTTCCGAAGCACGGCGTGAATGGAACGCCTTGGTGGCGGGTTCGACAACCGACGACTGGGCCTTAAAGGCGGCGCGCGCGTTGGATCGAGCCGAGCCCGCCACAGTCGCCGAAGACGCGCGCTGGCGGCGCGCCGAGATTTATTCAGCCAACCGCGAGTTTGCAGCGGCCGAAAAACATTTGCAAGCTTTGCGCTCGTTGCCCGCCTCGCGGGCGACCGATCTATATTTCTTTCAAACGGCGCGCAACGACTTTCAAGCCGGGCGCAACGAACAGGCTATCGAAGCGTTTCGCGAAGTCGCCCGCCGGTTTCCCGAATCCGACTTCGCCGCGCAGGCCGAGTACCTGGTAGCCAACACGTATCTGCGGCAGTTGAAATACGCGGAGGCTGTGGCCGCCTATCGCAGCGCACGCCGGCGTTACCCGCACAACCCGCACCTGGAGAATGCCTGGAACAATGAGGTCGCTGCGCTGCGCTGGCTGCAGCGCTAAAAGCACGCGGAAA
>JBPCNK010000215.1:0-5267 GCA_051001345.1 Acidobacteriota bacterium | reverse complement strand
GGATTGCTCCGACTCACGCTATCCTTGGTTACATGTCGAACAGGCAATTACATGATGTGGTCCTTTCACCACACTAGATCAGCCAGGCTTTTCCTGGCGTACCGAACGAAGAGAGCGGTGACCATCGCGTTCTTGCCACGTGTTTCAATATCACCGCGCTCTACGTTCGCGGCACTGATATTTCCTTAAGCCGGGCAGCGGTCTGTGCGATCTTCTCGACAGCCTCCTCGAGCAGCTCCGTGGAAGTCGCGTAAGAGATGCGCAGATACCCCTCGCCTTGACGGCCGAACGCCGTTCCCGAGAGGACCGCGACGCCGGCTTCCTGCAGCAAAAGGCGAGCCAACTCGGAAGAGCTGCGGCCGAGACCTTTGACGTTGGGGAATACGTAGAAAGCGCCGCGCGGCGACCGGCACGAAACGCCGGGGATGCGGTTGAGCAGCTCGACTACCCGATCGCGGCGGCCTCGCAAGGTCTCCCGCATGGCGTCAACACACGCCTGGTCGCCTTCGAGCGCGGCCACACCGGCCTTCTGCGTAAAGGCCGCGGTGCAGGAATTCGAATTGATCATCAGTTTCGTGATCTGTTCGGCCAGTTGGCGCGCCATTACGCCGTAACCCAGTCTCCAGCCCGTCATTGCATAGGTCTTCGAGAAACCATCCAGAATAATCGTCTGCTCCCGCATCCCGCCCAGCGTAGCGATGCTCGCGGGGGCGCCCTCATAGAGGAGATGGCTGTAGATCTCGTCGGAGAGAACGACGATGTCGCGTCCGGCCAGCGCCGCAGCCAGCCGCTCCAGATCTGCGCGCTCGAGCACCGAACCGGTCGGGTTATTGGGCGAGTTCAGAATGACAAGGCGAACCCTGGGGCCGACAAGGCCGATCAGCTCATCGATGTCCATGCGAAAGTCGAGTTCTTCGCGCAACGCGATGGGAACGGGCCGGCCGCCCGCGTAGCGGATCATCGATTCGTAGATGGGAAATCCGGGATCGGGATAAATCACTTCGTCCCCGTTTTGGACCAGCGCCAGCAGAGAAAAGAAAAGGATCGGTTTGGCGCCCGGGGTCACGACAATCTCTTCGGGCGAGACCGTCAGGCCGCGCGTGCGCAAAATCTCGGCGGCGATGGCCTCGCGCAACTCCAGCAAGCCGGACGCCGCCGTGTAGTGGTGCCAGCCTCCGCGCAAGGCCTCTACAGCGGCTTCGACGACGTGCGCGGGCGTACTAAAATCCGGCTCGCCGATTTCGAGATGGATGATGCGGCGCCCCTGGGCTTCCAGCGCCTTGGCCTGGGCCAGGACTTCAAAAGCCGTCTCCGTTCCGAGTCGCGACATCCGCTCCGCCAGACGCATGGGCGCCATTGTGACGGTCACGGATAGCGGCGTCAAGAGACCCGCGAGTTGCAAATCGAGTGTCCCCGGAAGCGCGGGCTGGGGAGTTACTACACCCAATGAGCGCAGCGGACCCGCTCGCGTCGCTCGCGGCACCGTTGATTGTGGCGCCGACGTCGACCCGGCGAGCTGAGAACTTTGCTGGCGACTGGCGACTGGCGACTGGACGGCAACTCGCGACTTTCGCTAGGACAACGGGTCGACAATTCTCAAGCCGCGCACCGGCCGTTCACTGCATCAGCGCGGAAAGTGCCCGCTCGCTTCTGCTCGCGGCGCCTCAGCAGCCACGGATTTTCTTACAGCCATTTGTCAAACCACGCCAGTGCCAGATTCATCTGCTCCGGAGTCACGTTGTGCGCAACGCCACTGGCGATGTTGATCTGTAGGCGCTCCTCTTTACCGCCGGTGCGATATGCGTCGCGGGCTGAGTCCATTGCGATTTGAGCGCCCGGCAACGGGCAATTTGGATCAATTTCGCCACTGAGAATCAGTAGAGGCCGTGGAGCAAACAGGCGGATCATCGAGGGGCAGTCGAACCGGTCAAGTATGCCAGGGACGATTTTGTTCCAAAGTTCACGAAAAACTCGCTGGTTGATTTGCAGTTCATCCAAATCCTTTTGCGCGGCTTCGTGGGCCGGCGTGATGGTTCGCGCGCGCGCCTGCCACTGATCGTTTTCCAAAGACCACTTGAAACTCTGTACAGCGATCGCAGGAATCGCCACTTTGATGCGCTCGTCCCCCGCGGAAAGCCATAACTCAATCCCGCCTTTGCTGAATCCGATCGCGCCGATACGGTTCCCATCCACGTCAGCCCGCGTTTGAAGATAATCGAGCGCTCGCCACAGGTCCCAAACGGTGTCGTAGTAAAAAGGACGCTCCTGCCCGGAAGGGTCTTTCTCTCTCCAGGCGCGGATGATCGCTTCCTGGTATCGGTTCTTCCCTGCCCGGTTACCGCCCCGCTCGCCGTGAAGTCGTCCGTCCATCGCAAAGGCGATGAAATTGCGATCGGCGAGTCGCTTAAGCAACGGAAACTGGCCCTCCTTGGTTCCTCCAGTCCCATGCAACACGATAACGACGGGCAAGGGCCGGCTAGCCGTCTGTTTCTTCACCACCAGAAACGGCACCCGCTCGCCGATTTGGCTGGCAAAGGACCCGTGTTCAACCAGCAACCCTTCACGCTCAACGGCGGATGACTGCGGCGCAAGCGGCACTCGAGGGCGGTCCAGAAGTCGAACAAACTCCGAGTGAACTCGCGTTGCCGGGAGGTGCTGCGAATACGAGAAGGAGGCAAGGTGGGAAGAACAAAGAATGGTCAGGACGGCGAGGCGTCTTGCAAGCGTGAATCGTAAAAATCCGTTGGCCGAGTGAGTTTGAAATAACGGGCGTCTGGTCATGTCGTCACCTGTGTGTCGTGTAACCAAAGCATAGAACATTCGGAGCAGAACCGATCCAGGTCCCCGACTACCGATAGTAAGAGATGATACGCCGATACACGACATTTGCATCCCAGTCTTGCCGCTCCTCATTCCAACTACCGATCAGCTTCTCTGTCCAATTTCCATGGCTGTCCAGTTGCACGCGAATCCTGGCCCTATGGATGCGGCCATCGGGATAGTAGCGTTCTTCATACTCATCTCCATTTGGCTCGTAACGAATCAATCGTTGTTCCCGCAGGGAACTACCGTCATGACTGGTTTCCTGGACCTTTCTACCTTGGCTGTCATAGGAAATCTCGGTCTCAAACGCAAGCTCTTCCTCCCCTGTCAAGGCGCGACGCAAGTCTTCCGTTTCGGCCTCAGCACGAATGCCTCTAAGTTCAGGGATGGCTTTGAGGAGATTGAGGGAGTGTCTCCAGTGTATCGCTCGACCTTGAAGATCTGTCCGGATCGCAACGCGCACAAGAACTTCGCCGTCCTTGTCCAAGGCTTGCACTTCTTCAGCATAGCCCCGGCTGTTATACAGCGTCCGAACAGTGCGGATGCTCCTGGCACCGAACCCTCTGTCTTCGAGTCCGACTACGTCCACGTTGAAGCTGATCGATGTATCGCTACCTTCACGAAAACCCGAGTTGGGATGCGGGGAAAAGACCTCTTCAGTTTTCTTTCCCGACTCGTCGTAGGAGATGACTCTTTTTTCCAACAGTTTTCCGTCTGCGGAAAAGTTGCTCCTCTCCACCAACCGTCCTTGGGAGTCAAAGTACGAGACTTCTCTCCCGCGAAGCTCTCCGTCGACCAACTCTTGCCGCTCCCGCTGCGGGCCGGCCCCGCTATAGCGGTAGGTCGCTCTAATTTTGCTCGGGTGCTTGAAGCTGCGGCTTTCCAATGCGGCGAGGCGACCTTCCGGATCGAACTCGATTCGCTCCATTAACCACGGTTGTTCGACCAATTCGTTATCAATCTTGACGTATTCGGATGTGCGTGTTTCGACAGCCTGCACCAGGCCCTTCAGGTCTCTCTGTTCGCGTGGGGTTTTCATCCCGTGACCGGAAGTTGTAATACTCCAAAAGTGCAAAGCCGGACCAAAGAACCACTTTTCGAGCCATCGCGCCATTCGCCGTTGCCTGCCTTCATTGCAGGAACTCTCCGTGATCTATTCTACAATTCATTTGGGACATGAAAACATGAGAAGGTCCGCCATAGTAGAACTAGTGGCCTGTAACATTTACTTCAGTATCAGTGATCCTTGTGAATTGCTTCTGTACGATTTGAAATGGACGAAGGCTGACGGGCCTGGTTGGGGACGGACATGGCGGTGCCGCGCGCGTAAGCGAGCGGCCCCTCAGCGGAAGTGCTAATTGCCTTCACGTGCTCTTGCCAGCAACATCTCCGCCAAGAATTGGGGCCGGCAGTGCCATGGTTGCAGCCATTCACAGGCCATGTGGCGGAGTGGGGCCACCTCGCTTAGAACGTGTAAAAAAATCGAAACCACCCCATTTCTTTCGCCCCTCTGGGGCTCATGAAGACGACGAACCCTAAACCCAGGGCTCAGGTCGTGTGAAAGAATTTGAATATTCGAGCTTTCGTACGTGTGAATCGCATATTTGTGATCGGTGTTCTTTTCTTGAGTTCTGATAGTTAGCTGGACTGCGACGAGGGGAGAATCTTTTCTGCAGGCCCCAACAGCCTCCTATTTTTCTTTTTCAGGACCGCACCGATTGGGTTAACTGTCACATCCCAGTACCCTCTGCGGTTGCCAGCACAGTCGCAGCCATTGTTGGATGTTGTAGGTCAAACAGGCCCAGGTGGCTTCCATCGTTACCTTCCTTATTCCCCTGACGCTGAATTGCCTTAAACCCAACTTCGACTTAATCCACAGGTTGGGAATTCTGCGATGGGCCCACGCTGTCGATAAATCTCCTGGGCCTGTGGGCTTTGCATCTTTTGTCGCAAGGCTGCCACAGCCGGATCGTCCTGACGGCGCGCCACCCACCGGCCACTGTTTGTCTTCGGACAACATTGTGACTTGAGAGGACATTGGCGACAATCTTCCGGATTGGCCCTGTATCGATATCGTGTCCCGCAAGGACGCTGCTCTTTTTTCCGATACAACAACTTCTTTCCTGCAGGACAGACAAAACTATCCGTCTGGCTGTCATACTGAAAAGCCTCCGACCCAAAGGCCGGATCAATCCCATGCCCTTTGATCTGCTCGGCAGCATCCGGCACCTTCATAATCAGGTCAATGCCCTGTTGCTGTAGGGCCGCAATGCTCGCCGCGCAACTAAATCCTCCATCGACAACGAGCTGTTCGGGTGCTCGCAGATTGTCTTGGACTCGTGCCACAGCCTCTGGCAAAAGCCTCTGATCAGCCGCCGACTGGCTCACCCCTACCCCTACAATGATCTTGGCTTGTGCATCGGTAGAAATCTGCACGTTGTAGC
>JBPCNK010000214.1:0-10777 GCA_051001345.1 Acidobacteriota bacterium | reverse complement strand
TTTGCGCTGAAGTGGCACGAGCGCCGGGTAGTAAAAGACCTTCACCATGAAGTCCTTCCACTCTATGCGCGCGCGACGCCAGAAATCGGTAAAACTGGAACCGAGAAGGTAGAAGCGGTGCGCCGGCGGGAGATTGAATCCGAACAGGCAGAGCAGGCCGACGATCAACTGGAACTGTCCAACCACCCGGAAATAGATCAGATAAGCGGACAGCATGAACCGCACGATGCCGCCCAACCCCTGCACGTCCTCGGGGGACGGCACGAGGTAGTGATAGACGAGCCGGTAGAGCAGCAGTTGCACCAGCCCGAGAAAGACCCACCACACACCTTTCTGGTATATAGCCTGAGCGTCGCTATCGTAGTATGTCCGGCGGTACGTTCGGTAATCGACAAGCGGAAAGAGAAGAAAGCAGACGTTGGGAAGCAGGAAGAAATAAGACAGCCGGCTCCACACCGACGCAGGTTGTCCCGCGGCGCCTTTGGAAGATGTTCCGGCCGCTCGCGCGCGTTCCTCGTGGCGGATGTCGTAGAGGTAAATGATGAGCCGGAACATGAACATCGAGGCGAGCACGGGAAGCACCATTCTTGGCAACCCGGGAAGAGCGAGCGACGAAGTCACCGCCGGCGGCACCACCAGCCAGCCGGCGCGAATCGCTGCCAGAGCAGCGATAATCAGAAGCAGCAGCAGGACTCGTGTCGAGAATGCGAGTGGAAGATGGCATGTCCCAATGAGAAGGAGTCCGAGCACCACCAGTACGGCGCCCGCGACTGGTCCCAGCACAGTACCGATCGCGACTATGGAAAGGCCCAGGAAGAAAGGCAGGCGCCAGCGCATCGGCAGCGCGGCGTGGACCAGGAACCCGACAAACACCAGCGGAAGAATGCTCTGCAGTCCCGTGCCAGGCTCGATCTGAAAGAGGCGCAGGAGCACGAGCAGTACCCCCAACTGCGCAGAGATAAGTAGAAACGGCGCAATCGGCCCCCACGCCGGTATCGGTCCCGTGCGCTCGAACCACCGCAGGCGTCCTGAGGAGGGCGCAGCAGCCACCGAAGTCATATCAGTCACGGAGAATATCCATTATTGAGTGGGGCAACGACCAGGGCTCATTCGCAAGAACGCAGGGATAGCCCGACTGCCTCTGTTCGGCAAAGTCAAGGGCCACGGGAGGAACCCAACGGGATGACTCGCCGCGATCGGCCAAGGTAGTTTCGCGACCCGCCCGGGTCAATGACAAACACCCCCCATTTCCGTAATTACAGGAGGTCATATATAACCCAGCTTTCGCAGAAGAGGCTCGCCGATCTCCAGCGGCCTGGCCATTGTCTCCGGTGTCAAATCTTTCCATTTGCCCACGCGGTTTTTCGCCACCGCGCTCTTCGACCAATCTTTGGCAGCATTTAGAAACGGCACGCCGAGGAAATCAAAAATTTCCTCAAAAGCGTGAATCGGCTCGGCGCAAATGCGCTCGTATTTGATTTCAAAATATCGGTCCCCGTACTGACGGCCGTGCAGTCCATACTCCACGGCGGTTACCCAGTGCGTCATTTCAAGCTCATTCCGCAACTTTCTGACGGTGGCCTCGTTCAAAGGCTGCCCTTCGAAGGTATCAACGTCGGCGGCGCCGAAAGTCATTACGCGATTCACGGGATCTTCGAGATGCTCGAGCCGCGCATTCAGGCGCGAAAGCATGACGTCGCGGCCGTCGCGAATCAGATGAACCACTTTTGCTGACGGAAACGCATCCAGCACCGCCGGCATGGTAAAAAGGGTGGGATCGATCTTCCAGCCAAAAGGTCCGGTTTGCCTGATTTCGGCGACAACGAACTCTTGTACCGCCTGCCGCATCAACCTTTGCATGCGCGAGCGGACGGCCTCGCCGCCGTGAAAGTACTCATAAGCATGAAGAATCACCTCGCGGACCAGGGGATTCTTCCGCATGGAAAAAAACATGCTGTCTTTATGATTTCGCGTCACCTTGCCCATGGGAATCCCATTGCGAATAAAAGCCTCGCACAGCATGCGCCCGCCGGAATGCCCGCGGCAAAGGATGGGGCAGGGTCTCTGAAAAGAGGGCTGAAACGTCACATCCATCGGAAGTTGACACGCACCGGTTTCGCGGTCGGGGGAACGCGCCCGGAATTACCGCTCCGGACGTTCCCTCCCTTCCCTTCTTCCCTGGCCTGGAGCTTGGCCCTCGCGCCCCGCCTGGAATGGCTCCTTTATCGTCTTCGGAACTTTTGCCCATTGCTCCGGCGTCAGTAAAGACGCGGCGTGCTTCACAGCCGCCTCCGTCAATGTACGCCCTTCCTGGATGCGGTCTCGCATGGTCAGGCCCAGCTGCCGTGCGTCACCGCTGCGACCGCTTTGGCCTCCGAGGCTCTCGGCGAGAGCACCGATCACCGTATCGGCCTTCGTCTGGAGCGAATCCCCCAGCGCCTTGAGTGATGCCTTCTGTTCCTCGGTCAACTGGAGCTGGAGAGAGTCATCGAGCTCGAGGATCTGCTGGTAGGGGTTGGGAATTGCGCGCGCAAGCCGTTCCTTGAACTCGGCCACGCTTGCCCGTCCTCCCCGTTCACGGCCAAACACGGCATTCATCTGCTGCCGGCCGGCGTCGGGCCCCAGCGCCAGGCGGCCTTGCAGGGCGAGCTGGAAGGGCACGCGGAAAGCGTTCCTCGCCCCCGCTGCACCGAAATGTTCGTTTACCTGATACCGAAACCGCCCCGCGACCGGATCGAAGCCGCGGACGTACAGCAGGGTCCGATCAGGAAACACGGGCTGTCCCCAGCCCTTGAGGTTACTGCCGTTGAGCAGCTGATCGATGCCGGTCAGAGTATTGATCGCGGCGATGGACAAGGTCAGCCTGCGCTCGAGCCCGAGCACCGCCGGACGGATATTGGCCTGCAGATCGAGTGTCGGCGACCAGGGAGCGGAGCAGCTGTTCCGGGCGGCCACCGAGCCCATTTGCTTACGAATGCAGTCGCGAGCGCGCTCCGGCGCGCTTGCAAGCAGGCGAGCCATGCCATTTCCTGCTGCCGAATCGGGAGCGAGCGCCGGGTCGAAAATGAATGGGCGATCGTTGCGGTGGCCGTCCCCGTTGACGTCACCGCCCACCACGGGTGTAAAGAATCCGCCTGAGCTGATACGTCCGACGGCGGTCAGCTCCAAGGCCGGAATTACCGGCAAGGTCACTGTTCCCACGATTAAATGCCGCCGCTCCTGGTCGCTGGTACCCCACTCCGCCTGGTTCGGATTGCTCGCCGTGGTGGCACCACCCCCGCCTCCACCAAACCCACCCCCACCCCCGCCACCCGTCACCCTTCCGAAGGTCGCGAGTCCCTGAACCTGATCCCGCGAGCGCGTAAAGGTATAGGATGCGTTGAAGATTGCCCTCCTCGTCATTGCGTTGAGGCTTGCGGTGGCCTGTCGAGTATCGGAGCTCAGCTCCGACGTGACTTCGGTGACGACACCCAATCGGGGGGAAAGCCTCGAACCAATCATTGAGATGGCGCCAGTTTCCGGGACGATCGATGCGATCGGCGCGTAGACGGGTCGATTGCGCTCACTGCCCAGGCGGAACTCTGGTATAGTGTCGAGATTGAGATCGCGTGCGCTCGTTTGACCCACGCCGCGTGCGTACGCTACATCGATCGAAAAGGTGTACCGCTCGGCAAAACGTCTGTTGAAACCGAGCGAGCTCCGCCAGGCCCGCGGCGCCCCGAAATCCTCGTCGAAGACGGTGACGGTCCTCCTTTGATTCCCGAATGCCTGAGAGGGTCCGTTGCACGTGTCAGGGATCGAACGTGGATCGCGGAGGAATGCTTCCCAGTCAAGAGCCGGTACGTTCGATCCAACGCATACAAGGGAAGACTGCCCATCCAGCAATCCGGTCGTTTCTTTCGCCGACCCGAAAAGCTGAGTGGGCGCGCGTCCGCGGAACTCGCCGAACCCGCCGCGAATCGCCCCCAGCGGACGGCCGCGGTCTGTTGGCCCGACCGAGTATGAAAAGCCGACACGGGGACTCAGGTGAACCTCGCTTGGGAAGCGGTCGGTTCTCCGCCGGAAGATTGAATCAACGACCGGATTGTAGGCTGGTTCGTCCGGAAACAGGGAGCCCTCGAGTCGGACGCCATAGGTGAGCTGCAGCTCGGACGACGCTTTCCACGAATCGCCCAGATACACCGCCCCGTTAAATCCCCGGACATTCCTCTCGCGACTGGACAGCGTGCGCGAAAACTGCGCCGCACGCCCTGCCTCGAAATCGGCGAGGGAGTTGAATAGAAAGGTGCCGAGAACATTGGCTGATGACCCACTGGTGGCCTTGTCCTCGTTGACGAGCATTCCGAGTTTGATGCGGTGGGCACCGCCTCCGGAAACCCGGGATATCTCGTTGCTGATCTCGGTGAGCCGCGTCTGCGACTCCTGTGGCAGACCCGAGTTTACGCCGAACTGCAGAGTGGACACTCCCTGAGTGCCGTCGGTGAGCGTAGAGGCGACGACGACGCGGCCGCTCGGGACCTGCAAGTAAGGCTCTGCATTCCGGGTATCCAGAGACCGATACGCGCGAAGCTCGTTGATGACTCCGCCCCAGTTGGATGTGAGACTGATCATCCCGCCACCCCCTGAGCTCCGGAAATTGCCACCGTTATGGGGCACGGAGAGAGGGGTGATGCGACTGGCGTCCTGAATCGTTCCGCGCCAGTCACCCCGCACCATCAGACTGTGGGTATCGCCGAGATTGTAATCCAGCCGCACGAGCGCGGAGGCGTTTTCATTCAGCCGTTCTTCCGGAATGTCGGAAAGCGTCGGCCGAAGTCCGAAGCGATTGAGCAGACTTACGAAACGGGCGACCGAGTCACGATTAGTGCCGAGCCGCTGCAAAGCAAGGGGATCAGCCGCCAGAAGCGATTGCAGAGGATCCGTTCGATGCAGCAGGGACGCTGCCCCGAATGTAAGCAGCTTGTCCTTGACTATTGGGCCACCGAGTCCGACGCTGAGCTGGTTCTGCGTGTATTGCTGAACGGAGGCGTTCTCCACGTCGCCCACGAACTCGAGCGACGGATCTCGCAGGGCGTAGCTGAGCGAGCCCTGAAAGCTGTTCGTGCCGCTCCGTGTCGTACTTGCGATCTGGCCCCCGGTGAACTGGCCGCGAGCGACGTCGTACGTGGTGGTGATGACCCGGGTGTTGCGTAGCGCTTCCGAAGGGACGCTGCCGGCGCCGAAGCTCAGCCCGTCGAGAGTGATGCTGTTCTGGTCGGCCGGCTGTCCGGCTACCGAGAAAGAGGCCGGAGTCGAGTCAGTCGCGGCGATCCCGACGACTCCCGCGGCGAGGGTCGCGAGAGCGTTGAGGTCGCCGGCGTCGACCGGCAGCCGGTTCACCATTCCCGGGATGAGGCCGCGCTCTGAAGCTCCGGGTTCGCCTCTCAGTTGTTCTCTCTGCCGGCCACGGGACCCACGAACCTGAACGCCCTGCAGGACCGTCGCCACTGCACCGAGGGTGAAGTCTGCAACGAGCCGGTCCTCGTCGCCTTGCCGGCTGACGGAAGCGCGAGCGGGCGCGAACCCGAGGAAGATAACCTGCATGCGGTAGCTGCCGCCCCCATCAGGGAACACGACCGTGTAGCGTCCGGCTGCATTTGTCAGCTTGGTCCTGGTGATCTGCGACTCGAGCGAGGTGACCTCCACCCGCGCCCCGGCGATCGGCTTGCCATCCGGACCAGTGACCTGCCCCATGATGATATCCGTGGTCGAGCCCACCTGGGCGGAGGCGCGTCCGGAAACCAGAAGCGAGGCCAAAAGTATCACGCATGACGCAGCGAGCGGTTTCAGAAAACGCATTCAACTTCTCCATGGCGGCTTGACGGCGATTAACCTTGTTACGCGCCGATTGGCTCGGGCGTTGGGTTCCCGCCGTTTGAATCCCTCGAAACTACCCGCGCCCGACGACCGTATGAGCGACCCTAACGGTGGGGACCAGCCCGGATACGACAGCGGGCTCCAGTGCAGGATACCCTGGAACCCGGGAAGTCGCTATGTGGCGAGCGCGCTGTTGCCTGAAGGCCGGCAGTCGCAGCGCAAAACAGGCTACTTCTTCTTCTTACCGTGCTTCGCCCGCTCCTCGAGCCGCTGCTTGATCAGGACTACGTTCTTGTCGTAGATGACCTGCTGCGCCGGAGTGAGAATTGCCCGGTAATCAGCTCGGGACTTGGCGGTGAGTTCCAGCATCCTGGCGAGGGAAGCCTCATCTCCCCCCCGCTCCTGCCTATCGGCGGGCCGAAGCGCCGCCTTGTCCGTAGCCAACGTCTCCGTGATCTTCTGAATCAGGTCCTGCTGCTCTACCGTGAGCTCGATGCCGGTGAACAGTTTCCTCGTCATTCGGGCGTCGCGTCCGCTGCGCCTTTCTCCCTCTGCACGCTCCCGAGGGGGCGTTCCTGCACGTAGCGGCCCTTGTGGGGCCTGCGCACTCACAACCGAGGCGACGCCGAGGAATGCGACACCGACGAACGCCATCCGAATCCAGCTCATTTTGTCTCCCGGGCTATTAACTATTCGCTTGTTGTATTGCCGACGATGGTAATAATACGCTCGAAAGCAAAAAAAGGTTGAGGGAATGTTCGACGCCATCACCGCCACCCAAAGTCCACACCGAGAAAGTCGTACAGCCTGCGATTGTGCGGCTCGAAGTATTTTGACAATCGGTCTCGCGTGGCTGGATTGAGATGCGGATACTGGCGGGTATTGTACGACTCGGCAAAGTCAAATTCTGAATGCGGCAGCTCCAGAAAGTCCAGCGCTTTGCGGACAGTACCCGCTGGAGCGGCGCGCAGATCCGCGGCTGTCAGAATCAGCATTCGCTCTCGAGCAAAGAACGTCGCCCACCGGACGAGCTGATCTACGTAAAGGCCGCGCGCCAGATACGAGTTGAAACAATGCACTCGACTGCGGTATCTGTCGTCGGCCAGGAGCCGTTCCACCTCACCATCAAGGCGCTCGGCTTCCGCCTCGATGGCGTCTTCGAATGAAAGAGTTTCGCGGCGGGCCCGCACCGCCATGTGGTAATGCGAGTAAGCGCGGTCAACTGGATTCCTGAGGATAGCCAGGAGCTTCACATCTGGCAGGGTTGCCGCGACCCGTCGTGGGACGCAGGGGTGGAACATGTAGTACGGGGTCGCCTCGCCGGCCAGCTGGTGCGTGGCACCGCTCCCCGCGGGTGACAGGTCGGGATTTGACACTGGAAAAAACGAGCGATACCAGTCAACGCTTCTGTAGCTGTACCTCGCGTCGAAGTAATGCACCTCCTTCTTCGTGGCGGGCCGGACCCCCGGATGCTGGATCAGATACGCGTATAGAGAAGACGTTCCCGACTTCTGCGCACCGATAATGAGAAAGTCGGGGAGTGTGCCGAGCTCTTGTTCCATGGTGGAGGTCAGAGAGGAATGCCGTCTTCAGCGGACCGATCCTGCGGCCGTGATGGCTCGTGTGCGAGCGGCGAAACAAGCAGCCGCGCCTCATGCAGCCTCGTGCGTCCGTCGCTTACCGAAGCAGCTGAGTTTCTATATTATATGAAATCTTCCATATGCAATCTTCGGCTGCGGTCGAGCGAGCAATCCTCGGGCCTGCAACTTCGGCCGCCAGCGCCACCGACTCAGAAACCGTTTCACCCCCGGTTATGCCGTCATTCAGTCGCGTTTCTCTTCGATGTTGAGCGCGTCGTTTCCGAGGCCTGCTCATCATGAAGGGGAGGTCGTCCAACCCGCAAGCCAGCTGAATCGCGTAATCTGGATGCTCTGGCTTCAGGGATTCGATAGCGCGCCGGAGGTGGTCCGGGTTTGCCTTCACTCATGGAAGGCACGAAACCCGACATGGAACGTCATCGAATTAAGCGATGAGAATCTTCCCGACTACGTCGATAGCGATTCACTTTCCGCCCTGAAAAATCTCGACGTCAAGCGACAAAAGCTGGCTAATCTTATCCGGATGTATCTGATAAGCAGGCATGGGGGAGTCTGGGTTGACGCCACCTGCTTCTGTTGTCAGCCGCTGGACAAGTGGCTCCCGAGCTACATGGATTCGGGTTTTTTCGGATTCAGAGACCCGGGCCCCGACCGCATCGTAGCGAACTGGTTCCTCGCAGCCAGGAAAGGCAATTTGCTGGCATCCACATTCTATGAGAAACACAGGGACTTCTTCCTGAAACACCGCTTCGCCAGACAAACGCATAAAGACAGGGCGCGAGTCAACAGAATATCAACCGTGCTGAATCGCAACGCGACGCTCTCTCAGCTCTGGACATATCCTGTCATGACCAGGACTCTCAAAACATACCCATATTTCATATTTCACTATCACTTTGCCCGCATAGTGAGAGAGAATGCCGCGTGCAGGGAGATATGGAACAGAACCCCCTCGTTTTCTGCCCGTATTCCTCTCAAAATGTCCTACGCCGGGCTGTTCTCACCGATGACGCCACAATTGCTGAACGATTTGAGCCAGGCGAAAGACCCGTTTTACAAGCTGAATTGGAGATATCGCGAGGAATCCCTCACAAAGGGCTGCATTCTCGATCACATCATGCGGAGCATCACCTGACTGAACTCGGCGTCGCGCTATTTCTCTGCTTCAGGTCTGCGCGTCCCGAAAAACTGCACCGTTCGTTTTGCTCACGCCAAAGGAGATACAATCGTTGAAAGGGCCATATCCGATCATCTGTCGTAGTCACTCCGGAAGCCGACTGCTTTGTGAAGCATTCCGCCAGAACAGGATCTGGATGGGATTGTCGGACAACAGACAACGCGATGCCCAGGAATTCGGACTGGCTAATCCGGTTGTACGCTACTTGATCCAGGATGGCTTTCGATACTCGGAGTTGAACGAGATTGCGAAAGGGCAGCTTCAGACCTTGATGATTTCGCTCGTCGAGGAATCCAGGCAGAACTGTCCGGATCCCGAGGGTAAAGTGGCTTTCGGATGGAAGCGGGCGATCACGACTTTCGCGTGCGAGATTTTTCTCGATGCATATCCCGAGGCGAAGACAGTTCATCTGATACGGGATGGGCGAGACGCGATGCTCTCGCGTCTGAACTTCATGATGAGTAGTCTGAACGACCCAAGGTACAGATTAGTGGTCTTCGGCGACCCCAGCATCTCCGATTATCACGGCAAGCCCCTCGATCAGTCCGTTATCGAGGAATATCGCAACGAGATCGAGATGCATCACTGGGTAACGGCTGTACGCTTCGCCATGAGGGCTCGCAGGTACGGAGATCGCTACCTCGAGGTACGCTACGAAGATCTCTGCGAGTATCCGGAGAAGACGCTGAGCCGTGTCTTCGAGTTCCTGGACGTCCCCTTCTTTGAGTCAGCCAGAGACTGGATAAAGGCGAACGCTTCCGTTCAAAGTATTGGGAAATGGGAGGGCCGGGAGGAAGAGCTAAGGGATGCAATCCGAATCGGTGAGCCCTTGTTGAAAGAGCTGGGCTATGTCTGAGACGGTCATGCCATCCTTCATCTGCGTGGTACTAGAATGTTGAGCCCATCCTTGCTGGAATTTTCTCAAGATGAGCGGCTGGCCATGCCCCCCGAGCGACAGCTCAATCGTGTGGTATGGATGCTCTGGCTTCAGGGATTCGAGAATTCACGAGAAGTTGTCCGCCTCTGCCTCCATTCATGGAAGACAAGAAATCCCACCTGGAAGGTAGTCGAACTGAACGAGGAGAATCTCTCCGATTACATCGACAGCGACTCGCTTTCTACCCTGAGAAGTCTTGACATCAAGCGAAATATGCTGGCTGATCTCATCCGGATGTATCTGATAAGCAGGCACGGCGGAGTCTGGGCTGACGCTACCTGCTTCTGTTGCCAGCCGCTGGATAACTGGCTGCACGAGTATATGGCCTCGGGTTTTTTTGCATTCCGAGATCCCGCCCCCGACCGCGTTCTATCGAACTGGTTTCTAGCGGCGTCAAAAGGGAATCCCTTGGCATCCATATTCTATGAGAAACACAGGGACTTCTTCGTGAAAAACCAGTTCTCAATGCGAACGCATAAAGACAGGGCGCGAGTCAACAGAATATCAACCGTGCTGAATCGCAACGCGACGCTCTCTCAGCTCTGGACGTATCCTGTCATGATCAGGACGCTCAGAACATACCCGTATTACATATTCCACTATCACTTTGCCAGAACAGTAAGACAGAACGACGCATGCAGGGAGGTCTGGAACAGGACGCCCAATTTTTCTGCCCGCGGCCCCCTCAAGATGTTCGAGGCTGGACTTTTTTCACCGATGACGGATCAACTGCGGGACGATCTGAATCAGGCGAAAGACCCGCTATACAAGCTGAAGTGGAAATTTGGCGGAGAAAAGTTAAGAGAAGGCTGCATTCTCGATCACATCATGCGGAGCATGGACTGACCGACATCAGCCCGGCTCGATTTCCTGCTCGAGCTCCCCTTGTCCCGAAAAACGACATCGTTCGTTTTGCTCACGCCTCGCGGAGATACTGTAATTGAAAGGCCCGTACCCGATCATCTGTCGTGGTCATTCCGGAAGTCGACTCCTTAGTGAAACGTTCCGCCAGAACAAAATCTGGATGGGATTGTCGGAAAACAAGCAACGCGATGCCCAGGAATTCAAGCAGGGTAACCCGGTAGTGCGTTATCTGGTCCAGGATGGCTTTCGATACTCGCGACTGGATGAGACCGCGAAAGAGCAGCTCCAGAGCGTGATGACTGCACTCGTCGAGGAGTCCAGGCGAAACTGTCCGGATCCCGAGGA
>JBPCNK010000213.1:0-11199 GCA_051001345.1 Acidobacteriota bacterium | reverse complement strand
GGGGGATTCAGGGTTTGGCCGCCGGCTCCCTGAAGCCTACTTCAGATCCGAGCATGATGGAATCTTGCCGAACCCATCGGCTTGAAGAACCGCGACGTTGTTGGCCCGCCCGACGGCCAGTTCGGCCAGACAGCCCACCGTGTTCAGATCGAAGTCCCGGTTGCCCACCGAGAGGACGAAGACGACGTCTCCGTCATAGAGAGACACCGCTGGTGAGGTGGTCCGAATAATGCCGTTCATCGCCATCTGAGCGATCTTGGTCGCCTGGGGCTTGGTCAGGCGAGCATTGGTAGCGACGACGGCCAGCGTCGTATTCTGAAACAACGACGGCTGGCGTTCTTCGCCGCGCGAGAGTGACTGGAACGATCCGATGAAGCGGCGGCTGCCGGCAGCGGCACGCGCTCCGGCCAGAATCTTCCCGCTCTGGTAATCGAGGACGTCGCCGAAGGAATTGACAACGGTCAAGGCCACTGCAACCAGGCCGCCCTCATTTTTGGCCGTGAAAAAACCAAAGCCGCCCTTCATGGCGCACGACAGGCCGTTGCTTTTACCGACGGTGGCGCCCGTGCCGGCTCCCACGCTGCCGACGGCGGGTATCTCCGGCAGCGCCTGCACGGCAGCCTGGTAGCCCATTTCGCGGCTGGGAAACACGTCGGCGCTGCCCAACGCCAAGTCAAAAATGACGGCAGCCGGTACAATCGGAATGCGCGCGACGACCGCGTCAAAGCCGATGTCTTTTTCGCGCAGGTACTGCATGACTCCGTCGGTAGCCTGCAGCCCCAGGATGCTTCCACCGCACAAGCAGACCCCGTAAATTCGATCGACCAGATGGGTGGGACTGAGGGAATCAGTCTGGCGGGTTCCGGCTGCTGTCCCGCGCTGGTCCATGCCGGCCACGGCGCCTTTTTCGCAGAGGACGGCGGTGCACCCCGTCAGTCCGGCCGGGTCGGTCGCGTGACCGATCTTCAAATTTGCAAGTGGGAGCGCCCGTTTCATTCCACGGGTTGGTCGAATACGTCCTGTGCGGCACGCGCGCCGGCGCCTGGCGGCAGGGCAAACCCTTGCTCGCTGAGCAGCACTTCGAGCGCTTCGAGCAATAGCAGGACGTTGGAGGAGACACTGGAGCTGCCCATCAGTCCTACCCGCCAGACAGTTCCCTTGAGCTCGCCCAGACCGCCTCCGATTTCAATTCCGTAGCGTTCCAACAGCCCGCCTCGGACCCGCGCTTCGGCAACGCTCTCAGGGACGCGGATGGTGTTGAGACTCCAGAGCCGAAATGCGGGCTCGACGAGCATCTGCAGTCCCATGGCTTGGATGCCCGCAACCAGAGCGCGATGATTGGTCTGGTGACGACGGAAACGGCGTTCGAGCCCCTCTGCCCGGACGATTCGGAGCGCTTCGTACAGCGCGTAGTTCATCGAAATCGGAGCCGTGTGGTGGTAGGTCCGTTCGGCGCCCCAGTATTTTTCCACCAGGCTGAGGTCCAGATACCAGCTTTGAACCTTAGTCTTGCGCCTGCGGAGGCGTTCAGCGGCGCGTTCCGAGACCGTCAAAGGCGCCAGGCCGGGTGGGCAACTGAGGCATTTCTGTGTACCGCTGTAACAAATATCGATCTTTCTCTCGTCGACGGAGACGGGATGGCCTCCGAGGGAGGTGACCGCGTCGACGAGAAACAATGCGTCGGCATCATGCGCCGCCTGGGAAATCTCTTCGAGCGGCTGCAGAACACCCGTGGAAGTCTCTGCGTGGACGACGACTACAAGTTGCGGACGCAGAGCGGCGATCTTGTCCTGGAACTGATCGACGTCGACGGGGCGTCCCCAGGGAACTTGCAGGGTGTGGACCTCCGCGCCGCAGCGCGAGGCCGTGTCGGCCAGACGCCGCCCGAACAATCCGTTCTCGGCCACTAGAACGCGTTGGCCGGGCTCGACAAAGTTGACCACGGCAGCTTCCATGCCGGCGCTGCCGGTGCCCGACACAGGAATGGTCAGTCGATTCTCAGTCTGAAACACATATTTCAGCAGGGTCTGGATGCTGTTCATCAGCTCTAGAAACGCCGGATCAAGGTGGCCAACCAGCGGCCTGGACATCGCTTCGAGAATGCGCGGATCTGAAGTGCTGGGACCGGGACCGAGCAAAACTCGGGCGGGTGGATGAAAGGAAGGAAACGTCGGAAGCCCGGCGTCTTTGGCGTCTGCGTGAATGGGTCCTGTCGTACTCGACATCAAACCTCCGAATTAGTCGCGAGTCGCGGTGGGACAGGCTTCCAGCCTGTCTGTTTTTCATACCATCGCTTGTTGCGGTCAGCAACTGGCGACTGGCGACTGGCGACTGGCGACTGGCGACTGGCGACTCGCGACTATTTTGGTGCGTCTGCCGGAACAATCCTCGGGTCGATCTGGGCCGGATCGGTCGTGCCAGGCGAAATCACACCCGAGAAATAGAGCAACCAAGCCAGAAAGGCAAACACGATCAGGATCAGCAAGGGTAAAGCGACGATGTTGGGCGGCTCCGTCTTCGTCTCATTCGCGCGCCGGCGCTTGGCCATAGCTGATCAACCTGGTGCAGCCTGCGGCGATGGACCGAGGCTGTCGCGATACAGCAGCGGGTGCAACAGCGTGGATTCCAAAAAACGCCAGACGTAACGCGGTCGCAGATGGTAAGAAACGTACGCGTATTCGCGCAGCGCGTGCAGTTGGTCAGGCGACATGCTGGGGTGCCTAAAGACGTTGGTCCAGCCGTTGAACTTTTCCCAGTCCTTTTCGAAAATCTGGTCCTTGACCTTCTCGTAGAAGTCGGTGCCCGGGTAGGGCGTGGTGACCGTAAACTGGATGGCAAATGTGTTGAGCTTCTTAGCGTACGCAATCGTACGGCCAATTCCCGCGGGCGTATCGGTCAACAATCCGAACGTGTAATTGGCGATGACGCGGATTCCCAGCTGGTGGCAGCGACGGATGATTTCTTCCTGCTGTTCCTTCTGAGGCGGCTTGCGCGAGTTGTTGCGAAGCACCTCTTCGTCATAGGACTCCACGCCGACTTCCATCGAACGAAGGCCGGCCGCATGCAGTTTCTCCAGCAACGGAACATCCATGCAATCGGTGCGGGATTCGATGCTGAAACGAATGTTCAGACCGCTTTGGATCAGCAGGTCAGCCATGTGGATGGAACGGGCGCGATTGAACACAAACAATGGGTCGCGAAACGAGATGCCCCGGACGTTGTAGCGTTCGACCAGGTGTTGAATCTCTGCGAGGACGTTTTCGGGCGTGCGCGCGCGGTACTTGTTGTTGACCAGATAGGGACAGTAGCCGCACGTGAAGGTGCAGCCGCGGCTGGAAAGTAGCGGCAACGTGACGCCCTTGGTGGAAATGATTTCGTAGCGGTAGCGGCCCAGGTCGAACTGATCCCAATTGGGAAAGGGCAGAGCATCCAGGTCTCGCACAAATCCAGCGTCAACCAAACCGCTGAAGCTTTCGCCGGCGGCCAGCCGGGGGGCGATATTTTCGATCTCACCTTGGACGATGAAGTCGGCGCACTCTTCGAAGAATTCGGGCACGGTCGACGCAAACGTCCCGAAAACTCCGACGCGCGACCCGAACAACCTGCGCACGCGACTGGCGATGCTGCGTTCAAAATTGCAGTCGACAATCGACGAAGCGATAAGGTACAGGTCGGCCGGGACCAGCTTCTCCAATTCCTTTTCGCCGTTGATTTCCAGAACGGCGACTTCGACGCCGTGGCGCTGGAAGAGGGCATGCAAGTAGGGAAGGGTGATGTTGGGCAGCGAGGCGATCCGGCGCTTGGCGACTTCAAGAAGCCGAGCGAACGGAGAGTTGCCCACCGTAAAGACGGTTCCAAAGCCGCCGGCCACATCCTTGAGGGTGCAGTTCTTCTGATGAAATGCTACCAGAACGACGATCTTCTGAGGTTTGGTCATGGGCGTATGTTACAACCGACGTGAAGCCTTGTTACTTCAGCAAGATTTTAGATCCCGCTTCCCACATGCGGGCCGCTCCCTTCCGGTCGCGGCTCTGTTGGCGCTCCGTGTCTGACGCACGCGAGGTGTAGCAAAAACCGGGTCAGTATAGCACCGAAGCTCCAAACGAGTGGATTATTCGAGTACGTCTGGAAACCTTCCAACGTGGTTTGGAGTCAATAGGATCTTAGGCGCTGAAGCACCCCGCGGGAGGTCCCGGTTGCCGGCCCGTTCGAGGTGGGAATCTTCTCCGGAAGTGGTATAATAATGTCAAAAAAATCGATGCCTATGGAAGAGCCTCGCGAACCGCTGCCGGTACCCCAGATGGCGACGGATTCCTCTATCGTTTCTGAACACGAAAGCCGCTCCTTTTTTTATGAAATCAGGGGCTGGATTCGCGACATCTTCTTTGCGGCATTGACGGCCGTCGTCATCGTGGTCTTCGTCGTCCAGCCCGTCAAGGTCGAGGGTACCAGCATGTTGCCCCAGCTGGTCGACCAGGAAAGAATTTTCGTCAACAAGTCCGTCTACCACTTCAGTACGATCAGCCGAGGCGAAATAGTAGTCTTCTGGTATCCACGGGATACGACCAAATCATTTATCAAACGCGTGATCGGTGTTCCCGGCGACACCGTCGAAGTTCGCGGCGGCTCGGTCTACATTAACGGCGAACGGCTTGAAGAGTCCTACGTTTCGCCCGAGTTCCTCGATTTGACGTCCTACAGTCGCGTCACGGTGCCGGCCGATCATTATTATGTCCTGGGCGATCATCGCAATTCGAGCAACGACAGCCGGAACTGGGGTCTGGTACCGGCCCGCAATATCTTCGGCAAGGCCGTGTTCCGCTACTGGCCCGTGTCACGATTGGGGACGCTGGATTAGTAGGCAACGGGTAGTCGTCCTGTTTCGAAATCTCTCGCCCTTCTGATCCGCGCGCCCCCGCAGTTGCCGCCTGCTGCTGACCACTGACCACTGACCACTGGCCACTGCCTACAGCGCACTGACTACCTTTTTTTCCCCTGTGAAGGTACAATGACCCGATTTTTATGTCTGAAGCGATCCTGGCATTAGAAGACGGGAAAATATTTCACGGCATTTCCATGGGCGCCCAAGGCGAGGCCGGCGGCGAAGTTGTCTTCAACACGTCGATGACCGGCTATCAGGAAGTCCTGACCGACCCATCGTATGCCGGGCAGATCGTGACGATGACCTATCCGCTGATCGGCAACTACGGCTCCAACGCCGCCGACGTCGAGTCGCGGGATTTGTTTGTCCGCGGCTTTGTCGTCCGCCAAATCTCGGCGCGCACCAGCAACTGGCGGTCCGAAGAAAGCCTGCAGGAGCTGCTGCACCGGCAGAACATCGTAGGGATTCATGACATCGACACCCGTTCGCTCGTCCGGCATCTGCGCGATCAAGGCGCCAAGCGCGGCGTGATTTCCACCATCGACCCGGACTCTGAGTCGCTGGTCCGAAAATCCCTGGCCGTTGCTCCCATGACCGGCTGCGATCTGGCCAGCGACGTCACGTGCCTGTCCAAGTATCTGTGGAAGGAAGAACAGACGTCCGGCCGCCCCTTTCACGTCGTCGCCTACGATTTTGGAATCAAGTACAACATCCTGCGGCGGCTCTCGGCAGGAGGCTGTCAAATCACCGTTGTTCCGGCCAGCATGCCAGCCGACGATGTGCTGGCGCTGCGACCCGACGGAATCTTTCTTTCCAACGGACCGGGAGACCCGGAACCCTTGCAGTACGCCGTCGAAAACATTCGAAAGCTGATCGGGAAAAAGCCGGTCTTCGGGATCTGCCTGGGACATCAGTTGCTCGGACTGGCGCTGGGAGGCAAGACCTATAAGTTGAAATTCGGACATCGCGGCGGCAATCAACCGGTCAAGAATCTGGTGACACAGAAGGTTGAAATCACGGCCCATAATCACGGGTTTGCCGTCGATCCGGATTCGTTGGACCAGACGCAGGTTCAGTTGACGCATATCAACCTGAGCGATCAGACGCTCGAGGGGTTCCGGCACCGCTACTTGCCTGTTTTCTCCGTTCAGTACCACCCGGAAGCTGCGCCCGGCCCGCACGATTCTTTGTACCTGTTTGACGATTTCATCGCATTGATGAAGGAGCGCTGAGAGCCGCAGAATGCCTCGAAGGACCGACCTCAAGAAAATCCTGATTATCGGCTCGGGACCGATCGTGATCGGGCAGGCCTGCGAATTCGACTATTCCGGCACGCAGGCATGCAAGGCGCTGCGCTCGGAAGGCTTTAAGGTTGTCCTGGTCAATTCCAATCCGGCGACGATCATGACCGACCCCGATATCGCCGACCGCACCTATGTCGAGCCGCTGACCCTGGAATTTCTGGAGCGAATCATCGAACGGGAACGCCCCGATGCGCTTCTTCCCACCGTAGGTGGGCAGACCGGGTTGAATCTGGCGGTCCAGTTGGCCGACGCCGGCGTGCTCGAACGCTTCAATGTGGAACTGATCGGGGCCAAGATCAACGCCGTGAAAGTCGCCGAAGACCGGCGCCTTTTCAAGCAGGCCATGCTGGAAATCGGGATGGATCTGCCTGCTTCCGGATTTGCCACTACGCTTAACGAGTCTCTGGCTCTGCTCGATGAGATCGGACTGCCGGCCGTGATCCGGCCTTCCTTCACATTGGGTGGAAGCGGGGGCGGGATTGCGTTTAACCGGGAAGAGTTCGCCGAGTTCTGCGAAAAGGGGCTAGACATCAGTCCGATCCACGAGATTTTGATTGAAGAATCCATCATGGGTTGGAAAGAGTTTGAGTTGGAGGTCATGCGTGACTTGGCCGACAACGTTGTCATCATCTGTTCGATCGAAAACTTCGACCCGATGGGAGTCCATACCGGGGATTCCATTACGGTGGCTCCAGCGCAGACGCTGACCGATCGCGAATACCAACTCATGCGCGATGCCGCCATTGCCGTCATCCGCAGAATCGGAGTTGAGACGGGCGGGTCGAACATTCAATTCGGATTGAATCCCCGCACCGGCCGGATGGTCATCATCGAGATGAACCCGCGCGTATCCCGCAGCTCAGCGCTGGCCTCGAAGGCTACCGGGTTCCCGATTGCGAAAATCGCCGCCAAGCTGGCCGTCGGGTACACGCTTGACGAGATTCCCAATGACATCACGCTCAAGACGCCAGCATCGTTTGAACCGACGCTTGACTATGTTGTCGTGAAGATCCCGCGTTGGAACTTTGAGAAGTTTCCGAAGGCCTCTCGTGTGCTCGGCACCCAAATGAAGTCGGTCGGCGAAGTCATGGCGATCGGCCGCACGTTCAAAGAGGCGCTGCAGAAGGGCATCCGCTCGCTTGAATCGGGCAAGACTCTGGCCAGCGAGCGAATCCGTCCCGATCGCGTGCGCGAGTTTCTGGTGCAACCTACGCCGCAGCGGCTGGCCTATCTCCGCTACGCGCTGGAACATGGGTTCAGCGTCGAACAGATACACGAGCTGAGCGGTATCGATCCGTGGTTTCTCGATCAGATGAGCCAGTTGGTCGACCGCGCCGGGGAAATTGGCCGCCACACGCTGGAGAGTTTGCCGCGCGATCTGTTTCGGGCGTCCAAGCGCGACGGCTTCGGGGACGAACAGATCGCTCAACTTCTCAACGGGCAGACCGATGCGGTCGAAGGATCCGAAGACAAGCCGGAACCCTCCATCGTCGTCGATGCCGATCAGGTCCGTCGCCGCCGGCTAGATCTGGGCATCCGGGCCGTGTTCAAGCGCATCGACACATGCGGCGCCGAATTTGAGTCCTATACGCCTTACTTGTACTCGACCTACGAGAACGAGAACGAGGCGGATCCAACGACGGCGCGGAAAGTCATCATCCTGGGAAGCGGGCCCAACCGTATCGGGCAGGGAATCGAGTTTGACTACTGCTGTTGCCATGCAGCCTTCGCGCTGCACGAGGCCGGCTTCGAATCCATCATGGTCAACTGCAATCCCGAAACGGTGTCGACCGACTACGACACATCCGACCGCCTCTACTTCGAGCCGCTCACGTTTGAAGAGGTTCTCAACGTGGTCGAGGAAGAACGCCCCGAAGGAGTCATCGTTCAGTTTGGCGGGCAGACGCCTTTGAACCTGGCAACGCGGCTCTGGCAGGCGGGCGTTCCCATCATCGGAACGTCGCCCGAGTACATCGACCTGGCCGAGGACCGGCAGCGCTTCAGCCGCCTGCTACGCGACCTGGGAATCCGCCAACCGCGTCATGGCACGGCCCGCACAGTCGGCGAAGCCCGCACCGTGGCCCATGAGATCGGCTATCCGGTTCTGGTTCGTCCCTCGTATGTCCTGGGCGGTCGCGCCATGGTAATTGTCTACGACGACCGATCGCTTGATCGGGTCGTTTCGGGCGCCGTCGAGGCCTCGCCCGATCGACCCGTGCTGATCGACCAGTTTCTGGAGGATGCCTACGAGTACGACGTCGACGCGATGGCCGACGGCCAGCGCCTCGTCATCGGCGGGATCATGGAACATATCGAAGAAGCCGGCATTCATTCCGGAGACAGCACGTCGGTGTTGCCGCCGATCATCATCGATCCCCGGCACCTGGAGACCATGCGCCGCACGACCCGTCAATTGGGGGAAGCGCTCCAGGTGGTGGGTTTGATGAATGTTCAATATGCAGTCTTCCAGGACGAAGTATACGTTTTGGAAGTCAACCCGCGTGCGTCGCGCACCGTGCCGTTTGTCAGCAAGGCGACGGGTGTGCCGATGGCCAAGATTGCAGCCCGGTTAATGGTGGGCGAGAAACTTCGGGATTTCGATCTTCCCGACGAACTACCGGTACGGCACTACTACATCAAGGCGCCGGTATTTCCGTTCAATAAATTCCCGGGGGTCGACACGATCCTCGGACCGGAAATGCGCTCAACGGGTGAAGTCATGGGAGTGGCCGAAAGTTTCGGCCTGGCCTTCGCGAAAGCCCAGATCGGCGCCGGGTCGATGCTGCCTCTGGGCGGGCGCGTCTTTATCAGCGTCAACCTGCGCGACAAGCGCAACGTCATCCCGATGGCTCGAGACTTCGCGCAGCTTGGGTTTCAGATTTTGGCCACCCGGGGCACCTGTGATCTGCTGCGGGCCGAGGGACTGGAAGTCGAGTTTGTCTTCAAGGTCAACGAGGGGCGCCCCAACATCGTCGACCGGATCAAGAGCGACCAGATTGGACTAATCATCAACACTCCGCTGGGGCGCGAATCGTTCTTTGACGAGCTGGCCATCCGCCGTGCCGCCACGCAATACCGCGTTCCCTGCATCACGACTCTCTCCGGCGCCAAGGCCGCCGTCAGTGCCATCCGGTCGCTACAAAGGGAAGCTGTTACAGTACGCAGTCTGCAGGAATATCACTCCAAGGCGGCGCTGACGATCGGGGATTAGGCCCACAGCCGCGGACGCGACCGTGCAGGTGCAACGTTGTTCGCACCATTACAGGCTGGCCACTATGACGAAATCGAAGAGGAAATCGACACGCAACTCGAGGCGTACCCAGGATCAGATCGATAAAACGGTCACAGCTCAAGCTGAGCAGGATTCTGCTTGGGAGAAAGTTGTCACGGTTCGGCGAAAGAAATGCACTGCGCCCCTTCATCAGATCGAATTGTCGTCGTTGCGACAGCCAAAGTGAGGCTGCCGAGCTCGGATCGCAACAAACGGCCTGGCAAGCTGCAGCAGCCGACAAGCCGCGCGAAGGGTGCTCGCCGAAACTGAGCAACCGTCAGGCGGAGCTCTTGGTGCGTGAGTAGGTCAACGCACTGGGTATCTAAAGTTAGGCGGACAACATTCAGTGCCTGAGATCTCCAGATTTCTCGGAATTGTAATCGGCATGTTCTATAGCGAGCACGGGGCCGCTCACTTTCATGCCGTGTATGGTGAGCACGAAGTGTCCGTGGAGATTGAGAGCGGCTCAGTCCACGGCGAGTTCCCGCAACGGGCTCTTCGCCTCGTTCTTGACTGGACAGACCTTCACAAGGCAGAATTGCTTGAGAACTGGCAGCTGGCCCGGCAAGGACAGCCGCTCAAGAGCATCGCGCCGCTGGAGTAGCGCAATGAAATACCACGTTGTCGAAGCCATGCATGTTGGGGCCCATACGGTTTGGCTCCGGTTCCGGGATGGCACCTCGGGTGAGATTGATCTCGCTCCCGCGCTGCGAGGCCCGGTCATGGAGCCGCTCAAGGATGTCGCGGTTTTCAAGCACTTCACTATTCACCCTGAATTTCATACGCTAGTCTGGCCGAACGGGGCCGATTTCGCGCCCGAGTTTCTGCACGCCAATGTTCGCGTGACGGCCTAAAACGCTCGCTCACGGCTGGCAGGCCCGCTACTGGAATTTCCGGCTGGGGCATTTGCACTGGGAAGTGCGGGAAACAACTATTGCAGTACTTCGCCGGCTCGACTTGTCCATTGTGCCGGTCGGCTAAATCTGGTTACTACCGGCTATTTCGTCAGCCCGAGAATTCGCCCACGCTATTCGGCTCAACAAACTCCACTCGTGGATCGCGTGCAACCGCGCGCGCTATTTCGTCCGTCATAACAACGGTAGCGGTCAGAGGGCCGGGGAAACTGATGATAGTAAATCCATACTGGCTGGCCATTTCCTGAGCCTTCTGCTGGCTTTCAGTTGACTTTAACTTAATGAAGTACGTGCTGGGCCGGTCAACTGGCGTTACTGCCGCACTTCTCATTTCGTTCCCTCTGACGTAAAGAGCCGTCACAGCAAATGCCATAGGAACACCGCCCTCATGTTCGATCGTCAACGATCCCACACTGAAGGTGGCTGGGAGATCGGGAAATAGTTCGGTGATGAAGGCCGCAAAATGACCGGCGAAGTTCTTCGAGGGACAAGATGAGCAGGAAGTAAGGGCTCTCGAACTGACCACAACCTTGCGAGTCACGAAGCGTAAGCGCATAACGTCCTAATGTTCCAACAAGTGCGATTCCTGTGTTGTCCGCCACAATTGCGTCAGTCACCGTCGGCGAGGTCCTTCGAAAAACTGGGATGATCACCCTAGAAGTCCATGGCTGCCCCAAAATCGTAACCTGTGAAAGAATTTCGGTATTTGTTTACCGCATTAGTCTTCATCGGTGACGGAGACAGCCGGCGGATCGAGAGTGCACAGGCGCTTCTGGACGTGCCGGTGCAACGGAAAGACGAAGATCAGCTTGGGAGCTTTCCGGGCGA
>JBPCNK010000212.1:0-28368 GCA_051001345.1 Acidobacteriota bacterium | reverse complement strand
GGCATGAATGGGTCTGGGCTTAGGTCGCGGCCCTGTTTGCTCTCCGGCGCCAGCCCGACGCTGCCAACTACCTACTGCCGGCTGCCGACTTGCCGGGCACTTCACGGGTGAGCAAGGCGCTTTCTGACAGCGTCGAGCGCCCCGGGCAGTCCCTGCGGCATGATGATCAGAACCAGGACCAGCACCCCAAAACTCACCGCCTCCTGAAACGTGGTGGGAACGCCCAGCCAGACTGCATACTGCTCGAGCAGCGCCAGCACCAGCGCTCCCGCCACCACGCCCCCGAGCGACTCCATCCCGCCCAAAACGACAATGCAAAAGGCCTTCAGTAAGAAGCCGCGCCCAGAGTCGGGCGTAAAAGGATACAGAACGGAAAGAAGTCCTCCTGCAAATGCGGCCAGGGCCGTTCCCAGGCCGAAGACGATCCTGGCAACGCTCGTGGCGTTGATGCCGCACAGCAGCGCAGCGTCGCGGTTTTGCGTGACAGCTCGGATGGACATGCCGAGCCGGGTTTGACTGAGCAGCACCTGCAGCGCCGACAGCGCCGCGGCGCCGGCGCCGAAGACCAACAGGTTGGGCACACTGAGACGAAGTCCGAACAGTTCGGTCGAGCTTAATGTGTAGCTGGTCATGATCGAGCGCGTCTCGCCGCCCCAGATCGCATAGGCCAGGTTCTGCAAGACCAACCATACGCCGAACAACAACAGCAGCGATTGCACCGTAGGGGCGTTGCCGCCTTGTGGCAGCGGCCGCACGACGAAGTGATACAGCAGCATGCCGGCGACAAAAAACAGCGGAGCCGCAGCGGCCGAACATAGCAGCGGGTCCAGACCTGTGGCGCCAAACAGACTGAACGTGGCGAAGGCGCCGAGCATCAGAAAACCGGCATGCGCCAGGTTAATGATTTTCATGACGCCGTAGATAAGCGCCAGACCCATCGAAACGGTGGCGTACAACCCGGCGATCAGCAGTCCGTTGACAGTCAATTCGACAAATTCGCGCATTTCAATCAGGCTTCAGGCTCCAGGCTTCAGCCTGCTCGGGCTATTACAATCCGCAATAAATCCTCAGTCCCCAATCCGCAATCCGCAATCCGCAATTCCCTGAAGCCTGACCCCTGAAGCCTGACCCCTGCTTTCAAGGTACCGGACAAACCGTGTCCCCAGTACGGTCCCCTTTGGGCCAGACCAGATCCAGTTTGCCCTGCGGCTTGTTTTGCGTGACGACGAAGGGATAAACAGCTTGGCCGTGGGAGTTGAATTTGAGCGTGCCTCCCGGCACCAGCGAATTCTCCAGCGCGACGGCGGCCAGTGCGCTGCGAATCGCATCGGGAGCGACCGATCCGGCTGCCTCGATTGCCCGCAGCAGCGCGCGCACCGTCTCGTAGGCGAGCGCGTCATACCAGGCCGGGGTCGCGCCGGTGGCAGCGCTGTATTTTTGATTGAAAGCCTCGACCTGCGGGTAGGGAAGATTCGGGCTCCACCAGGAGGACGCGAAGATAAAATCGGTCGCAGCTCCCAATCCATCGCGCGCGGCCTTGTCGGCGCCCCGTGGACCATACGTGGTCATTTTGTGATGCAGACCCATCTGGGTGTACTGGCGATGCATGGAGATGTAATCCTCCAGCCGTGCATCGGCCATGAACACGTCGGCGCTCGCGGCGTGCACGCGCGTAAGCAGCGGTTTGAAGTCGTGCGCATAGAGTTCGAATCCTTCGTCGACGATAACCTGAAAGTGATCCGGTGATTGGGCCGCGCTTTGGCGCACGCCGCGCTGGTAGTCTTTGCCGTGCTCGGTGTTCTCCCACAGAAGACTGATGCGGGTCGGTTTGGGGAGCCTGCCGCCGTCAACCAGGTCGCGGAGAAATTCCATCTGCGTTGCGGCCAGTTGATCGACTGGCGCCAGCGTCCCGAAGACCCAGGAGGAGCGGCCGTAGATGCTGCTGGAGGCGCCTCCTCCGTTGATATACGGAATACCGTAGCGGTCAGGTACGACCGATTGGGCTTGCACCAGAATCGTCGAGTAGCCTCCCACAACGGCGTGCACCCGCGATTGCGTTATGAGTTGCTCGATTAACTGCGCCGAGCGGGTCGTGTCGGTCGTGTCGTCGAGAATTTCAAGCGCAATGGGAATGCGGCGGCCCGCCAATTGCAATCCTCCGGCGCCGTTGGCTTCGTCGACCGCAAATCGAATGGCCGTATGGAACGCTCCGCCGATTTTCGATTCTTTTCCGGTCAGCGGCAGCACCGCGCCGAGGCGAATCTCGCGAAGAGTCGCGGTGGATTCAGCGGCCTGATCGCTGCGACCACAGCCGGCCGCAAAAGAAGCGCTGACCAGGCAGGCCAGCAGGCAAAGCGTTCTTCTCCCCGGCGAGGACAATTCGAACTCTCCTTTGTGCCCGAATTATCCACGAAAAACACACAGGCCCAGTTGGAATATTCAAGGAAAGCAGCTTCGGGAAAAAACTCGAAGCAGAGCCGGTCAAATTCTCCGCTCCTGCCAGACGGGCCGCCATCAACGGCGCCGCGAGCGCCGCGAGCGGGTCCGCGCCACCAGCAACGACTAGCCCGGATTATTGACATAATGAAAAACCCAGTCACGAATTTCACGAATTACACGAATGATCACGAATCTATGAAGGGATTTGAGCACCCTTGGCGGGCTTGCAGTTTCAGCAATCTGTCTGGTTTGAGCACCAGTTGTCGAAACCGATGTGTTCCGTGTCATTCGGGATAATTCGTGAAATTCGTGACTAAGCTTTTTGCTTTTTTTTGAATAAACCGGGCCAGCTGGCTACTTCTGGCAATGCCGTGGCATCGACTTCCAGCCGGTGGCTTTTCATGAATTTCTCCTGCGCAACCATCGAGCGGGAGGAATGAAGGAGGTTGCCTTGCAGCCCCTGGTGAAAGTCCAAGCTATCCCGTTTTCCTTCGCGCGGCCTTAATGTTTATGTACAGTTTGTCTCTTCTGGCGCCAAGGAGTTGGGTGACCCGGTCCATCCAACCTTCCTTGTATTGTGGGTTGAACGGCGGCACATATCTTCGGATGGTTCCCGCAGGTACGCTGCTCTGCCCCATTTCTGTCACGAGATAGGCCCTCACCCAAAGATGTTCGTAGAATAAATAATCTCGGCCTCTGTCACGCTGATGGTCATCTGCAGCCTTTCTCAGGGTGGCTCGCAATTGCGAATCAGTAATGTTCGGATCGACCCCAATGCCCAAATTTGTGCCCATGTGGTCATAGATCACTTTGTAAGGAACTGGTTGGGCTTCGCCCTGAGGATGACTCGCACCCGACCCTCCACATGCCCAATGAAGAGATAAGGTAACAGCTAGCAAAAAGACACTCGGTCTAATTCTTGACATACCAACTAATTCAGCTCGGATTATTCACGACTCACCACAGCGTTCCTGAATCCGGAAGATTCATCACCCCGGATGAAAATTTTAAGCGCGGGCCTGGGAGCGCGCGCGTCTCGCACGCATCTAGCGGTGCCCCGAGCGTAAGCGAGGCGGCCCCACTCTGCCATTTTGAATCTGCATGGCCTGTGAATGGCTGCAACCAAGGCACCGCCGGCCCAATTCTTGGCGGACAGGTTGCTGGCGACAGCACGTGAAGGCAATTAGCATTTCCGCTGAGGGGACGCTCGCTTCCGCGCGCGGCCCCGCTACGAGCACGCCGACGAGTACGCAACCGAGAAAGTCGATGGTTGCGCGCCCCGCGCCGGGTGAAAATCTTCAATTTTCAATTCCGAGCTCGCAACCGCCTTTTCCTGCTCGATGGCTGGCGGGCTGCATCCTGCAGTCTTCGCAGGTAATCGCGAAGTTGGGCAATAGAGGCATCGTAGGCCTGCAGACTACGTGCCGTGCGCGCCTGCATCACGGCGCCTTCCACGGTCGTTAACATGAAGACGGCGGCGCAACCGACCAGCCGTATCTTTCGTGGCTGGCGAGGTACGCGCCCATGACGCGCGGACGCGGTCGGGCGGCGGCGAATTTTTCGTGGGTCCGTGACATGATGGTCTCTCCCTTACGCGGGCAATCATTGATGATCGGGCGTCTTCACGCGGGCTGCGATGGCCGGGGGCAGACGCTGGAAATCCTTTGTGTTCCACGTGTAGATCACCTCAGCCTTGGCTTTGAGCGCGCAGTGGCCGAGGATCGCGTCGTAAATCGCGCCGCCGGCGAGGCTAGCCGCGGCGGCGGCTTCCGCCATTTGAAAATACTCCTGCTCATCGAGGGCGATGAGCGTCAGCCGGTCCCGGATGTCGCCGAGGAACAGAAGCGCTTCGTTGCAGCTGACGTGCCGCTGGCCAGGCATTCCGGTGAGGGTGGCGTATACCTCGGCGAGGCTGTGCGCGCCGCAGCAGGCGTCTTTTTTTTCGAAGCGCAGGAAAAGATCGATGCTCGGCGGATGATGCTCATGGTCTGCGTAAAACGTGGCGACGAGCACGGAGGTGTCGAGAAACGCTTTCACCGGCTCTGCCCGGCGTTCTGGCGGTGGCGCTGCGCCCGGATCTTGCGGAGCGTTTCCTCCGTTTCGGCGTCGGTCAGCGGCTTGCCAGTCCGGAACACCCAGACGCCGCGCTCCTTTTGCAGGGGCGTGGCGCCGCGCCTGGGTCGCAAGGTCACCTCGTCACCCTTGACCGTGAGGTCGAAAGTGTCGCCGGGGGAGAGGCGCAGCTCGTCCCGGATGGTTTTGGGAAGGACGACGCGGCCCGCTTGATCGAGGGTGACTTTGTTGTTCATAATACCATTATACAATGGGTTCATCCATTTGGGAAATGGTATTTCTGTATGCCACTCGGTCTTCAAAGTTATGGAAACTCTCAACGCGCTATCGAAAAACACCAACTGCACTTAGACGAGGAGCAACCCACGATTAGCAAATACCACCAATCGGCCAGTTCGTGGTCTCCTGACGGGAAGCTGTGGGCGTTTGTGGACATCCACCCTAAAACGAACGGCGACATTTGGCCCTGGACGTCGGGCAGGGGCGAAAGCTCCGCTGTTTCCCGGATGCATACGAGTCGTCTTCAGCTTTCTCTCCCGATGGGAGTTTCCGCCGGGGCGGGAAGAAGCGGCGAGCGAAGCTCGACGAGATCCGCACGGCGTGCCAACGATATTTGGTTGAAGATCTCCGGCCGCGTCTTGCCGCGCAGTTGGCCGAAGCGATCAGCCCGTCGGCAAGTGCCGACGTCATCAACGACGCTTGATCCAGACCGGCAGACCGTCCTGGTGCGATATCCGAGCGACTTAGCCGCCGATCCGTACGTTCGAGCTGTCGCGCGGATCGAGTGCGGCGCCAAGTCCGCGTGGGGACAGGCTTCTAAAATATTTCGCTCCCGTTGGTAGAATGGCGCTGACTAATTATGTCGGCCAGAGTGTGATCTGCACGCTGATCGCCGCTGCAAGTAGTCATACACATAAAAGGAAGCGTCTTCCGTGATCGCGACGGTCTGTTCACAAGTCAAGCTGCGACTTCGACCGTTGCGTAAAAGTCAACTTGCTTGGATGTTTTCTTGGGTATCACCGCACGCTGCCGCGGTCGGGGAAGACCGAGGCCATCCGCCTTCATACCCTCGATGTGAAGTTCGATCGCTACCTTAATTCGGTGGAGCACCGTGTCGATGGTCTTTCCTGTTGCCACGCAACCGGGAAGATCGGGAACCGAAGCCCCCCAGTCGCTGTCCGGGTCCTTGTTGATACGAACAAGATAATGAAGCTTCCTCATGATTTCTCTCTCTTCAAACCTGCCTGCCGGCGGACGGAAGCGAGCGTACCCTTTGGCATATCGTCACCTAGACTTCCGCTGACTGTCACCCTGCCGGATTTGGTTGGATGTTTGAACTGTCGGTGATCACCTCGCGTTACCACCAAGAACCAGCCATCCTGCTCGAGTAAGCGAATCACCTCGCGTACCTTCCTCGTTACATTAGCGGACCCGACTCCTGCGGTGCCACGCCAATGTTCGGACTAACGGTCGTCGCCACTGAGACTGCGAATCTCCTACATCGCCGCTAATCGTGAGGTTGTAATGTTCTGTGGCCATCGCCACGGTGGAACTGCAAAGGAGCCGCGTTGCGAAAGCTGGTCAGGTGGCAAAATCGCATCTAGCTTTCAAGTCGGAACTCCAAAAAATGCTCGCGTACGCGGACCCGGACTACGAGCTCTTGCGCCAAATTTCAAAATCTGAATAGACAGCCCGCAAATCACACGCAATACCAGAATTATTTAGGGACAGACTACCCTGTCCCCCAACGTCGATTTTCAATTGGGGACAGAGTAGGAAAGCCTCCCGCGCCGGCGGACGCAGGCCCGAGACGATACGTCGCAACTGCGAGAGGCTGCCGCTGTAGCCGCGGGGCTGGATCATCTGATAAATTCGCGTTGACAACTTCCGTAATTCGTGCTCGACTACTGGGTCAAACGAATCCGTTATCCGTGAAGGACTATTTGCCGGAACTTGCCACAAGACATCAGGAAGGAGCCAACCATGAAAACGAATCCCCTCAAGAGCAAGGTGAAGCTGGCATTTGGCTTCAGTGTCTTGGTTCTTCTCGGTATCACCTCAGCGCATGCGGCAACTACTGTCGTGGTTGCTGTTGGCACCATTCCCCATTCGGAGCTCTTTGACGGCCCTGCCACATTGACCGTGCGACAACTCCTTATTGCGCCCGGAGAGGTGCTCGCTTGGCATTATCATCCTGGGCGTGCCTACAACGTCATAAAACGCGGTACGCTCACAGTCGAGGATGGATGTGGTCAGGAGGAATCGTTCAAGGCAGGTCAGGCTTTCGAAGAAACGGAACTCCATGTCCACAGAGCCAAGAATCTGGGGACGGAGGAAGTCGAGGTGTACAACACGTTCATCGTGCCTGCTGGACAGCCGACGACAGTGAATATCCCGAATAATGAACGCCGCTGCGGTCCGCTTGTGCCGATCCTTACAGTGGAATCCACGAGGTTTTGCCCGGGAAATCCCTGGAGTTTGAAAACGAGCCATGGAGTCCCGAACACCTCTGTTCACCTCTTGGGAACAAGTAATGGTCAATCCTGGAAGATTTCAGATTGGGGCAGAACCGATGGCAATGGCAGTTTGAATGTTGGAGGGATCTTTGCCGAAGGGACCGAAGGGAGCCACACACTCCGTGTCCAGATTGGCGGACTGTTGTCAAACTCCATCTCGTTTAAGGTCTCGAAGTGTACGCCATAGCCTACGACAGCTTGGAAACTCCGGGGAGCGTGGGCCCCGATTCCGCTGCCCCGCCATGCCCTTGCGGGACGTGGCTCTGTGCTTCGCCTGCCACCAACGCGGCGAGCTCTCGTTCGCGGAGCGGATTCGCATCCTCATTCAAGTCCTCGGCGCACTCCAGCACTCGCACGACAAGGGCGTGATTCACCGCGACATCAAGCCGAGCAACGTGCACCGGCTGCAAGACGGCACGATCAAGCTCGTTGATTTCGGGTTTATGATCCAGCCACCTTGGGCTGGACTCAATTGCCCGATTCGCCAGCGGTTCATGTGACTCCAGTAGGCGCCGGGATCAACGGCAAGTTCTATCTTGCTGGGGGCCACAATGGAGCTGTCCAAGACAACAGGCCGGACGTCTATGACCCGGTCAGCACAGTTTTCCGTTGATGACCGCGTCGCCGGCGCCATACCGCGCGGTGGGCATCGGTGCGAATGTTGTCCATGTGTCTGCCTCCGTGTCGTAGGCCTCTGGGTGACCAAAACATCCATGCCGATCAAACTCAATGCGGCGGCGGGAGGGGCATTGAACGGCACGCTTTATGTGGCCGGCGGGCATGACGGAGTTACGTTTAGGAACGAGCTGCATGTATGTCGTAGGGGGGTCCAACGCCGGTGGATCGTTAGGCACGCTGGAAGTCTTCACGCCCACCGCGGCGTCGCTGCCAACATTGACCTCCATCGCCGTCACGCCGGCCAATCCGACCATCAACGTCGGCCAGACACAGCAGTTCCCCGCCACGGGAACGTTTGAAGGCGAACCCTAGAAAAGCGGCTCCCGCGAACAGCAGGCCTGCCAGAATTATTCGCCGGGTGCCATAGCGGTCCAGCAGGAAACCGGGCGGGCACACCAAGATCCTATGCGGGACGGGTTCCAGCAGGTGCGCCCGCCCAAAGCCTGCCAACCGGAACCGTGGGGGCATCCTCAATGCCGAGTCGAAGGAGTTGGCGCGCAACCCAACCGGCGGCGCCTCTCAGTACCGGCGTCTCCTCTTAAGCCGATTCGTCTGAGGCCAATCGGTCTGGTCGTAGGGAAAGGGATCTTCAGCCATCTGCGGGAAGACCACACCACCGATGGACTCTACCTCGGTGGGATCGGCGGGCGGGGCGCGCTTTTGGGCGTCCCACAATCCCAGGTGATCGAGAATCTGGCGGACGACCGGAGGGTCTTCGATGAAGGAAACTAAGCGCATGGGGATTTCTCATAAGTCGCGCAGTGTAGGGCTATTCAAGTTGTTGGGTTCACTTGGCCGTAAAACGCGCACATCGGACAGGCGGAATTTCACGGCTGTCCAGCGATGCGGGTGGTCCAGGCGCTTTATTGGCTGCAGGACATGCTGCAATCAGATCCGACAGCGCTCTTGAATCGGCTGACCGCGACCATCAACGATCCCGACCGCGGCGCGGCGATTCGCGGCGATCTCCGCCAAGGCATCCACACGCTTCCCATTTGGATGCAGCAGATCGTTCGCCCACTCACTGAGTACCAGAGAGCGACGACGACCCGCAAAACGCGGTCGCGATCACGTCGCGCAACCGGATGAAGCACGGCTATCAACGCGTCATCACCTCGCCTCCAGATCATCGTCGCGATCTCTTCATTGTTCGATTTTCGTGTTGCCTACGTGAGCGTGGCCACCGGCCTCCTGATCGCCACATACCGCGGTTCGGGCTGGTAGGATTACTTGCGGTAGCCAGCCCGGAAAGCTACAAGAAAGAGCGGATGCGTTAAAGTTTGGTGGCTATTTGCTAAAAACATTACAGAGTTTCTCAGCGCCCCTTTCTGCTGTTCATTTAGGGGTGTTTCCACCGCTACTCTTCGCAGCTGTTGGCGTAAAGCAAAAATCGCCTCTTCGGTCGGGTCCAGGTAGATGTAGTTGCCGACCGCTATCGTTTCACACCGTCTTGCGAGGAGCCTGGTCGTCTCGTTGTACCAGCGTTCGCCAAAGACGCGCTCCATAAAATGCCTTTCGATCGTCCTGGCCCTGATCTCGCTCGCTGCTGCAGATTGCTGAGGATCGTCCCGATAATGTTCGAGTTCGTGGATGATGTAAAGGGCCTCATACAGCGGGTGGACGACGCCGTGGACGACGGCAATGCGCCCGTCGGGAAGACTTTTACCGAGCACATGTTCTGGATGAGGGCTGCAATGGACACTCGCTTTTTTGCACAACTGTTCCAGCAGTCCCAGCATCGCCTCGGGTGTCAGCAGCAGGATTCGAGGATTCTGCCCAAGGAATAGCTTCTGGTAGTTCTGGGAATATGTGGCTGCCCCCCAGTACAAGGCAAGGTACTGAAACACCTGATTGAGACTGCCCCCTTTTTGCCCGACGGCAGAGCTCGAGCAGGTGCACAAAAGAATGGTTAATCCCAAAAAAAGCTTTCTCATTTCGCTTCCTCCGCGTGTGCTGGGAGTAGGTAGCGGAAGGAAGCCGAGAAAGTCCTGGGAGGGCGATGCCTTTTGGGTGGGGAAAAGCTGCTGTTTTTACGAGGTGTGGGTTAAGATTTGCTCACTCTTCAGTTTATGGAGGTTACTTGAGTCAGGAATTTCAGCTGGGTGATTGGCTGGTCCGGCCGCAGCTCAACCAGCTTGTGCGCAACGGGCGAACCATACATCTGCAGCCAAAGGCGATGGATCTTCTGTCGTTCATGGCTAAGCATGCGGGGGAGGTGTTGCACAAGGAGAAGATCGTAAACGCTTTGTGGCCGGATACATTTGTTACTGACGATGCTTTAGTCTCAGTTATTTCCGACTTGCGAAGGGCCTTGGAGGACGATGCCAAAAACCCGCGATACATTCAAACCGTCCCCAGGCGAGGCTACCTGCTGCTTCCTTCTGTTTCCTGGTCACACGCGGCGCCGGAACAAACCCAGACGTCCTCTTTCACATGGAGAGACTGGCGCCTGATCGGGGCTCTCGGGGTGGGAGGCCTGTTGGTGCTAGGTCTGTGGATGTCCCATCGTTTTGGGTCGGATGAATCGCAAAAGTCCGCTCCGCCGAAATTGGTCTGGGTGATGATCAGTAGGTTTGAAAACCGAACGGGTGAAAAGCTCTTCGACGGAGTTCTCGAATATGCGCTGGAACGGGACATCAGCAACTCGCGGTCCGTCAGTGTGGTCTCACGACAGCGCATCATGGATGTGTTGCGGCTAATGAGGAAACCTGAAGAGACAAACATCGATCGAAATCTGGGACGGGAGATTTGCCTGCGCGACGGAAATGTTCCATTCTTATTCTCCGGGCGGATTGAAAGATTTGGCTCGAAGTATTTGCTGAGCCTGACACTGGTGGAGTCGAGCACCGATCGTCTATTGTCCGCAACGAGCGCGGAAGCCCCGGACCGCAGCCACGTCTTGGATGCGGTTCGCCGGTTGTCACAATGGTCGCGAACGGCTGTTGGTGAGCGTATCGACGACATTCCAGAGGCCCGGAGACTCGCAAAGGTCACCACACCGTCGCTCAGGGCGCTGCAGCTTTACTCCCAGGCCGACCTCCTGATGGATAATGGCGGATACGGATCTATGGCGCTCGCCGAAGAGCTATTGAAGACGATTACTATCGAAGACCCTGATTTTGCGTCTGCCCACCTCCTTCTTGCGTGGACGCGTTCGAACCAACACAAACCGCCAGCCGAGTTTCCTCCGGAGGCAGAACAAGCAGTTAAGCTTGCCGATTTTTCGACGGAACGGGAGCGCTATTTCATTCTCGGTAGTTACTACCACATGAAAGGCGAGCCTGCGAAAGCGATTCCCTTCTACGAGGCGCTGCTGGCGGTCGAGCCCGATCATGCTTGGGCACCTGGCAATCTCGCCAATATTCTGAAAGGCTTGGGCCGCGAGCAAGAATCGGTAAGGCTGATGGTTCAAAGCGCCGAATTGAGGCCCCACGCGTTCGGAGCCAACTTTGCTGCTGCTGAAGAACTGGCCAGCGTGCAGGCAGACTGGATGAAGGCCGAACACTTTGCCCAGCAAGCGCTGAAGGCAGTCAGTCCTGACATGCTCCGTTCAGTATTTGGGTCTTCCCTCTCGTTTGCACATTTGAAGTTTTTCAAAGCATACAAACACTGGGCGCATGGAGATTTACCCGGGGCCCTTCGGGAAGCGCACCGGCTGGGCAAGTCTGCGGAGCCTCTACTGTTAGGACAGGAAAGACTGGCCTTGCAGAGAGAGCTAGCCTTCTTCTGGGAACTTTTGGGTAAGCTCAAGGAGTCGGAGAAACTTGGAACAGATTTTAGCCTCGGACAACGCCTCTTAAGAGGAGATGTGCAACGAGCCAGGTCCGTGGTACCGCGTTCTTTGGAGAATGCCCATCGGAATCGTGAACCCAATGTAATTTTCCAGGCCGCTCGCATTGGAAGAGTCGCCGAAGCTGAACAAGCATTCGAACGTTGGAAAGAATCGACTTACGCCAAAATCGGAGAAGGTTTACCCTTTAAGAAAATTTTAGAGGGTGAACTCGCTCTTGCTCGCGGTAGAGCTGATGAAGCAATTCCACTTCTGAGGCAGGGACTGCAGCTGGCGTGTCGAGGCTGGCCCACCTTTTTTTTAGGCTCACAATCGCTGGCGAGGGTGCTGGAAGAGCGCGGTAGCCGCTCAGAAGCTATACGGGTTCTGGAGGAGGCGGCTGGCGAGCGCAACGCGGCAGCCTTTCGCTGGGGCGGAATCGAATGGATGCACACCCAGCTTCAGCTTGCTCAGCTCTATCAAAAATTGGGCAGAATTGAGGAATCAAAGAAGATCAAGTCGGAACTCAAAAAACTGCTCGCGTACGCGGACCCGGACTACGGGCTCTTGCGCCAAATTTCAAAATCTGAATAGACACCCCGCAATCACACGCAACACCGGAATTAGTTATAGTTAGGGATAGACTACCCTGTTCCCCAACGTCGATTTTCAATTGGGGACAGAGTAGGAAAGCCTTCCGCGCCGGCGGACGCAGGCCCGAACGCCGGAAATGTCTGCAAGTCGCAGAAATAAAAGTGGTACGCCTGGTAGGATTCGAACCTACGACCTTCGGTCCCGGAGAACCCCACCAGCTGCCGCACTCTTTCCGCACCAAATGGCAACTAATTGATACAGACAGGCTTTGGCGAATCCTCGACAAACAGAAGCCAAGTCCTGACGACCTAATGTGTTGCTGAAAGTGGCAAGAAAGTGGCAACAAAAAAATACCAGAACCCGCCACTGGGAACCAAGTACGAAGGCTCGAAGCTCATTCGGGAGGAGTTCTGAAGTAGTGTTTCGTGGAGCCAGCGGTCGGGATTGAACCGACGACCTACTGATTACGAATCAGTGAAATCACAATCGACACAAAGCCACACAAGCGCAACGGCCAATTAACGGCCAATAGGATCTCGGCGCTGATGTCGATAGAACGAGTATCCCGTGAAAATGTCTCTGACAGCGCCGTGGAGCTGGGCCGGCCTTCGCGATCTGTTCAACGGTACCGACCATGGGAGACATGACGGCGGCGCGGCCCAAGACGTGCGCGCAGAAATCGAATAGCGTTCTTTGGAGCCAGTGAGTAGACTCCCCAAGACACATCTTAGGGTGGCCGGATGGCGCTTGCTGCGGGGACTCGACTGGGCCCCTATGAAGTACTCGCCCCGATCGGGGCGGGTGGCATGGGTGAGGTGTATCGCGCCCGAGACACGCGGCTGGGCCGCGATGTGGCGGTCAAGATTTTGCCGATCGCCTTCGCGCGCGACCCGGAGCGGCTGAGACGGTTCGAGCAGGAAGCGCGGGCTGTCGCCGCGCTCAATCATCCCAACATTCTCGCCATCCACGACATCGGCACGCAAACCGATGGCTCACCGTACCTCGTTTCGGAGTTACTCGAAGGCGAATCGCTGCGCCAACGGCTGCAGAGCGGAGCGCTGCCGGCGCGCAAGGCGATCGAATACGGAATCCAGATCGCCGACGGACTGTCCGTCGCCCACGAGAAAGGTGTTGTCCACCGCGACCTCAAGCCAGAGAATTTGTTCATTACCAAAGACAGCCGCGTGAAGATTCTGGATTTCGGTCTGGCGAAACTTACCCAGGCCGAAACGACGGCGGCAGGCAAGACTGTGACGGGCTCGGCAGGCGCCACCCAGCCGGGCACGGTGATGGGAACGATTGGCTACATGTCACCGGAACAGGTGCGGGCTATGCCGACGGATCATCGCTCCGACATCTTCAGCTTCGGCCCGATTCTTTACGAGATGCTCTCGGGCCGGCGGGCTTTCGAGAGGGCGTCCTCCGTTGAGACGATGCACGCAATCCTCAAAGAGGAGCCGCCGGAGATCGCCGCGGATGGACGGCAAATGCCTCCCGGCATCGAGCGAATCTTGCGCCATTGCCTGGAGAAAGAACCCGAGTACCGCTTCCAATCGGCGCGCGACCTCTCTTTTGCGCTGAGTGCACTGTCGGATAGATCGAGTGCGGCCCACAGCGGCATTGCGTCGTCACCCACCTCTCGACCGGTTCGCCTGCTGCGGCGCTTGGCCTTGCCTCTGGTGGGCCTGCTGATCGCCGCGGCCTGCTTGACCGCCGGTCTGATGCTTGTAAGACGTACTCCACGCGGCGTGGCCTGGCGGGTGCTCCCGCTTACGGCTTATTCCGGCCTGGAATCACAGCCCGCTCTCTCGCCGGACGGAAACCAGGTGGCGTTCATCTGGGATGGCGGCGTTCCGGGACGGTCGAACTTGTACGTCCGCCTGATTGACGGCGGCGTCCCGCTGCTGCTTGCCGGCGACGATTCGCCGAAGTCAGCGCCCACCTGGTCGCCCGACGCGCGGCGCATCGCATTCATTCGCGGTTCGGGTGTTTACCTGATTCCCTCGCTCGGCGGAACCGAGCGGAAGCTCGCACAGTTGGATAGGATTAGTATATCTGGGTTTATAACCAACTCGCGCCCGCAACTATCCTGGTCGCCAGACGGACGGTTTATCGCGGTCGGCGGCGCCGCAAAGGCAGGCGAGGCGCTGGGCGTCTTCCTGATTTCCACAGAGAGCGGCGAGCTGATGCGGCTCTCATCACTCCCTGCCGGCTTCAACACTGACATTTATCCGGCGTTTTCTCCGGACGGTACACGCGTCGCCTTCGCTCGCTTCCGCAGCAATTTCAATGCCGCGATTTTCGCGGTGTTCCTCAGCCGGGACGGGACTGCGAAAGGCGAACCGCAACGCCTCACGCCCGACGACTGGCATATTGCCGGTCTCGACTGGTTGGACAACTCGAACCTGGTACTTTCCGGACGCACAGGCGCGCGCTATCCGCTTTGGAAGCTGCCTGCGTCAGGGGGCGCTCCCGAAGCGCTACCCTACGAGAGCGAATCGGCCACCGGGCCCACCGTGGCTCGCAACGGCAACCGGCTGGCCTTCGAAAAGAGCGAATCGGATTCGAATATCTGGCTTTTGCCCGGCCCAGCCTCTGGGCTTCCATTGGCGCTGCCGGGCAAGCGGCTGATCGCCTCCACGCGTTTCGACGGAGAGATGAAATTCTCTCTGGACGGAAAGAAGATCGTCTTCACTTCCGAGCAATCGGGAACCAACGATCTCTGGGTTGCGGACGCAGACGGATCCAATCAAGTGCAGATCACGACTTTCCCCGGCATGCGCGTCGGCAGCCCCCGATGGTCTCCCGATGGTACGCGCATCGTCTTTGACGCCTACGCCAACGGCAACAGCGACATCTACGTGGTTGGCGCGGAGGGTGGAAAGATTCGGCCGCTGACGGCCGAGCCTTCCAACGACATCCGCCCGAGTTGGTCACCCGACGGCAAGTGGATTTACTTCGGATCGAACCGGAGCGGGCGATATGAAGTGTGGAAAGCGCCGGCCGGAGGCGGTTCAGCCGTGCAGGTAACCCACGATGCCGGCTTCGAATGCTATTCGTCTCCTGACGGTCGATTCCTCTTCTATACCAAGCGCGACGTGCTGGGACTATGGAAGCGGCCCGCCGAGGGCGGCCGCGAAGAGCGGATCCTGGATGACATGCGCCAGGGCGATTGGGGCATTGCGGGCGACGACATCTATTTCCTCGCGCGCGCCAGCGCGAAGACCGCGGCCACAATCTCGATGCTGCACCTTTCAACCGGCAAACGCGAGGAGCTTTACCGCTTCCCAACGGAAACGCCCCCGTTCGCATCCGGGAGCCCCTTTGCCGTCTCCTCGGACGCGCGCAGCTTCCTCATCTCCCTACTCGACCGCAACGATCGAGACCTGATGCTGGTGGAGAACTTCCGTTAACGCGCCTGAGCGTGGGCGTATTCGCCGCGTCGACCTGTATCACTTCTCATAAGTCGCGCAGTGTAGGGCTATTCAATGTCCGTCGGTTCAGATTGTCCATCGCCATGCTAAGGATAGATAGGGAGTTGGGCTTTCCCGGGACAATCGAACCATTTATTTTTCGTTGACCGAGACGGATTCGGATGTTTGGTTGATGACGTTGAAATAAGTCGCGAGGCGCGGGTCGCGAGTGTCAGTGCCGCGAACGAAGAGAGCGGTGACCATTGAGTTCTTGCCACGTGTGACGATATCACCACTCTCTTCGTTCGTGGCACTGACCCTTCCAGCGACTCGCGACTGTTTTGAGAACATCATGATCTGGTTTCTGCAAATTATTGCCGCCCTGCTCCTGGCTCAGCCGGCGGCATAGGATCCAACAGTCTGATTGCGCCTTGAGTTGCGTGCCTTGGGAGGGCGGGCGTCCGGCGTGGCAGTTGACAGGCTGGAAGCCTGTCCTACGCAACCATCTGGTTTTTGCCGCGTGGGTTCTTGCCACGTGTGACGATATCACCACTCTGTTCGTTCGTGGCACTGACACCTCCAGCGACTCGCGACTGTTTTGGAGAACATCATGATCTCGTTTCTGCAAATTATTGCCGCCCTGCATGCTCGTAGGCCAAACTCTGAAACACCGCATTGAAGGAAAGCCTTTCCAGCTCCAGGAACTGCTCGATCTTTCGATTCAAATTGCCAACGCTATGCGCAGTTCTCACCGGATTCGGTGCCGGGCCGTGCTGACGGTCCTGGAAGGGGGAAGGCGGCGTGGCAAGAAAGTGGCAAATCAGTGATGGAAAGGGTGTTTCTGCGAACGCCGAAAATGTCCGTAAGTCGTAGAAATAAAAGTGGTACGCCTGGTAGGATTCGAACCTACGACCTTCGGTTCCGGAGAACCCCACCAGCTGCCGCACGCTTTCCGCACTAAATGGCAACTAATTGATACAGACAGGCTTTGGCGAATCTTCGACAAACCGAAGCCAAGTCCTGACGAGCTAATGTGTTGCTGAAAGTGGCAAGAAAGTGGCAACAAATAAAATAACCAGAACCTGCCAGATCTCGCCGATCCGTAGCATTTGTCCGAAAAATGATGTATAGTTCGGACAAATGCAGCGAGGCCAAGCGCTCGACCTGAAGACCCAAATCCAGAGCCGCATCGCGACTCGGCCGGGAGCTGTCTGGACGCCGGTTGATTTTCTTGACCTTGGCCCCCGCGCGGCGGTCGATAAAGTTCTGCAGCGTCTGGCGCAAAGCGGAGATATCGCGCGAATCGACCGTGGCCTCTACTTTCGACCGCGGAAGAGCACACTGACGGGCAAGCCGACCCATCCCGATCAGAAGGCTGTAATTGACGCCGTTGCGCGACGTGACCAGACGCGCGTCGTCGTGGACGGCCTGACCGCGGCCAACGATCTCGGTCTCACAACCGCCGTTCCCGCGCGCGTCACCGTGCTCACCGACGCCCGCCTGCGACCAATCCGCCTTGGCAATCAGCAGATACAGTTCAAAACAGTGGCGCCGAGCCGCCTCTATTGGGCCGGCCGTCCAGCGATGCGGGTGGTCCAGGCGCTTTATTGGCTGCAGGACATGCTGCAATCAGATCCGGCAGCGCTCTTGAATCGGCTGACCGCGATCATCAACGATCCCGACCACGGCGCGGCGATTCGCGGCGATCTCCGCCAAGGCATCCACACGCTCCCCATTTGGATGCAGCAGATCGTTCGCCCACTCACTGAGTACCAGAGAGCGACGACGACCCGCAAGACGCGGTCGCGATCGCGTCGCGCAACCGAATGAAGCACGGCTATCAACGCGTCATCACCTCGCCTCCAGATGATCGTCGCGATCTCTTCATTGCGACAGCTCGGAGACTCGGGACGACCGAACAGAACGTTGAAAAAGACTTCTGGGTGTGCTGGACACTCGATGCGCTGTTTCAGGGACGGCAGGCAGGAGCTCCGCGCCTGTTGTTCAAGGGTGGAACCTCCTTGTCGAAAGCTTTCGGCCTGATCCAGCGATTCTCGGAAGACATCGACATCACCGTATTCGGCGAAGACCTTGGCGAACCGGCGTCGATTGATGAATTGGAAAAGCTGAGCAGGAAGAAGCGACGAGCGAAGCTCGACGAGATCCGCACGGCGTGCCAACGATATTTGGTTGAAGATCTCCGGCCGCGTCTTGCCGCGCAGTTGGCCGAAGCGATCAGCCCGTCGGCAAGCGCCGACGTCATCATCGACGAGCTTGATCCAGACCGCCAGACCGTCCTGGTGCGATATCCGAGCGTCTTCGCCGCCGATCCGTACGTTCGAGCTGTCGCGCGGATCGAGTGCGGCGCCAAGTCGGCGCTCGATCCACATGGCCTGTTTGTCGTGACCCCTTATGTCGCGGCTGAGATTCCCAACCTCGATCTCACGGTCGCAGACGTAACGACCATCCTCCCGGAACGGACCTTCTGGGACAAGGTCGTCATCGTTCACGGGCTTCGTGCTTGGTTCGAGCGCCGCGACGAATTGCGCCAGGAGGGACAGCGGGTGTCTCGTCACTATTACGATCTGCACTCGATTCTTCCGACGGATGTCGCCGGTCGCGCGTTATCGGACCTGGCGCTTGGGCGCGAGTGCATCCGACATGCGGCCGTGTTCTTCGGGCGCCCAGACTTCGATCTTGATGCCGCGGCATCGGGTCATTTCGCACTGTCGCCGGGCGCCCAAATGCTCGATGGTCTTCGTCGCGACTATGATGCGATGGCCGGAATGATTTTCCGCGACACCCCGCGATTCGACGATGTGTTGGCGTCCATCGCGATCCTGGAAGTACGTCTCAACCGACAGCGATTCTGAATCCGCGCAAGAGCGAGCCCTCGGCGTCGGAGAACAGTAGTCCCTCAGCGTACGGCGTCGCTGATTCTGACCGCAATGAACTCCGGCGGATAGTGGTCCGCCTCGCGGTTGCCTGTGTGCCCGTTTGAGTCCTGGTCCTCAAGGCTCGCCCGTAGCCTTCGTCGGTTAGTTAGCAGATTCGCTGCCATCGAAGAATTTCGCGCCAGGATTTGTCCGGATAGTCCGGCGGAGCAGGATCCTACATCCTGATTGCGACCTGAGTTGCGAAATAGTCGCGAGTCGCGTGTCGCGAGTCGCGAGAGCAACGATGACGATGCTGCGACCATCGCAACTGGCGACTAACTCGCGACTCGCGACTCGCCACTGATTGCAATCGCTGCTGAAGAAAGCTATTCTCCAAGGAATTCATGATCGGCAAGACCATCTCACACTACAAGGTACTGCTGAAACTTGGCGGCGGCGGTATGGGCGTTGTCTACCGGGCCGAGGACTTGCGCCTGGGCCGTGACGTCGCCTTGAAGTTCCTCCCCGGCGAATTTTCCCGCGACCCGATGATGCTTGAGCGCTTCCAGCGCGAGGCCCGCACCGCGTCGGCGCTCAACCACCCGCACATCTGCACCATTTACGACATCGACGAATTCGAGGGCCAGCCTTTTATCGCAATGGAACTGCTCGAAGGCCAGACTCTGAAACACCGCATAGAGGGCAAGCCCTTTCAGCTCCAGGAACTGCTCGATCTTTCGATCCAAATTGCCACCGCACTGGATGCGGCGCATTCGAAAGGGATCGTCCATCGCGACATCAAGCCGGCCAATCTCTTCATCACTACCGATAAGCAGGCCAAGATCCTGGATTTTGGTTTGGCCAAACTGGCGTCGCAGCACGCTAAGGAGGCGGCGCCGAAAGTGGCCTCGGCGGTGCAGACGATCAACGAAGACCTGCTGACCAGCCCCGGTACAGCCATGGGAACAGTCGCCTACATGTCCCCTGAGCAGGCGCTTGGCGAAGATCTCGACGCCCGCACGGATTTGTTCTCCTTTGGAATCGTGTTGTATGAGATGGCTACCGGCGTGCCGGCATTCAAAGGCGGCACGTCGGCGGCGCTGTTCGATGCCATCCTTAACAAAACGCCCACGTCGCCGTTGCGTTTGAATCCGGAATTGCCCATCGAGTTCGAACAGATCGTCAGTAAGGCTCTGGAAAAGGATCGCGAGATCCGCTACCAATCGGCCCGCGAGATGGTCATCGACCTGCGCCGGCTGCAGCGCGATAGCGGCTCGGGGCGAACTGTCACAGCCGGCGCGGCAATTGCCGCGCCGCCAGCTCGACAGTGGCAAAGACGAACTCGAGTGGGAGTCGGATTGGCGGCGTTGTCGGTCGCGTCAGTGATCCTGCTGTACTGGGCGCCATGGACGAAGCAAGCGTCGCTGCTCGACGCCGTTGTTACGCAGCTGACCGACCAAGCCGGTCCGGAGGTCTTCCCCAGCCTTTCGCCCGATGGCAAATCGATTGTGTATGTCAGCCTGTCTTCCGGCAATTGGGATATCTATCTGCAGAGAGTGGGAGGACAAAACCCAGTCAACTTAACAAAGGACTCTCCGGCCACCGATACACAACCGGCCTTTTCCCCAGACGGCGAGTACATCGCTTTTCGTTCCAGCCGCGCCGGCGGAGGGATTTTCATCATGGGCGCCACCGGCGAGTCGGTCCGCCGCCTCACCGATTTTGGCTTCAACCCGGTCTGGTCGCCAGACGGAAAAGAGATCCTGTGCAGCATCGCAAGTACGAATTGGTCTCCGCAGACGCGGTTTCTGGTCGGCGCCGGACTTTGGATAGTCAACGCGGCCAGCGGCCAGAAGCGGCAGGTTCAAGGACCAGAAGACGCCGTGCAGCCCAGTTGGTCTCCCTCCGGGAGTCGAATCGCTTATTGGGGCGTCGTCAAGGGCGGACAGCGCGACATTTGGACCGTCCCCGCGGCGGGCGGTCAGCCCATTGCCGTAACCGCCGATAAGGCGCTCGATTGGAATCCTGTCTGGTCTCCCGATGGAGAGTACCTCTATTTTTCCAGCGACCGGCAGGGCAGCATGAATCTCTGGAGGGTACGAATCGACGAGGAATCTGGAAAGGCGCTGACGGCGCCCGAGCCGGTCACTAGCGGAGTGGCGGCCTCGTCCCACCACGCGAGCATTTCGCGAGACGGCAAGCAAATCGCGTATGCCGCGCTGGTGACCAAATCGAATCTCCAGAGATTGTCCTTTGATCCCTCTACCGGGACCGTCAACGGACAGCCCACAGCAATCACCGCCGGGTCTCGAGTCGCAGTAGCCCCCGATCCCTCGCCGGATGATCAATGGCTGGCCTTTTACTCACAAGGCAAGCAGGAAGACCTTCTGATTATTCGAACCGACGGTACCGGACAATTCCAGTTGACGGATGACCCGCACCGCGACCGTGTACCTCGCTGGTCGCCCAACGGCAAGCGGCTTGCTTTTTACTCGGACCGCTCCGGCAATTACCAGGCCTGGGCGATCAATCCCGACGGCAGTGGACTGCAGCAACTGAGTCACGATCCGAAACTGAGTCTTAACTTTGTTACGTGGTCGCCGGACGGTTCGCGACTGGCCTGCTTTGATGTCCGCATGGGCCGTTCGTTGACACTCGATTTAGGCAAGCCTTCTACGACCCTGCTGCCGCTGGCCGATACAACTGGAGCCCGGTTCAGAGTACGGTCGTGGTCTCCCGATGGGAGGTGGCTGGCCGGAGACTGGCTAAAGCCCGACGGTTCCTCCTCGGGCATCGCCACCTATTCGTTCGAAACCGGAAAATACGAGAAGGTATCGGACGACGGAAACGCCCCCGTTTGGCTCAACGACAATCGCAGGTTGTTATTCGTCCAGCAAGGCAAGATCCTCCTGGCCGACAGCCAGTCCAAGCAATCTCGTGAAGTCTTCTCCTTGCCGCCGCACGTTGTGACCGGATCAGTGGGACTTCCCCGGGACAATCGAACGATTTATTTTTCGTTGACCGAGACGGATTCGGATATTTGGTTGATGAAGTTGAAGTAGTCGCGAGTCGCGGGTGTCAGTGCCGCGAACGAAGGGAGCGGTGACCATTGAGTTCTTGCCACGTGTGACGATAACACCACTCTCTGCGTTCGTGGCACTGACATTCGTGGCACTGACACATCCAGCGACTCGCGACTGTTTTGGGGAACATCATGGTCTCGTTTTTGCAAATTATTGCCGCCCTGCTCCGCGCTCACGCCGGCGGAGCAGGATCCTACAGCCTGATTGCGCCCTGAGTTGGTGCATGGAAGGGGCGTTTCTGGGAACGCCGGAAATGTCTGCAAGTCGTAGAAATAAAAGTGGTACGCCTGGTAGGATTCGAACCTACGACCTTCGGTTCCGGAGACCGACGCTCTAATCCTCTGAGCTACAGGCGCATCGAAAGATGTTTCAACGACTTAGCGGAAACCTCATTCTGCCACAAACCCAAACTTGTGTCCAATTTGTGTCCATCGCAGAGGAGATCGACGGCGCGGCGCTTGTTTTCCGGACTTGGATGAGCGTAGCGCATCGTCATTTCGATGCTGGAATGCCCGAGAAGTTGGCTGACCGTTGCCAGGTCAACTCCGGCAGTCACCAGCCGAGTGGCAAACGTGTGGCGTAGATCGTGAAAACGGCAATGGGAAATTCCGGCCCTTCGGACAGCTTTGCAATACCCCGTTTTTGTGTCCAACATCGGTTTTCCCGTACGATCGTTCCAAAAGACGTACTCGGCACTGGCCCTCTGCCGATATTCGGTCAGAGCGCCCGCCAGTACATCGTTGGTCGGAATCGACCGCATCTTGCCGCTCTTCGACTTCACCACGGTCAAGACCTGTCGCCGCAGGTCAATATCTTGCCAGCGCAAGTTGAGAATTTCACCCAGCCGCATCCCAGTGTGTAAGGCCAAAAGTACCGCCAGTCCAACGTGCGGAGCACAAGCGGAAAACAACTTCTGCTCCTCCTCTTGGGAAAGAACGCGGTCCGACTTGCATTCTTCCTTGAGGAACTTCACGCCGATGACTGGATTTTTTTCGGCTCGACCCCACTGAATCGCCAACTGGAACATTCGCTTCAGGACCGCCAGCTCACGATTGATCGTCGCGGGCGCCACTGGCGACTTTCGGTAACTGCGCTCCGATCGCCGCTTGCAAATGTATTTCTCAACGTGGAAAGGGGAAATCTCTGAAAGTCTCAAGCGGCCAAACGCCGGTTCCAGGTGCTTGAGCCGAGTCTGGTACGCCTTCAGCGCCTTGCCCTCTTTCCGGCTGGCTAAATATTCTCGAAAATCCTTGGAGAAATCTTCAAAGGACAGAGACCGCTTTTTTGGAGCGATCTGATACCGGCCCTGGATGATTTCTGCCTGACGAATCTTGAGAACGTCTTCCGCCGTTTTGCGGGAGACGTTACCCAAACGTTCGCGCACTCGTTTTGCGTCCACGTAGTAATCGATGTAGCAGGTAGTGCCTCGCTTACCACGCCGGACGAAAACTCCCACTTGGCATCACCTCCTCTTTGGGGTGATGTCCGATAGGGCGGTCCCGATCGTATCAGAGGCCCCGCGCTTGCGCAAATCGATCAGCTCGTCGAGGTCCTTTAAATCGAAGAGCAGTCTGCGGCCCATCTTTACACTCGGTACAGCGCGCTTCCAGGCCCACGAATAGAGCGTGGCCTTCTTGACGCCCAGGTACCCGGCTGCTTCCTCGATTCCAATCAGTCGTTTGACCATAACACCCTCGCCAGTGGGTCCAATTCCGGACCCCGATTTTCGAAAAACTCCCGAACGCCCGACACGTGGAATCGTCGAAGCCATTTCCTTAATCCCGTCTGAAGCTTCTTCCGAAATTCACGACTCGTCATCTCGGACTTCAGGAATCGAATCACCTGCATCAGGCAAGCGGTGTTGACGTCGACGAGGGCGGGACATTTTTCATTCATGGGAACTCCTTGGAACTTCTTGTACCGCCCGGTGCTGTCCAATGACATCGGCACGGCGAGCCATCTCAAAACGTGGTGATAATCTTTCGTCGTTTGTGTCGAGGCGGTGTTCCACTGCAGACGCCAAATCTCGAGACACGGCTGACCGAGGCGCTGCCCTGGGTTGTGTTTCACTATCCGGACTTGGACTGCGGCTGGTTACTGGAGCGTGTCAAGGTGGATGATCTTCAAAACCGCCTGGGATTTGTCCTGATGCTTGGACACAAGGTCGCCGAGCGTAAGGGGCAATCACGGGGCCGCGTCCCGGCTCGCCGCGCTGGAGGATCGAGTCGAGAGTTCACGTCTGGCCAAGGAAGACACGCTGTGCCACGAGTCGATGACCACAGCCGAGCGCCGGTGGATGCGGCGTGACGCGCCAGAACCGTGGGGAGGCGTTTCCTCAAAGAGCTCGACGCGTGACAAAAGCGTTTCGTGGACCCTTGTGTCCGGTCAGAATAAAACCTGTTGGATGCCGCATTTTACCCTACAACTAACCGCAAACGGGCCGCTACGCGCGGCTGTTCATGTAAGTCAAACTCGGCATGCTGCCCTGACGGCCGCCAACCAGCAGGCCCCCGCCAGCTGCCGGGCCCGCGCCGGCGGCCTCACCAGTTATTTCGGCGCCTGGTTACCCACTGAGAGCCCGGAAGGACCTAAAATCATGACACCGCGACACCACAGCCAAGCGGAATCGGCTGCGGGGCATGTTATCTCGAAAGTGAAACCAGGAAGCGGGTTTACCTGGAAACCATATAAACAGAAGTTAGGCCGGCGCTCTGGTCGACAGGAAACTCTAGAATCACGCGAGCACGTCTCGTCATCTTGTTTCGCCTTTCCAGGGCTCGCCGGGCAATATTTCGATGAGGCGTGATGAAATGACGAGTGCTGCCGCGTCGGGGTCCCATTGGTAGCCTGTTGCGAGGAGCGGGCCGATATCAGCCAGGAAGGCCTCATTGCGCATCTTGAGCGCCAAGTTCTCCTCGAATTGCGCGCGCGTAATTGTGTGACCTTCGTGCTCCATGTATTTCAGGAACGCTGCGACGATTCGAGCTGGATCGACCTGCGGGGCCTTCAGGGCGATCGCTAGGTCGAACAGATCTCGCCCCCACTTGCGCTGGTAGAGCGCTCGCAACTTGGTTCCAAGCAGTTCGTCGAGTTCGTACGTGTGTATGTTGCAGGAGCGCTTGAACCAGCGTGAGTCGACGCTGAACGGAACCTCCTTCAATCCGTAAACGGAGAAATGCTCTCGCGTATTTTGTCTCGACCTTTAGCTTTAACGGGACTGGCGGCGCATCCTCGGAATCAAAACGATACACGAACGTAACGCGACCTTCCGTTTGCTTCCACTTTGGCTTTCCGAGCCAGGGGTCGAGTACTCCGCGTAGAGCTTCCATCATGGTACCGGCGGGCTCAGCCTTCGTCTGAACCAGATCGATATCATCGGAGTAGCGCGCCGCCGGCTTCAGATGGAGCTTATAGAGCGCGGTTCCTCCGCGGAACGCCAACGCATCGTGCAGCTCTTGGTTCGAAAAGATCTCGACGAGCGCGCGGCTGATGACGAGATCCTGTTCGACCTGAAAATCCTGCACCCAGGGTGCTTCCGCGCGCCAGGCTGTGATGTAGTCGCGCGGGATCACAGATCGGTTTCCACTTCCGCGTTGACGTAGACTTTCCAATCCTCATTGCGCAAAGCGTTCTGGAGTGACCCTTTCGGCAGAAGGGCCGTCCACTCCTCTGCGTGCGTACGCACATAAGGCCTCAGTCCGGACGCCTTCGCGCCGGCGCCAACACGCTCCAACAAGTAACCGAGCCGTTGAGACCACGCAATAGGGGCGCTGACGGCCGCCGTCGGAAGCTTGTTAGAGTCGATTCGTTCCGCGAGTTCCGTGAGGACCGTGGACACCAGATCGAGACCGCCAGCGTGGTGTTGGTAGCCGACCAGATCCAATGCGGTAGCCTCAGGCGTCGATACTCGGAGTGTTCCACGCGGCGTGTTGAAGGTTTGAACCGGCACATCCCGCGCGCGCTTACGGACGATAAACGAAACGCGCACCATTCCGCAGGTGATCGGTCGGCGTTTCTTGTCGATGAAGACTTGGAATTCCTGTGGCCGCTGGTGGGCCGCGCCGTAGTACTGCGCCGCAGAGAGTAGGCCCACGTAGTAGGGCAGCTCGAGATGCTCCATCAATGCCGGGATGAATTGGTCGGCTGGCGGGCTGCCGAGCGAGCGGTACTCCGGCGGTACAATCACGTAGAATCCTCTTGCCGGAGATGCGATCAGCCGTCGCTTCGCCATGCGGTTCAGGGCGAGTTTGGATGCATTGTCTGAGACGCGGAGCCACAGTCGGGCCTCGCGCGATGTGAAGCTGTATTGGCCGCCTTCGACGAGGTGCTCTATGTATTGCCGAGCTTTAGGGGGCGCATTGGCGGATTTCATGGACGCAAAGTATCATTTTTTGACACTTTACGCGACCAATTTCCGACTAGCCAAAAGACCGTAGAGAGCCCCTCGCGCGCTCTGCAGACGCAGCACGAGTCCTTTCCCGAATAGCGCACAAACAAGAGCATCGCGACCGTGGCCCTAAGCCAGCTAGTCCTGTCGATACATCACGGAATACACAATTATCTCCCCTTCCGCCCGCTGCTCAATTCGCATCACTTTTTCCGAAAAACTTGCCACCAAGCCCGCCCGCTTGATCGGCCTGCTGCTGCGCGCAGACGGAAGCCCCCGGTGCTCGCCGACAACGCGATGGTGGCGCTGGCGCTGCTCGTCGCCGAGAGCGCCCCCGCCCAAAAGGAGCTGCGCGACACGCTGCTGCCCAAGCTCATCTCCGGCGAGGTTTGTACCTCATTCTTCCACTTGAAGCCGAGCCTGGCCGACCAATGGCCGTGGAAGATCCTTGGGTGCTTGCGCGTGAAGCATTTTCACCCTGCTACATTGGCGGGTGGAGTGCCGCCGAACATTGGGGACTGACTGAACAAATCTTTCGGTCAACTCTCGTCGTGACTTCAGCAAACATTCGTTCGCGATCCGTGCATCTGCTTGGCCAAGAGTTTCGACTCTTCTGGCATGCCATTGTTAGGCCGAACCATGGCGCTACTCCCGTTCGAGGTAGAAGCGGAAGAGATAGATCCCAAAAACGTGTCTTCCACCCAGCAATCGACGTGCGCGGGCTCGCCGTCTGACATATCCAGCCGGCGTGATCGCGGAACTCGCCAAAAAGCTTTGCCACTGTCTGGTGACCCGAAAGAAGTGGAACCTCCCCCATATAGGCATCCTGGTATGCGCCACTGATGTCGCTCGGTCGCTGTTCGGAATAAGCGCAAGCGAACGTCGCGCATTGGCTCGTCACCGAGGTTTTCAAGTGTGAATGAGTCTCTTGAGACGCCGGCCGAGAGATGAAGTCGATGATGTTTCAATAATGCTGGCGTCAGTGACAGAACGGGCCTGGCGTCGATCACCAAGTCGATGGCCGCGACGTTAGTCGGCGGCTGCGGCGCTGGACGGAGCGCACGGCGATTTGTTCGCTCGTGTGTGACCGACTGAGCCAACTGCTCTCTGACGCTGGAGTCCGCACGCGTCTGGAGCTTCCTGACGATTCCTTCAACTTCGTTAGCCCATCAGCGATGTCCGGAAGCTCAGAGATGCCTTTCAGGACTGTGTACGCTGTTCCAACGGTCCCAGCCATGACCACCGCCGCCTCCAAAACCCACGAGCCGCGGTACCGCTCCCCCGGCCTCACATAGGGAAGATGCTCCTCAGGCACACCGAGTTCCCGAAAATAGTCTTGAATCTCCGGTTGCGCGGACTCAATGAACAGGCGTTCCCAGGTACCACCAAACTCAGACAGGAAGGAGCTTCCTTCCTCTTTCGCCACCCACGAATCTGGAAAATTCCGCAACCAGTTGCGGGTCTCGAGATTGAGGCTCAGAGTGATTCGAAGGCGCCAGCACCGTGCTTTTCCCCATAGGAAACTCCGTGAAAGTCGATCCTTCCATTTCGGCCTAACGTCCGCAGTCACCGGCGTGCGCCGCTCTTGCGCACGTCCGGTGCACTGCGTGGTTATGCGACGTTCTGCATCTTGTTCGCGTAGTCACGGCCCGACGTTGGCGGAGGGAGAGGCTTTCCATCCTGGTGGTAAAGCGCAATTGCTTCCTCTACAACTTGGCACAGCTGCTCGAAGACGGCTTTTTCGTCTTGGCCGTGACACCCACCGTAAATCAGTCCCGGAGAGCTCCCGACAAAGCATTGGTCCTCTTCCGACCACTCGACGATCTTCGCGTACCTCGCACTTTCCTTCATGATTTCGACTCCTCGACAGCGCGCTTCACGGCGCGGACCTGGTAGTGCTTCGCATCGTCGCCTAGCGCGCCCGATATTGATCGATTTTGAAACTCTCGAGTGAACGAAGTTTCGGTGACTGCCCTTTCCGCCACGATTCACGAAACCTGCGCGTTCAAGCTCGGCGACAAGTTCTCTTACCTTCTGCGGCACGAAATCACCCTTCGATATCTTGTCGCCCAACGTATGAGTTTCTTTCCGGAGTCTCGGGCCGAGAGGTTCACTCCGGTGAGATGTATCGAAAGATTCCGGAAAGAAACCGTTGAACTAAACCGCAACGAGATTATACGAGATTATGGGGATTGACGACATCACCCTGGTCGATCCAACCGGCGCCGTGCGCGATACCTTCAGCTACACAAGCTCACAGGAGGGAGTCGTTATTCAGACCGGGCACTAACAGAGTGTGAATCGCATGAGGAGCTTGCGGATGCCCGGCGCGGTCTGCCCGTCGCACCGCGCGGCCGCGGCCGTTGGCCGCGTCCTTGGCGGGCTCCGGTCAGCCCGCTCCGGGCGCCATCCTTTCCTTTTCCACTTTGCTTTGGACGCGGCGAAAAGAAATCCAGCTTCGAGTCGAAATACTGCTCGCCGCGGCTTCATTTGGGTTCGCTCGGTTCGGGACAAGCGCGGCCACAGGCGCCGTCGGGATC